>JBBRFO010000020.1:0-32140 GCA_038224135.1 Solirubrobacterales bacterium
AGCCGTCGACCATCATCGCCGTGCGCAGCGCACTCACGGTTCGCATCGGCCCGGTGCTCGGATCGAAGTCCGCCGCATCCGTCACGGCCGAGGACGTCGAGGACTTCATCGGCGTGCTAGAGCGGGACAACCTGAGCCCAAAGACGATCCGCAACTACGTCGGCACGTTGTCGGCGCTGTTCAACTACGCGAAGGGTCCGCGTCGGCGGTGGGCGTCATTCAACCCGTGCGAGGGGGCGAGCCTGCCTGCCGTTCCGGCCGTGACCGAGATCCGGTTCCTTGACCTGATCGAAGTCGACGCGCTCGTCAGTGCTGCAGAGGCTGGCACGTACCGCCAGCAGGACGCGGCGATGTACCTGACGGCTGCGATGACCGGGCTGCGCCAGGGCGAACTCGTCGCGCTGCGCTGGGGCGACGTCGACTGGCCTGCCGGAAGGGTCCGCATCCGACGCACGTTCTCTAACAAGCGCGACGCGAACGGCGTGCAGGTCGGCTTCACGGTCCCGAAGTCTCGGCGGGGGTCGCGGAGCGTTCCGCTGGCAGACCGCGTTGCGGGCGAGCTTGACCGGCTGTTCAAGGCGTCCGAGTGGACCGCGGACCACGACCTCGTGTTTCCCGACCTGGACACGGGCGGCCCGCAGGACGCCGCCGCCATCATGCGCCGCTACCGAACGGCGCTCAAGGCCGCGCACCTCGACGGGCACCGATTCCACGACCTACGACACACATTCGGAACGCGCATGGCATCGGCCGGCGTCCCGATGCGCACGCTGCAGGAGTGGATGGGGCACGCCGACATCGCGACGACGCAGATCTACGCGGACTACGCCCCGAGCCCGCACGAGGCGCAGTTGGTCGAGTCGGCGTTCGCGCCCGACGACGCCCGTGGTACTTCGCGTGGTACTTCACTGAGCGAATCCAAGAGCACCCAAGAGCACCCAAGCCCAGCAAACACGGGCTAGGGCAGTTATCCTCAGCCCCCTGGGGAGGTTCGAGCCCAGTATCGCCCACTCACGAGAGCCCCGCAGACGCGTGGCTTCCGGCGTTTGTGGGGGCTGCCGAGGTAGCAGCGAGGTACTAAGTTGATCGGGCTCACGCGCGGAGCGGAGGCCCTGGCACCCCCTTTCGCTTGCGTGATGGGACCCGGTCGTTAGGAGTTCCTTCCGGTGCGTCCGTGACCGGCACGCCACGGTTGTCGTACGCCGGGCCTCGACGAGGCCGACGATCGTCTCGGGCCGAACACCCTCGAATTTCATGGCCTCGGCGGCTGCCCCAGGTCTGAAGGGTCTCCTGCTCGATGTTTGCGCTTGCTGCCTTATCGCGGGTACGGTCGGTCGCAACTGGTCGTCCGCGAAGGAGGTTCCACATGGGTGTGATGGTGATTCTGGAGATGGACGGCCCGACCGACGCGCTGCTCGCCGCGGCAGCGGACCTTGAGGCGCGCCGCCCGACACCGTTCGTGTTGGCTCGCATGGTCGCGCCAACCGAGAGCGGCGCTGTCATGGCCACGTTCTGGGAGTCGGCCGACGCGCGCGACGCGTATCAGTCACAACCTGAGCACGGCGAGGCATTGCGGGCGAGCGGTTTGCTCGACGCCGTGACGGACATGCGCTCACGCGTCTTCGAAGATTCGGACCTGACGTTGCGGTAGCTGCTCGCACGCAGCACTCGCCGGTAGACCCTGAACGGCGTCGATCGTGCCCACGACGCCGCGCGAGCGCGAGCGATACCCGTCCCCGGCGAGCGTTGTACGAGCCATTACCCGCACCAGCGGGATGCTCCGTGCGTGTTCGAACCGCTCTCGTGCGCCACCGCTCCGGCTCGGGTAGAACGGTCGTTCGGTGTCCGGTGTTCGGCGCACCAGGACCATCCGTTTCGCAGCGCCGCTTCCACTTTCGCGTGACAGCAACAGCCTCGATCGGCTGTCCGCGCTCCTGCTGCGATGCAAAGCAGCAGCGCGCGACCGTAGTCGCTGCTCGTTCATCACCGGGGCCGCGTGCCTGCAGGCTCGGTAGGCGGCGTGCTGAGGAGTACGTTCGCGTCCATGGCGCATAAGGGTCAGCACATCGTCAATCCGAGAACCGGCCAGGAGATGACTTTCGTCGAGCTGACGGCGGAGTTGCTGCGCATTGAAAGCGTCAACCCTTCAACCTCCGTGCGTGAACCGCTGCACGTCCATCCCCACCAGGAAAGCGGCGCCGAGGTCAGCGCCGGAACCCTGATCTTCGAAGTTGACGGCCACGAGTCGCGCCTTCAGGCAGGAGACTCGATCCGTGTACCGGCGAACACGCCGCACCGCTTCTGGGCTGAGGGCGACGAGCCCGCCCGTTCGGTCCAGTTCTTCGCTCCGGCGCTGGACAGCGCGGCGTTCTGTGAGACGTTCTTCGCGCTCGCCGAGCAGGACAAGCTCGATCGCAAGGGGATGCCGAGCACGCTGCAGCTTGCGGTCACCGTCCGGGAGTTTGGGGAGGAGATTCGGCCCGTTACCCCACCCTGGTGGGTGCTACGGACGCTCTCGACCGTCCTGGGGCCGGTCGCGCGCTGGCGCGGTCTGCGCGGGCGCCTGACCATGACCGGCTGACGAGATCTGAAGGGGATCACGCCCCCAGCCCTCTCGGCGCTTGCCGAGAGAGTGGAGGGCGCCAGCCACGCGAGCACAGCCTGCACGCGGGGTAACGCCTCACCGCAGTCCCGGCCGCTGCTTCGAGCCCAGTATCGCCCACTGGAAGCCCCCGGAATCCGGGGGCTTCGGTCGTTCTGGGCCCGCGCGCCCTACCGTGATCCGAATGGCACACGAGACGCTCGCCGGCGATGTCCACGAGCACACGCACGCGCACGACCACGGCCACACGCACGGCTTGGTCCACGACTCGATCAAGCGCTCGCGCGAGGGCGTCCGGGCGGTGTTCATCTCGTTCGCCGCGCTCGGGGTGACGGCGCTGATCCAGCTCATCATCTTCGTGTCCTCGGGCAGCGTCGCGCTGCTCGCCGACCTGATCCACAACGTCGGGGATGCGCTGACGGCGGTGCCGCTGGCGATTGCATTCGTGATGCGCTCAGCGCGGGCGGAACGGATCGCCGGGCTGTGCGTCGTCGGTGCGATCTTCATCTCGGCCTGCGTCGCCGGCGTCGAGGCGATCTCGCGCCTGATTCACCCGAGTGCGCCGACGCGCCTGGTCGCGCTCGCGCTGGCCGGGGCGGTCGGCTACGCCGGCAACCTGATCGCCGCGCGGATCCGCTCGCGCGCGGGACATCGCCTGGACAGTCCGGCGCTGATCGCCGACGGCAACCACGCGCGCGCCGATGCGTACGTCTCGCTCGGCGTGATCGCCTCCGCGGCAGTTGTCGCGATCGGCCTGCCGCGCGCCGACCCGCTGATCGCGCTCGCGATCACGATCATGATCCTGCGCATCACCTGGCAGTCTTGGGCGACCGTGCACGGGCGCGGTCACAGCCACTGAACCCCGATGGAAGGAACGCCCGCGTGCGCCAGCTGATCGTCACCGAGTTCGTCTCACTCGATGGCGTGATGGAGGCTCCCGGCGGCGAGCCGGGCTATGCACACGCCGGCTGGGTGGCCGAGTTCTTCAGCGAAGAGCTGGGCTCCTACAAGGAGGCGGAGCAGCTCGCGGCGGACGTCCTGCTGCTGGGACGCGTCACCTACGAGGGCTTCTATGGCGCCTGGCCGCAGCGCGACGGCGCGTTCGCGGACAAGATCAACGCCATGCGCAAGGTCGTCGCATCGACGACACTGACCTCGAGCGACTGGCACGACACGATGATCGTCGGATCGGGCGTGATGGGCGCCGTGGAGGCGATCAAGGCCGAGAACGGCGGGCCGATCCTGGTGGCCGGCAGCCGGACGCTGGTCCACGGGCTACTCGCCGCCGGCCTGGTCGACGAGTTGCACCTGCAGGTCTTCCCGGTGCTGCTGGGCTCCGGCCGGCGGCTGTATCCCGACGTGCCGGACCGCACGACCCTGGCGCTGCGGGACTCGCGCGCGCTGGCGAGCGGCGTGGTGCTGCAGACGTACGCGCCTGCGGTCTGAGACGCGCAGCGCTCAGCCCAGCGTCGCGACCTTGATCGCGACGATGCGCGCCTGGCTGAACGTCGCGCTGCCGCCGGTCTTCTGGCAGGCCATCCGCGCGGTGCCGCCGCTGGGCAGATCGAACACGGTCTGCGCGAGCAGCGTCTCGACCGCCGACGGGCCGGCGCTGGCGTCGGCGAGGAAGGTGTGCGTGGCGCTGCCGGTGTGGGCCGCGTCGGCGACGGCGTCGAGCAGGCACGACGCATCGGTCCGGGTGGCCGTCGCCGTCCCGGCCTGCATCGACGCGCTGACGGTGTACTTGCCGGCGGTCAGGGGCAGCGACAGCGTCTTGGTGTCGACGGCGCTGGTCGCATCGAACGCGTAGTACGCGTCGCTTGGTCCGCGGGCGCCGCTGCCGCCGGCGCTGCCGTTCACGCCCGGGATGCCGGGCACGCCCGCCGCGCCCTGCGGACCGGACGGGCCGACGGCCGCGCCCTTGAAGTCGGCCGGCCCGAGCGAGCCGTCGAGGACCTTCGCGCCGGTGACCGCGTTGGCGCCGAGCTTGGAACCCGTCACCGCCTTGGCCCGGATCTGTGCGGACCCGACGCTGTTCCTCGGCAGCTTCACGGCGGCGTAGCCGACGCCGCCGAGCGCGATGAACGCGGCGACGGTGGCCATGACGTTGGCGTAGGACATGTGCTGGCGTGGGGCGCGGAGCATGCGCAGAACCTTGACCGGTCGGCCGGTCGGCTCGGCCCAGGTGTAGGTTCTAGGTCGCGCGGATCAGCGCTGCGACGTCGGCAAGGCTGTCCGCGAACGCCACGCCCGCGACGGGCTCATGGTCCGCGCCCGACACGTGCACCGCCCGCATCCCAGTTGCCCGCGCTCCTGCGATGTCGGTGTCGGGGTTGTCGCCGACCATCACGGCCTCGTCCGCCGTCGCGCCAAGCAGTTCGAGTGCCCGCCGGAAGACCGCGGGATCGGGCTTGCGGGTGCGCAGGTCTGCAGAGACCACAACGGCGTGGAAGTGGCCGGCGAGTCCGCTCGCCTCCAGCTTCTCGCGCTGTAGGCACGACGCGCCGTTGGTCACCAGGCCGATGTCGTGGTCGCGGCCCAGGTCGGTCAGCAGCTCAGCGGCACCAGGCAGCAGCCGATGGATCGCGCGGCGCTCGACACCGAACCGCTCGCCCAGCTGCTCGGCCAGCGCCGCGTCCTCGATGCCCTGGCGCCGCAGACCCGCATCCCACGCGGCAGCGCGGTACCCGGGCGCCCAGGCCCGCAGCGCGCGGACGTCGGGATCGTCGCCCTCGTAGCGGCACCAGAGCCCTTCCCAGGAGCTGATCGCGATCCGCTCCGCGGTGGCCTGATGCGGCCCGCCATGCCAGAGCTCACGCGCGCACAGCCGCGCATCGGTCGCCAGCCGCTCGACGTCGACTGCGTGCCGCGCCGCGGCGTGCGCGGCCGTCGCAATGAACGCCTCGCGCGCAATCGGCACCTCGACGATCAGGGTGTCGTCGAGGTCGAACAGCACGGCGCGCATGGCCGGCAACGTAGCGATGCCGTCCCGCGGGCTTGCGAGGATCCGCGCCATGGTGGCCGTCGAGTGGTGTGACGAGCTCGACTTCGCGGTCGGCTGGATCCATCCCGAGCCTGCGTGGATGCAGCGCGCCGGCCACGCGGTTCGCAGCGGCGACGGCGTCTGGGTGATCGATCCGCCGGCCGGCGACGGCGTCCTGGAGCGGATCCGCGAGCTCGGCGAGCCGGCGGGCGTCGTGCAGCTGCTCGATCGCCATCAGCGCGACTGCGCGCGGATCGCCGAACAGCTCGGCGTGCCGCTGTACGAGGTGCCGACGTACGGCGTCTACGACGCGCCGTTCGAGGTCGTGCCGGTGCTGCGCACGCCGGTCTGGAAGGAGGTCGCGCTGTGGTTCGCGCGGGAGAAGACGCTGGTCTGCGCCGATCTGCTCGCCGCCGCGCCGGGGTACACGGCGCCGAACGAGCAGCTCGGCGTGCATCCGGTGCTGCGCGTGCCGCTGCCGCGCGAGGTCGCCGACCTGCCGGCCGAACACCTGCTGCTCGGCCACGGCGCGGGCATCCACGGGCCGCAGACGCAGGCCACGATCGGCCGCGCCTTCGACGTCGCGCGACGCAACCTGCCGGTCCTCGCGGTCGGTCAGGGCTGGCGCGTGCTGCGCGGCATCGTCGGTCGCTGATCCCGCACGCGCACGCGCGGGTCGCGCTTGCAAGACTGGCGCGATGCGCTGGCAGCGATCCGCGGGAGACGACCAGGACGTCATCGACGAGCGCGGCTCCGGCGGTGGCGGCGGCCTGTCGATCCCCGGTGGACGCGTCGCCGGCGGCGGCGGGCTGATCGGCATCATCGTGACGCTGGCGATCATCTTCCTCGGTGGCGGCAGCGGAGGCGGCGGGACGACGTTCCCGCAGGTCGGTGGCCAGTTCGGCTCACAGGTCAGCGCGCCGAGCGGCGGCGCGATCCCGCGCGACCAGGATCCCCAGCGCAATCTGCGCGACTTCAGCGCCTACGTCTTCTCCAACGTGCAGAAGACGTGGACCGGCCTGCTCGCCCAGCAGGGCAAGGACTACCGCCGCGCGAAGCTCGTGCTGTACACCGGCGGCGTGCAGACCGGCGGCTGCGGGTCGGCGAGCTCGTCGGCCGGGCCGTTCTACTGCCCCGGCGACGAGCGCGTGTACCTCGATCTGTCGTTCTACAACGACATGGAGCGCCAGCTCGGCGCCTCGGGCGACTTTGCCTGGGCCTACGTGATCGCGCACGAGGTCGGCCATCACGTGCAGAAGCTGCTCGGGATCGAGTCGCAGGTGCGCAAGCTGCAGGCGCAGGACCGCTCGCAGGTGAACCCGCTGTCGGTGCGGTTGGAGCTGCAGGCCGACTGCTTCGCCGGCGTCTGGGCCTACAAGGTGCAGAAGGACCTGCAGCGCGGTGACGCTCAGGAGGCGCTCGGCGCCGCATCAGCGGTCGGCGACGACCGGCTGCAGAAGGCCGCGACCGGGACGGTCCGGCCGGACACCTTCACGCACGGGACGAGCGCCCAGCGGCAGAAGTGGTTCGCCGCCGGTCAGGCCGCGGGGGAGCCGTCGGCCTGCGACACGTTCAGCGCCAGCAGCCTGTAGCGCGCGTTACGCGCGGCGGTCGGCGAGGGTCGGCGCCTCGTCGGCGTCGGGCTCGTGCGGCGCCGAGCCCTGCCCGACGAACTCCAGCAGCGCGGCGTTGAACGCCGCCGGGCGCTCGAGCATCGGCACGTGGCCGGTGTCGGCGAAGGTCAGCACCGTCGACTTCGGGATCCGGCGCTCGAACTCGTAGGCATCGCCGAGTGGGACGAGCACGTCCTTCTCGCCCTGGACGATCAGCGTCGGGCAGCCGATCTCGCTCAGGCGCTCGGAGAAGTCGTAGTGGAACAGCGCGTCGAGCGCCGGCATGAAGCCGGCGGCGCCGAGCGAGTGCAGCTGCTCGCCGAGCAGGTCGCGCGCCAGGCGCGTCGGGTGGCGGGCGACGATCGCCATCACCGCGTGCACGCCGGCCGGGCGGCGCATCAGCGCCAGCGCCCGCGGCTTGCCGCTGGCGTCGGTGGCCGTCGCGGCGCCGTTGCCGCCCAGTGCCGTGACGGCAAAGCGCTCGGCGACGGGGTTCTTGGCGATCTGGTTGGAGGTGATGCCGGCGGCGTCGACCAGCGTCAGCGTCGTCACGCGCGCGGGGTGGCGGATCGCGGCTTCGGCCGCGGTGAAGCCGCCCATCGAGTTGCCGACGAGGTGGACCGGACCCGTGCCGAGCTGCTCGCAGAGCTCGTCGACGACATGCGCGAACTCGGTGATCGAGATCGGCTCGACCGGCATCGCCGAGCGGCCGAAGCCGGGCAGGTCGAGCGCGATCGCGCGGCGCCCGGAGGCGGCGATCGCGGGAATGTTCTCGAGCCAGTTCTGCCACGAGCCGCCGAGGCCGTGGATGAAGACGATCGTCTCGTCACCCTCGCCGAGGCTGACGTAGTTGACCGCTGCGCCGAGCACGTCGGCCTGCGCCGTGATCGACGGCCAGTCGACCTGACGCCACGACGGGCTGGCGGGCGCGCCGTAGTCGGCGTCGGCCTTGGCGGCCGATCGGCGCCGCGCCGGGCGGGCGGGCGAGGGCCAGATCGTGCGCAGTGGACCGCGCTGGTACAGGCGTGCGTCACCGGGTGCGCTCATGGGCGGGAACCGTACCGGAGCCAGTGGCCTGGACCTAGACGCGGCGCACGCGGATCACGCAGTTCCACATCGCCAGCTCGCGCAGCAACGGGATGCGGGCGATGACGCGCAGCGACGGCCAGTAGCGCGGCTCGACGTCCTCGATCGCCACCCGCGCGTCAGCGCGGACGAGCTTCAGCGTCGAGCCGACGTGGACCGCCCAGAGCCCCTCGCCATAACGGTTCTTGCGCGGCGGTCCGTTGCGGCGCTCGTACAGCTTCGGCCCCCGATCGGGCCCGAGGAAGTGGTACGGCGACATGTCGTGGCCGCCCCAGGGCGAGTACCAGTTGGTCCAGCTGATGTAGCCCCAGCCGCCCGGCTTGAGCACGCGCGCGATCTCCGCCAGGACGGCCGGCGTGTCCGGCGTGTGCTCGAGCAGGTTGGAACAGAAGACGCCGTCGAACGTGCCGTCCGCAAACGGCAGCGCGCCTGCGTCGGCCAGCACGTAGCCCGTGGGTGCGTCGCCGGCATAGGTCAGCTCCGCCTCCGAGTTGTCGATCGGCACGACGTCGGCGCCGGCCTCGCGGAAGGCCCGTGCGTAGAAGCCCGGCCCGCAGCCGAGGTCGGCGATCCGCTGGCCGGCGAGCGGCCCGCAGCGCCGATCCAGATCGGCGACGGCATCCGCTGCCAGCGCGGTGTAGAACGGCTGCGGATCGGCGACCTCGTTGCGCCACAGGCGCCACAGCCGGCGCATGTGCGCCGGGCGCGACTCGTGGCTGTGATCGTCGCGCCCGGGCACCGGTGCGGCAGGGTAGCCGCGCTGCGTCTAGCGCCCGCAGACGGGCCAAGGGGAACTGCCGGCGCGGGCGTAGAGCATCGCGGCGCGGCGGTACTGCTCCTGTGCGGATGCGGCCGCGGGATCGCCGTGGCCGCCGACGGATGCCCAGGTCCCGTAGTCGAACTGGAACAGTCCGCGGTAGGCGCCGCCGCCGCCGATCGCGCGCGGGTTGCTCCCGGACTCGCAGGCCGCGATCGCCCGCAGCTGCGGCGGGATCGCGACGTTCGGTGCGCCGCCGGTGCGACGCAGGATGCGGATGCGGTGGCGCAGCGAGCGCGCATGGGCACGCAGCTGTGGCGTCGACCAGCTGCGCAGCAGCGCGCGGTAGTGGCGCGTCGTGTGCGGGTGCTGGCCGGCGAGCCGCGCGCGGGTGCGGCTGAGTCGCGCCGTTCCGGCGACAGCGGTGGTGTGCCGGCGGTGGGCCAGGCGCAGCGCGGCTGTGCGGCGCGCGGCGGCGGCGCGGTCGGCGGCGACGGCGGTGCGCACGATCGGCGCCGGCGCGGCCGGGGAGCCCGAGGCGGCGAACGCGACCGCGGGGGAGACGAGGCCGACGAAGATGACGGCCGAGGCCGAGAGTTTCTGACGTCGCATGGACGGGTCCTTCCTTCGGGGCGCGCAGGCGGACGCAGGCGCGCACGCAGCGGCACCCCTGGGGTTCGGTGGCTCCGACCGCGAAGCAGGTGGTCCCCGGACTGAGTCAACGGGGCAGTTCGCGGCCCGCGTCTGCTCACGAAGGAGCGGACGCCGGAGCGGGTCTGGAAAGCAAACCCCGCCGATTGCAGCCGGTTTCGCACGTGTGATCGACGTCACACCGTGTTCGGCACGCCGAAAACGCCCGCGCAACGCCTGCCGCGGGGCCCTCGCGTAGCATCGCCCGGGATGAAGGTCACCCTCCCTGACGGCAACGCGCTCGAGCTTCCCGACGGTGCCACGGGTGCTGATGCGGCTGCCGCGATCGGCCCCGGACTGGCGCGCGCCGCCCTGGCGGTCAAGCAGCAGGGGGAGGTGCGCGACCTGGCGATGGCGCTGATCGACGGCGAGGCTCTGGAGATCGTCACGCCCAAGAGCGGCCGCGACGCGCTCGACGTGATCCGCCATGACACCGCGCACGTGCTCGCCGCGGCGGTGATGGACCTGTACCCGGGCGTGAAGATCTCGATCGGGCCGCCGATCGAGAACGGCTTCTACTACGACTTCGAGTTTCCCGAGGGTGTCACCGTCACCGACGCGGACTTCCCGGCGATCGAGGAGCGGATGCGCGCTCACCAGAAGGCGGCCGAGCCGTTCGAGCGCTCGGAGCTGGGCGTCGCGCAGGCTCTGGAGCGCTTCCGCGGCGAAGGCCAGGACTACAAGGTCGAGCTGATCGAGGACCTCGTCCGCGACCAGGGCATCGACCACGTGTCGCTGTACGTCAACGGCCCATTCACCGACCTGTGCCGCGGGCCGCACGCGCCGGCGACCGACCGCATCGGCGCCTTCAAGCTGCAGTCCGTCGCCGGTGCGTACTGGCGCGGCGACGCGTCGCGGACGATGCTGACGCGGATCTACGGCACGGCGTTCTTCAGCAAGGCCGAGCTGGAGGCCGAGCTGGAGCGCCTGGAGCAGGCGCGCGCACGCGACCACCGCAAGCTCGGCCGCGAACTCGGGCTGTTCATGTTCTCCGACGTCTCACCGGGGTCGGCGTTCTGGCTCCCGCGCGGGACGACGCTGTTCAATCGCCTCGTCGCGCTCTCGCGTGAGATGGGCGAGGCGCGCGGGTTCACCGAGGTCAAGACGCCGCTGCTCTACGACAGCGAGCTGTGGAAGACCTCGGGGCACTGGGGCAAGTACCGCGAGAACATGTTCGTGACGGAGACCGAGGGCCACGAGATCGGCATCAAGCCGATGAACTGCCCCGGCCACGCGCACCTGTTCCGCCAGCAGCGCTGGAGCTACCGCGAGCTGCCCGTCCGCTACGCCGAGCCCGGCCTGCTGCATCGCAACGAGCTCAGCGGGACACTGCACGGGCTGCTGCGCGTGCGCCACTTCATCCAGGACGACGCCCACATCTTCTGCACCGAGGACCAGATCGAGGACGAGGTCCGGCTCTGCCTGGAGCAGGCGTTCGCGACCTTCGCGATCTTCGGCTTCGACGTCGAGCTGGAGCTGTCGACCCGGCCCGAGCAGCGGATCGGCAGCGACGAGATGTGGGATCAGGCCGAGGGCAAGCTCAAGGCGGTGCTCGACGCCGACCGGCGCACGTACGTCGTCAACGAGGGCGACGGCGCCTTCTACGGGCCGAAGATCGACCTGCACACGACCGACTCGCTCGGCCGCTCGTGGCAGCTCGGGACCGTCCAGCTCGACTACTCGATGCCCGAGCGGTTCGACCTGAGCTACATCGGCGCCGACAACGCCGAACACCGCCCGGTGATGATCCACACCGCGCGGATGGGATCGTTCGAGCGCTTCATCGGGATCCTCGTCGAGCACTACGCGGGCGAGTTCCCGGTCTGGCTGGCGCCCGTCCAGGCGGTCGTCCTGCCGATCTCCGACCGCCACGCGGACGCGGCCGCCGCGGCTGCTTCGTCGCTGCGGGCGGGCGGGATGCGGGTCGAGGTCGACGCGCGAACCGAGTCGCTCGGCCGGCGGATCCGCGACAACGAGCTGCAGAAGATCCCGTACCTGCTGATCGTCGGCGACCGCGAGGCCGACGAGGGCACGGTGTCCGTGCGCCGCCACGGCGAGGGCGACCTGGGCTCGATGGGGATCACCGACCTGCTGGCCCGTGTGAACACCGAGAGCAGCGATCGTCGCGACGCCGCTCCGTCGCTATAGTCCTGCGGGTTGACTCAGATGTCCGCCACACAGCAGCGTCCTTCTTGACGCGCGCACCTCAGATCTAGTGCCGGTCCCGAGACGCTTCGACCGGCGCATGCCGGAGCGGGACACCACTCGGATCAACGAGCGCATTCGTGTGCCCGAGGTCCGGGTCATCGGCGATGACGGCACGCAGGTCGGCATCCTGAAGATCGACGACGCGCTGAAGCTCGCGCAGGAGCGGGACCTCGACCTGGTCGAGGTCGCTCCCGAGGCCTCGCCGCCCGTCTGCCGCATCCTGGACTACTCGAAGTACAAGTACGAGCAGGCCCAGAAGCTGAAGCAGGCGCGCAAGCACCAGACGCAGATCACGATCCGCGAGATCAAGTTCCGCCCGAAGATCGCGCCGCACGACTACGCCACGAAGCGCGGCCACGTCGAGCGCTTCCTGCTGCACAAGGACAAGGTCAAGGTCACGATCATGTTCCGCGGGCGCGAGGTCACGCACCCCGAGCGCGGCACGATGATCCTCGACCGCATCTCCGCGGAGCTGGAGGAGCTCGCCTCGATCGAGCAGCGGCCGAACCTCGAGGGCCGCAACATGACGATGGTCCTCGGACCGTCGAAGGCGGTCATCGCCGGCGAGATCACCAAGGAGACGTGGCGTGCGGGCGCGGTTGCGGCCGACGACGACGTTGATCTGGACGCGCTGGCGGTCGAAGCGGCCGAGGGTGACGAGGGTGTCGCCGAGGACACGCCCGCTCCCGAGGTCGATGCTCCCGCCGCGGAGACGCCGACCGCGGAGGCCGACGCGCCGGCTGAGGACGCGCCGGCTGAGGACGCGCCCGCTGAGGAGACGCCTGCCGCCGAGGCTGACGTTCCCGCTGTCGACGCTCCTGCTGATGACGCGGAGGCCGCTGAGGCTCCCGCCGAGTCGCCTGCTTCGTAGCTCCGCGCTTTCAACGGCGGGCATCGACGGTGGGCCGATGTGCGGCTTGCGGCGGGGTCGTTGCACGAGGCGGGGTCGATTGACAGCGCATGGCGAGGTCGATGCAGCTCACACCCTGATGTTCGGCGCGGGCGAGCTGCCTCGGGCGCTCAGCGCTTCCCCGCGGTTGTCGCAGTTCGGGTGCCGAGCTCGATGACGGTTTGTTGCGCTATGCGGGAGGAAGTGTCATCGAGCTCGGGTCGAACACCGCTGCGAAGCCTTCGCGGTAGGTCGGGTGGGACGGGGCCCAGGCGAGCTCGCGCCGGGCCTTGGCGTTCGAGGCTCCCGGCAGCTCCTGGGCCGCGCGGGCCAGCCCGGGGCCGGCGACGAGGCCGGCGAGCCAGGCCGGGATCCGGCGTGGCTTGGGCGCGCCCATCGCCCGCGCCATCGCGGGCAGCCAGTCGCGCTGGGCGACCGGCTCGTCGTCGGTGACGTGGTAGATGCCGGGCGCGCCGTGGTCGAGCGCGGCGACGGTCGCGGCGGCGGCGTCGTCGACGTGGATGAAGCTGAACAGCCCGCCACCGGTGCCGACGATCGGGAACCGCCCGCGCGCCACGTCGCGCGACGAGGACCCGTCGGGCGCAAACGAGCTGCCGGGGCCGTAGAAGTACCCGTACCGCAGCACGATGCCCTCGATACCCGGCGCCTCGAGCACCGCGTGCTCGAGCGTCAGCATCGCGCCGGCGGCCGATGTCAGCGGGCGCGGCGGCGCGGCCCAGACCGGCGCCGACTCGTCGAGCACCTTGCCGGCGTTGGGCGCGAGGAAGAACGCGACGCTCTGGGCGAGCAGCCGTCGCGCACCCGCGGCGACGGCCGCCTGGGCGAGGATCGGCCCGGCCTCGCGGCGTAGGCGGTTGGTCGGCTCGAGCGCCTTGGCGTACGACTGGACCGGAATGTGCTGGGGGAGAGCGGTCAGCTGGTTGATGACCACCTCGGGCTGCGCTGCGGCGACCGCGGCCATCATGGCGTCGCGGTCGAAGGCGTCGGCGACGACGGGTTCGACGCCGCGCTCGCGCAGGCCGTTCGCGGACGCCGCGCTGCGGGTCAGGCCCGTCACCTCATGGCCGCCGGCCAGGAGTCGGTCGACGAGCGGGCGGCCGATCGCGCCCGTCGCGCCGGCGAGGAAGACCTTCATCGCTCAACCTCGGCCGTCGCCGACCAGAGCCAGGCGAACAGCCCGAGCATCGCGGCGAGCGTGACGATGTCGAAGACCCCGACCCACGACGGGTCGGCGTCGCCGGCATCGAGGATGTGGTTGAGCGTGTGGAGCAGCGCCTGCCCGGCCCCGACGGCGATCAGCGGGCGCCGCCACGCGGGCCGGCCGGCGGCCAGCAGCAGCGCGCCGCCGAACGCGATCTGCCAGGTCGCCATGTCGCGGATGTAGTGGCCGTTACGGGCGCCGAACGGGCCGATCGCTTCGAAGAACGCCGACGGCGCGAGCGCCATGAAGACGCCGAGCGCCAGCGAGACGGCGCCGAGGGCGGCGATGCCGGCGCGCACGGCCGGCTCACGCGCGGCGGCGGGGCTCCCGGTTGAGGTTGCGGTCGTCATGCGCTCACCCTAGGGTTCGACTGGACTCATGCCGAGATCCACCTTCAAGACGGAATCGGGTACCAATCTTGCTGGGCCGCGCCTCCACCTTCCGCTCGATCGGGATGCGGGCGGGCTCGGCCGCCAGCTCGAGGCCGGGCTGCGCGAGGCGATCCGCGCGCGGCGGCTGCGACCGGGCGCGGCGCTGCCGGCGACGCGTGTGCTGGCACACGACCTCGGCGTCTCGCGGCGCCTGGTCGTCGAGGCGTACGCACAGCTGACGGCGGAGGGCTGGCTGGTCGCGCGGCAGGGCGCCGGCACGCGCGTGGCGCACGCGATCGCCCAGGAGCTCGAGCAGGAACCCGCGCAGCACATGCCCGAACCGCTGCGGTTCGACTTCTTTCCCGGCACGCCCGATCTGGCGGGCTTCCCGCGGGCCGCGTGGCTGCGGGCGCTGCGAGCGGTGCTGCGTGAGGCGCCGGACAGCGCGCTGCGCTATCCCGATCCGGCCGGCGTGCCGCAGCTGCGCGCCGCGCTCGCCGCCCACCTGGGGCGCGCTCGCGGGGTGCTCGCCGAGCCGCGGGACGTCGTGGTGGTCAGCGGCGCGCGCCAGGGGCTGACGCTGCTCGGCCGCGTTCTGGCCCGCGGTGGCATGCGGACGCTGGCCGTCGAGCGGCCCAGTCTGCCGCCGCACGCCGAGAGCCTGCGCGCGACGGGGCTCGACGTCGTCGCCGTGCCGGTCGACGCGGACGGGCTCGACGTCGAAGCACTGGCTCGCAGCGGCGCGCAGGCCGTCGTCGTGACGCCGGCGCATCAGTTCCCGCTCGGCGTCGCGCTTGCGCCCGAGCGCCGCGCCGCGCTGCTCGCCTGGGCCGCGGCGGCGCCCGGCCGGCTCATCATCGAGGACGACTACGACGCGGAATTCCGCTACGACCGCCGGCCCGTCGGCGCGCTGCAGGCGCTCGATCCTGAGCGCGTCGCGTACGTCGGCTCGGTCAGCAAGTCGCTGGCGCCGGGTCTGCGCCTGGGCTGGGTCATCGCGCGCGGGCCGCTGCCTGACCAGCTGGCGCGCGAGAAGGCGCTCGACGACGGCGGCTCACCGACGCTCGACCAGCTGGCACTCGCGCACCTGCTCGAGCACGCCGAGTACGACCGCCACATCCGACTGACCCGCCGCCGGTACAGACAGCGCCGCGACGCGCTGGCCGCGGCGCTCGCGCGCGAGCTCCCGGACTGCGAGCTGACGGGCCTCGCGGCCGGACTGCACGTGATCGTCCGGCTCCCGCGCGCGGCGCTCGCGGCCGACATCAGCGCCGCGGCGGCCGCGCAGGGCGTCGGCGTCTACCCGCTCGCGGCGCCCGACAAGCAGGCCCAGGCGCTGATCATGGGCTACGCGGGTCTCAGCGAACCGGCGATCGAGGAGGGCGTTCGACGTCTCGCCGAGGCGCTCGCGGGGCTGCCCGGGACAGGCGCCTGAGCGGTCCTCGCGGCCGGGTCGCGGGCACTTTGCTTTACTGGACCGTCCGCCATGCCCAAGATGAAGACTCATTCCGGCGCCAAGAAGCGCTTCAAAGTGACTGCCAACGGCAAGGTCCGTGGCCGTCACGCCTTCTCGAGCCACATCCTCGAGAAGAAGACCCCGAAGCGCAAGCGCGGCTTCCGTAAGCCGATGCAGGTCTCCGACCACGACGCGCCGCGGATCAAGAAGATGCTGGGAGTGGGCAAGTGACGCGCGTCAAGCGGTCGGTCCACGCCAAGAAGAAGCGCCGCGCGACACTCGAGCGCACCAAGGGCTTCCGCGGTGACGCGAACTCGCACTACAAGGCGGCCAAGGAAGCGCTGCTCAAGGCGGACACCTACGCCTACCGCGATCGACGCAACCGCAAGCGCGACTTCCGCCGCCTGTGGATCACGCGGATCAACGCCGCGGCGCGGATCAACGGCATGACCTACGGCACCTTCATGCACGGCCTCAAGCTGGCCGAGGTCGAGCTCGACCGCAAGGTCCTCGCGGACATCGCCGTGCGCGATCCCGAGACGTTCACCCGATTCGTGGCCGTCGCCCGTGAGGCGTCGGCTGCTGCTGCCTGACCCGCATCAGCCGATAGCACCAGACCGGGCGCCGTATCCGAAAGGACGGCGCCCTTTGTCGTTTCAGGACTCAGATGATCATCACCAGCCCGACCAACGCCAAGCTCAAGGAGATCCGCCGCCTGTCGCGCAAGCGCGGCCGCGACGCCGCGGGCCGCTTCGTCGCCGAGGGCGAGGATCTGCTGGCGGCCGCGAGTGCCGCGGCCTGGCCGGCGGTCGAGCTGTTCAGCGCCGCGGGCACGGGCCTGGAGGGGATCGAGGTCGAGCCGGAGTTGCTGGATCGCGTGTCGGGCCTGGGTTCCGGGACGCGCGCGCTGGGCATCTTCGAGGAGCGCTGGAGCGCACCGTCGGGACCGCTCTGCATCGGCCTGTTCGGCGTCGCTGACCCGGGCAACGTCGGCGCGATCCTGCGCTCGGCGGTGGCGTTCGGTGCCGCCTGCGTCGCGCTCGGTCCCGGCTGCGCCGACCCGTTCGGGCCCAAGGCCGTGCGCGCCAGCATGGGCGCGATCTTCGAGCTGCCGGTTGCGCGGATCAGCGACGTCAGCGACCTGCCCGGCACGAAGGTGGCGCTGGCGGCTCGGGCCGGCGAGCCGCTGCACGGCGGCATCGACGGCGACGTGAGCCTGCTGATCGGCGCCGAGCGGGAAGGGCTTTCGCCCGCGGTGCTCGAACAGGCCGACGTGGTGGCGCACATCCCGATCCAGACCGAATCGCTGAACGCCGCGATGGCCGCGACGGTCGCGCTGTACGAGCTGACGAGGACGATCACGTGATCGAGCGCATCGAGCAGATCCAGGCCGACGCCGCGAGCGCGATCGGCGCCGCGACCACCACCGCGTCGCTCGAGGAGCTGCGCGTGCGGTTCCTGGGTCGCAAGGCCGAGCTGCCGAACCTGCTGCGCGGCGTTGCCGACCTGGCGCCCGCCGAGCGCGGCGCCGTCGGCACGGCGGCCAACATGGCCCGCCAGGCGCTCGAGGCGCTGATCACCGAGCGCGGCGCGGCGCTGGAGGCCGACGAGCTGCGGGCGCGGATCGCGACCGACCGCGTCGACGTGACGCTGCCGGGATCGCCGGCCGAGCCGGTCGGCCACCTGCATCTGCTGACCGCGACGCGGCGCGAGATCGAGGACGTCTTCCTCGGCCTCGGCTTCACGATCGCCGAAGGGCCCGAGGTCGAGCTCGTCCACTACAACTTCGACGCGCTGAACCACGACCCGGCGCACCCGGCGCGGTCGCTGTCGGACACGTTCTACGTCGAGGGCGGCGGCAGCGGGCCGGACGCCGTCGTGCTGCGCACGCACACCTCGCCGATGCAGGTCCGCGCGATGGAGCTGCAGCCGCCGCCGATCGCGATCATCGTCCCGGGCCGCGTCTACCGCCGCGACAGCGATGCGACGCACACGCCGCAGTTCCACCAGATCGAGGGCCTGGCGGTCGACGAGGACATCACGCTGGCCGACCTGAAGGGCACGCTGCTGGCGTTTGCGCGGGCGATTTTCGGCGAGCAGCGTGAGGTCCGGCTGCGGCCGCACTTCTTCCCGTTCACCGAGCCGAGCGTCGAGGTCGACGTGTCGTGCTTCCAGTGCTCGGGAACGGGGGTGTTGGAGGGCGGCGGCCGGTGCAACCTCTGCAAAGGCACCGGCTGGCTGGAGATCCTCGGGTCCGGGATGGTCGATCCCAACGTCTTCGGCTACGTGCGCGAGCACGGCTACGACCCCGAGCACCACCAGGGCTTCGCCTTCGGCATGGGCGTCGAGCGGATCGCGATGCTCAAGCACGGCGTGCCGGACCTGCGCCTGTTCTACGACAACGACCTGCGCTTCCTGCGCCAGTTCGGCTGAGGCCCCGCCATGAAGCTGCCCCTGGCCTGGCTCCACGACTACACCGTCCCCGATGTCGACGTGCGCGAACTCGCCACGCGTCTGGCGATGACCGGCACCGAGGTCGACCGCATCCATCATCACGGCCCCGCGGGCGGGATCGAGCACTTCGTCGTCGGCAGAGTGCTCAGCGCCGAGCAGCACCCCGACGCCGACCGCCTGCGCGTCTGCATGGTCGACGTCGGTGAAGCCGAGCCGTCGCAGATCGTCTGCGGCGCGCCGAACGTCGCCGCCGGCCAGACGGTCGCCGTCGCGCAACCGGGATCGGTGATGCCCGACGGGACGAAGCTGAAGGCCGCCAAGCTGCGCGGCGTCGTCTCCGCGGGGATGATCTGCGCCGAGGACGAGCTCGGCATCGGCAGCGACCACGCGGGGATCATGGTGCTCGCCGACGGCCCGGCGCCGGGCACGCCGCTGAGCGACGTGCTCGACCTGGTGACCGACGTGCTGGAGCTGGAGATCACGCCCAACCGGCCCGACTGCCTGGGCGTCTACGGCGTCGCGCGCGAGGTGCACGCGGCGCTGGGATCGCCGCTCGCGCCGCCGCCGTGGGCGCAGGATCCTGGCGCGGGCGACATCGGCACCGCGCCGGCCGGCATCGAGGTGTCGGTCGAGGATCCGGAGCTGTGCCCGCGGTTCACGGCGCGCGTCTTCGAGAACGTGAGCATCGGGCCCTCACCGGCGTGGCTGAAGGCGCGCCTGGCCGCGGCCGGGCAGCGCTCGATCAGCAACGTCGTCGACATCACGAACTACGTGATGCTGCTCAGCGGGCACCCGCTGCACGCCTTCGACCTGGACCGGATCGCCGGCGGCCGGCTGACGGTGCGCGCTGCGCGCGACGGCGAGCGGCTGACGACGCTCGACGGCCAGGACCGCCCGCTGGATCCGGACATGACGGTCATCTACGACGCCGACGGCCCGACGTCGCTCGCCGGCGTGATGGGCGGCCTGCGGTCGGAGGTCGAGGACTCGACGACGCGCGTGCTGCTCGAGGTCGCGACCTGGAACGGCCCGCAGATCAACCGCACCTCCTCGCGCCTGGACCTCCGCAGCGAGGCGTCCTCGCGGTTTGAGAAGGGACTGCCGCGGGAGGGCTGCCTGGAAGCGCTTGCGGTCGCGACGACGCTGATGCACGAGCTGACGGGCGCGCGGCTCGTGCCGGGGACCGTCGACGTCGGTGAGCCCCTCGGCTGGACCGCGTACCAACCGATCCGCCTGCGCGACGCGCGCGTGTCGGGCCTGCTCGGCACCACCATTCCGCGCGAGCGGTCGGCCGAGATCCTGACCGCGCTCGGCTTCCTCGTCAGCGACGCCGGCGACGGGCTCGACGTCGGCGTGCCGCACTGGCGCCGCGCCGACGTCACGCGCGAGGCCGACCTGATCGAGGAGGTCGCACGGCTCGACGGCGTCGACAAGCTGCCGGCGACGATCCAGCGCAACCGCACCGGCCTGCCCGGCCGGCTGACGCACGAACAGCGCCTGCGCCGCCGCGCCGAGGACGTGCTCGTCGGCCGCGGTCTGCACGAGGTCGTCGGCTGGTCGTTCACCGACCCGGCGCTGCCCGACCGGCTGCTGGCCGAGCCGGGCGACAAGCTGCGCTCGCTCGTCGCGCTGCAGAACCCGATGTCCGCCGACCAGTCCGTCCTGCGGCCGACGATCTTCGGCTCGCTGCTGGACATCGCGCGGTACAACCGCTCGCGCGGGCACCAGAACCTGGCGCTGTTCGAATCCGGTGCCGTCTACGCGGTCGGCGACGGTCCGCTCGCGGACGAGCACCACGCGCTCGGCGCGCTGGTCACCGGAGCCACGCATGCGGCGACGTGGGCCGACAGTGCGCCTGCGCAGGCCGGCTTCTTCACCGCGCGGGCACTCGTCGAGGCCGTCCTGCGCGTGCTGGGCGTCGACTGGCGGGCCGAGCCGGTCGAGCGGCCCTACCTGCATCCCGGCAAGGCGGCGGCGATCGTCGCCGGCGAGCGGACGCTCGGCGTGTTCGGCGAGATCCACCCGTCCGTCGCGGCGACGTGGGACTTCGACGCGCCGGTGGCGGTGCTGGCGATCAACCTCGGCGCCGCGATCGCCGCGGCGCCCGGCGTCGCCCACTACGCCGACATGACGACCTTCCCCGAACTGCGCCAGGACCTTGCCGTGACGGTCGCCGACGACGTGCCCGCCGACCGCGTGCTGGCCGTCGCCCGCGAAGCCGGTGGCGAGCTGGTCGCCGGGGCGCGGGTGTTCGACGTCTATCGCGGCGAGCAGGTCGGCGAGGGCCGCGTGTCGCTGGCGCTGCACCTGGAGTTCCGCGCCTTCGACCGCACGCTGACCGACGAGGACGTCGCGCCGGCGCGCGAGCGGATCGTCGCCGCGCTGCGCGAGCAGCTGGGCGGTGAGCTGCGTGGCTGACGTTCTGGTCGCCGGTGCTTCGGGGTTTGCGGGCGCGCTCGCTGCACACCTGATCGACGCGCACCCGTTCTTCGAGCTGGGGCCGATCACCTCGCGCTCGGACGCCGGAACGTCACTCGAAGCGCTCTACCCGCACCACCGCGTCGCCCGTGAGCTGGAAACGCTCGACCTCGATCGTCACGGTGACGTCGATGCGGCGATCGTCGCCTACCCGCATGGCGCCGCCGCGCCGCTGGTCGCCGCGCTGCGCGAGCGCGGCGTCAAGGTCGTCGACCTGTCGGCCGACTTCCGCCTGCGGGACCTGGCGACCTACGAGCAGTGGTACGTCGAGCACGCCGCGCCGCAGCTGCTCGGCGCGGCGGTCTACGGCCTGACCGAGCTGTACCGGGAGCAGATCGCGGGCGCGTCGCTCGTCGCCAATCCCGGCTGCTTCCCGACCGCGGCGCTGCTGACACTCGCGCCGCTCGCGCGGGCCGGGCTGATCGCCGACGTCGTCGTCGACGCCAAGACCGGCGTCAGCGGTGCCGGGCGCGCGGCGACGCAGGCCACGCACTTCGTCTCCGTCGCCGAGAACGTCATCCCGTACAAGGTCGGCGACCATCGCCACACGCCGGAGATCGATCAGGAGCTGGCGGTGCTCGGTGCGCACGTACGCACCACGTTCGTCCCGCACCTCGTCCCGCTCGACCAGGGCGAGCTGACCAGCTGCTACGTGACGCCGACGCGCCCGGTCGCCCAGGACGAGCTCGACGCGCTCTACGCCGACGCCTACGCGAGCGAGCCGTTCATCGATGTCGCCGCCGTTCCGCCCGGCGTCCGCGACGTGCGCGAGACCAACCGCTGCCGGATCTTCGCCCACGCCGACGCGCGCACCGGCAAGCTGCTGGCGTTCGGCGCGATCGACAACCTGTGGAAGGGCACGAGCTCGCAGGCGGTGCAGAACCTGAACGTCATGTTCGGCCGGCCCGAGACCGAGGGGCTGGGCGCATGAGCGACTTCAGCTCGCGCTGGATCGAGCTGCCCGAGGGCGTCCGCGAGCTGGCGACCGGGCTGCCGCAGGGCTTCCGCGCCGCCGGCGTCAAGGCTGGGATCAAGCCGTCGGGCGGCCACGACGTCGGGCTGCTGGTCTGCGACTCGCCGGACGCGGTCAGCGCCGCGCGGTTCACGCGGTCAGGCGTGCAGGCGGCGCCGGTGCTGGTCACGCGCGAGCGCTGCCGGCTCGACGCGCTGCGCGCCGTCGCGGTCAACTCCGGCAACGCCAACGCGGCGACCGGCGGTCAGGGCTACCAGGTCGCGGCCAAGATGCAGGGCGCCGGCGCGATGTGCGCGGGCGTCGGCGAGGACCAGGTCGCCGTCTGCTCGACCGGCGTGATCGGCGTCCAGCTGGACGACCGGGCGATCATCCAGGGACTGTCCGCCGCCCGCGGCGAACTGCGCCCCGACGGCGACGGCGACCTGCAGCTGGCGATCATGACGACCGACCTGTTCGAGAAGCGCGTCACGCTCGAGGTCGACCTGCCTGGCGGCACCGTGACGCTGTCGGCGCAGGCCAAGGGCGCCGGCATGATCCAGCCGAGCTTCGCGACGATGCTCTGCTTCGTGCAGACCGACGCGCGGATGTCGGCGCCGACCGCGGACCTGCTGCTCGGCGTCTGCGTCAAGCGCTCGTTCGACCGGATCAGCGTCGACGGTCAGCTGTCGACCAACGACACGGCGATCCTGATCGCGAGCGGCGCAAGCGGCATCGACGTCGAGCCCGAGAGCGAGTCCGAGCGGCGCTTCGGTGAGGCGCTCGACATGCTCCTGCGGCGCCTGGCGCTGCTGATCGTCCGCGACGGTGAGGGTGCCGTGCGGGTCGGCCGCGTCGTCGTTCGCGGCGGTCACCTGCCCAACGTCGAGCGCGCCGCCCGCGCCGTCGCCAACTCGCCGCTCGTCAAGACGGCGCTGCACGGCGGCGACGCCAACTGGGGCCGCGTCGCCCAGGCCGTGGGCATGGCGATCCCGGACAGCGCCCCGCTGGCGCTCGACATCGCGATCGAGGGCGAGCAGGTCTGCGTCGCCGGTCAGGCGATCGGGCACGACGAGGCCGGCCTGGCACAGCGGCTCCAGGGCACGGAGATCGAGTACGTCATCGGGCTGCCCGGCGACGGCTGCGAGACCGAGGTCTTCTTCAGCGACCTCGGGCACGACTACATCAGGATCAACGCGGAGTACACGACATGAATCCGACGCGAGGCCACGGTGATGTCGCGACGCTGCTGGAGGCGCTGCCGTACATCCGCGAGTTCCACGGGCGCACGGTCGTCGTCAAGTACGGCGGCGCGGCGATGGAGGATCCGGCGCTGCGCGAGGAGTTCGCGCGTGACGTCGTGCTGCTGAAGTACGTCGGGATGAACCCCGTCGTCGTGCACGGCGGCGGACCGGAGATCACGCAGTACATGGAGCGGCTCGGGATGCCGGTCGAGTTCAAGGGAGGCCTGCGCGTCAGCGACGCGGCGACGGTCGAGGTCGCCAAGATGGTCCTGATCGGCAAGGTCAACAAGGACATCGTCCTGCGCCTGGGCCGCCACGGCCAGTCGGCGGTCGGCCTCAGCGGCGACGACGGCGGCCTGTTCCGCGTCACGACGCAGACGGCGCCGGACGGCAGCGACATCGGCTTCGTCGGCAAGATCGACCGCGTCGACGTCGACGTCGTCAATCACGTCGCGCAGGACTACATCCCGGTGATCGCGTCGGTCGGCGCCGATCGGTCCGGCCAGAGCCACAACATCAACGCCGACGAAGCGGCCGGCGCCGTCGCGCGTGCGCTGGGCGCCTACAAGGTGATCTTCCTGACCGACGTCGCCGGCTGGCTGCGCGACCCGGCCGACGAGTCGAGCCTCGTGGAGCAGGCGAGCACGGGCGACGTCGAGGCAGCGCTCGGCGACGTCGCCGGTGGGATGCGGCCCAAGCTGCAGGCATGCCTCGACGCGATCCACGGCGGCGTCAGCTCGGCCCACATCGTCGACGGCCGCGTGCCGCACTCGATCCTGCTCGAGCTGTTCACCGACGCCGGGCACGGCACGAAGATCCGGCCGGCCGACTGAGCGATGGCATTGCTCGACGAGCTCCGCGCGCTGGAGGCCGACCACCAGGTCCCGGCCTATGCCCGGCTGCCCGTGGCGTTCGTGCGCGGGGCGGGCTCGAAGCTGTGGGACGCCGAGGGGAACGAGTACCTCGATCTGCAGACCGGCCTGGCCGTCAACAGCGTCGGTCACTGCCACCCGGCGGTCGTCGCCGCGATCCAGCAGCAGGCGGCGCAGCTGATCCACGTCGGCAACCTGTTCTACACCGAGCCGGCGCTGCGGCTGGCCGAGCAGCTGGCGACCACGTCGCTGGGCGGCAAGGTGCACTTCGCCAACTCGGGCGCCGAGGCCAACGAGGCGGCGCTGAAGATGGCCCGCAAGGCCAAGCCCGGCGGCGGCGTCGTGTCGGTTCGCCGCGCCTTCCACGGGCGCACCTACGGCGCGCTGTCGGCGACCCCGCAGGAGAGCAAGCAGGCCGCGTTCGCACCGCTGGTCCCGGGCTTCAGCGCCGTTGATCCCGACCCGCGGGCGCTGACGGCTGCGGTTGACGACTCGACCGCCGCGGTGATCCTCGAGCCGGTCCAGGGCGAGGGCGGCGTGTACGTGCTGTCGGACCAGCTGCTGCGCGCCGCCCGCGACGCCTGCGACGCCCACGGCGCGACGCTGATCTTCGACGAGGTCCAGTGCGGGATGGGCCGCACGGGCACGCTCTGGGCCTACGAGCACAGCGGCGTCGTGCCCGACCTGCTGACGAGCGCCAAGGCACTCGGCGGCGGTCTGCCGATCGGCGCCGTCATCACCGGGCCGCGGCTGGCGCAGGGCTTCGAGCCGGGCGATCACGGGTCGACGTTCGCCGGCGGGCCGGTCGTCTGTGCCGCCGCGCTGGCGGCGTTCGGGGTTCTGTCAGACGCCGAGCTGCTGGCGCGCGTGCGCGGTGTCGGTGAGGAGCTGCGCGCCCGGCTGGCCGAGCTGCCGCGCGTGCGCGAGGTGCGGGGGCGCGGCTTCATGCTGGCGGTCGACCTCGACGACGGCGGTGCGCCGGAGCTCGTCGCACGTGCGCTCACCGAGCAGCACCTGGTGCTCAACGCCACCGGCCCGCAGACACTGCGGATCCTGCCGGCGCTGACGATCTCCGACGCCGAGCTGGACACCGCACTGGAGCGGCTCGGGGCGCTGCTCGCCGACTGATCCGCGGCGGCTCAAGCCCGCGTCCACGGGCGCCGATGCACGGCATATGCGCAGCCGCGTCGGTTTGTCGTTCCTCGCCATGGTGCTCGCCTTTGTGGTCGGGACGCCAGTCGCCCGCGCCGCGCCGGTGTCCTACGCCGTCTCTCTCGGCAACAACCAGCACAGCGAACTCACGATCGACGGCGGTCAACTCACCGCTCTGCGTCTCACGGCCTTCGTCCCGTCGTGCGTGGGCGGCGCGGGCACGACATGGTCGATCACGATCGGGCTCCCGGGAGGCCCTGTTCCGATCCTGGGCGGCGTCCTGCACGTGGAGACCGAGGGCGTCAGCGGGTATCCGGACACCGGCGTCCATGTGGCCATCGACGGGATGCTCACCACCGATGCACAGACGCTGTCCGGGACGATCACCTACAGCGGGCTGCACACGCCGGCAGAGACCGGCTGCCCGCCGGTGACCGCGGATTTCGTCGCGATTCCGCTGCCGGCCCTCGTACCACCGGATCCCGAGCATCAATGGACACTAACCGGCGCCAACGTCCGCGTTGACGCGACCAACGGACACATCACGAGGGTCAAGGCTGTCGTCCCCTTCGCATGTTCGCTCGGGCTGAACGAGTCGGACTTCGACACGCGCGCGTACGGCATCAGCGACATCCCCGTCAGCGCCTCGGGCGCGTTCAGTCTGAGTCTGAACGTCCTTGACGAGTACTCCGTCGTGCGCGTGCTCACGATCACCGGCACGCTGTCATCCGGCGCGTTCTCGGCTCGATTCCAGATCGCGAGCACCAACGTCGGCGGGTGGAACGGCGACTGCGTCGGAGATGCGACGTTCGCTGCCGGCGCTGGGCGAGGCACGGCGCTGCCGACGCCGGACGCGCCAGGAGCGCCCGGAACGCTCGGATCGAGCCTGCCTGGAAGCGTCGGACCGAGCGCGCTCATCAGCTGGGGTGCCCTGCGGCGCGACACGACGGGTGGCTCGCTGTTCTACTTCCTCGCCGGCGGGGTGCGATGCCAGCGCGGCGCGACCCATGTTCGGATCTCGATCAACGGTGGCCGCAACCACACGGTCCGCTGCGGTGCGTCGATCGCGTACGCGTCGGGACCGCTGGCCCCCGATCGCGGGTACTTCGCTCGGCTCGTCGCGATCAAGGTGCGCCGCCATCGCGTTGTGGCGCACGGTCTGCCCGTCCTGGCGAGTCTGCACATGCCGGCCGCGAACGCAGCGTGGCGACCGATCGCGCACATACCGGCCAACCCGCCGCGGATCTGATCAGCCGGCCGCCTCGACGCTGACGCGGGCGTTGTAGTCCGGCACGCCGGACTGCGCCGAGCGGCGCTCGCGGCCGAGTAGGACGTTGCCCTCGGGCCAGTGGACCTGCACGTCGCCGTCGCGGATCGGGCTGATGCGGGCGCGGCCGCGCAGCTCGCCGTGAGCGCTGCGGACGAGCACCGGCGCCCCGTCGGCGAGCCCGCGCGCGGACGCGTCGTCGGCGCTCAGCAGAACGTCCTGGCGGACTGAACCGGTGATCGCGTCGCGGTCGGCCTGGACCATCGAGTTGAACTGCTTACCGCGACGCGTCGACAGGCGCAGCAGCCCGTCGTCGGGCGGCGGTGCCGGGAGCGGCGTGGGGGTGAAGTGGGCGCGACCGTCGGACGTCGGGAAGACGTTGTCCTCGCACAGCCGCCGCCCGCCGATCTGGAATTGGTCGCCGCGCTCGCGCAGGCCATCGATCGGACCGTAGCCCGGGACGACGCGGGCGATCTCGGCGCGGATCTCGGCGGTCGTCGTGAAACGTGCCTGCGCCGCGCGGTCCGGCCGGGCGCGGGCGGCGATGTCGCCGAAGACCTGCCACTCCGGCCGGGCCTCGCCGATCCGCCCCGGTCCGCCGGCGATCTGCGGCGAGAAGATCACGCGACGCTCGGTCGAGGTCTCGGTGACGCCGCCGGGCGACTCGTAGCGGGTCGCGGCCGGGAGCAGGAGGACGTCGCCGTCGGTTTCCACCAGCATCTGCGGCGACAGCACGATGTCGAGGTGGACGCGCAGCGGGATCCGCGCAAGCGCCTCGCGGACCCAGGCCGGATCGGGCAGGACCTCGAGGAAGTTGCCGCCGGCGCTGATCAGCAGGTCGAGCTCGCCGGCGTGCGCGGCGTCGAGCATCTCCGGCGCCGTCAGGCCGCGGCGCCCCGGCACGTCGAAGCCCCAGAGCGCCGACAGCTCCGCGGCGCCGTCGGGGGTGACCGGCCGGTGACCGGGGAAGGACGTCGCGTAACAGCCCATCTCGGCGCCGCCCTGCACGCCGGAATGCCCGCGGATCGGCATCAGCCCGCAGTGCTCGCGACCGACGAAGCCGCGCGCCAGCGCGAGGTTGACGATCGCGCGCACGTTGTCCTCGCCGAAGACGTGCTGCGTGGCACCCATCGACCAGACCAGCACGGCGCTGCTCGCGCTCGCCAGCTCGGCGGCGAACGCCTCCATCTCGGTCCGCGGCAGGCCGCAGCCGTGCTCCAGATCGTCCCAGCTGGCGGCCCGGGCGACGGCGACCGCCGCGTCGTAGCCGGCCGTGTGGTCATCGACGAACGAGCGGGCCAGGCCGCCGCTCGCGTCGAGCGCCTTCAGCGCGCCGACGAGGAACGGCAGGTCGCCACCGGTCGCGACCTGGAACCAGCGGTCCGTCATCCGCGTGCCGAACAGCGCGCTCTCAGGATCCGAGGGGACCCAGTAGCGGTCCATGCCGGGCTCGCGGTGCGGGTTGACGCAGACGACGCGCGTCCCCTCGCGCCGGGCGGCGAGCAGGTACTTCATCGTCACCGGCTGGTTGTTCGCGGGGTTGGCGCCGATGAAAACGACCAGGTCCGAGCCGATCAGGTCGCTGTACGAGCAGGTCGACGCGGTCACGCCCAGCCCGTCGCGCAGCGCGTACGCGCTGGGGCTGTGACAGATCCGCGCCGCGTTGTCGATGTTCGGCGATCCCAGCGCCCGCATCGCCTTCTGCGCGGCGTAGTAGGACTCGTTCGGCATGCCGCGGCTGGTCAGGAACGCGGCGATCCGGTCCGGCGTGCTGGCGGTTATCTGTGCGGCGCAGAGGTCCAGGGCCGCGTCCCAGCTGACTTGCGTGTAGCCGGGCTCGCCGGCCCGGCGCAGCAGCGGCACGGGCAGCCGGCGGAGCGCGCGCAGCTGCGCGGCCGAGGCACCGGACAGCGCGGCGACGTCGGCGAGCGGCGCCGGATCGAGCGCGTCCATCGTGTTCAGCTCCAGCAGCCGCAGGCGCACGTTGCACAGGTGCGTGCCGTCGATCGTCCAGTCCTTCATCCCGCTGGTTCCCAGCGCGCAGCCATCGCAGACGCCCTGGGTGAGGATCCGCCAGGCGTAGCGCGGGTGCTTGCGGCTCTTCAGCGCCGCCCGCGCGACCTCCCAGTAGTTGTTCGGGCGCTGCAGGCCGATCCCGAACGGGCGCCGGCTGGCCCACAGGCGGGGAGTGGGGCGGTGGAGCATCCGCCCAGCATCCTGCAATCGGCCGGCTGATTGCGGGCCACCGTCCGCGGGTAGGTTGGGCGCCATGAGCGACTACACGATCAAGAACCTGCTGGACGTCAAAGATTCGGCTCCCGAGTTCCAGATGGACAGCGTGGTCGAGGCCCGCTTCGCCCGTGAGGCCGTGGGGGGCGAGGCGGTCGGGGTCAGCCATCAGCGGGTCAAGCCGAATGCGAGCGTGCCGTTCTCGCACAGCCACGAGCACAGCGAGGAGATCTACGTCGTGATCTCCGGCAGCGGTCGCGTGCTGCTGGGCGATGAGGTTCACGAGGTCGGACCGCTCGATGCGATCCGCGTCGCCGCAACGGTCACGCGCACCTTCGCGGCAGGCCCCGACGGGCTTGAATTCCTGGCGTTCGGTCAGCACACCGACGGCGAGGAGAGCCCGATGGGCAAGCCAGACTGGCCCGACGCCGGGTGAGCGACGCGCGCCTGCGCGCCGAGATCGAGCGTGACGACGGCGTGCGCGACAGCGTCGCCGTCGAGGAGCCGCTGGAGATCCGCGTCCGCGGGCGCGCGCTCGCCGTGACGATGCGCACGCCCGGCCACGACGACGAGCTGGCGCTGGGCTTCCTGCACGGCGAGGGGCTGCTGCTCGCGGCGGCGCCGGTCGGGCTGAGCGATGACCTCGCCGGCAACGTCGTCGACGTCGATGCGGATCTGGTCCGCGAGCCGCCGGAGCGGCGCTTCTACGCGACCTCGTCGTGCGGGGTCTGCGGCAAAGGCGCGCTCGAGGAGGTCGCCGTGCTGGCGCCACCGGCCACGGACGGGCCTGTCGTCGAGCGGGCGCTGCTCGCCTCGCTGCCGGATCTGCTCGCCGCCGCGCAGCCGGGCTTCGATCAGACCGGCGGGCTGCACGCGACCGGCCTCTTCACGGCCGCCGGCGAGCTGCTCTGCGCGCGTGAGGACGTTGGGCGTCACAACGCGATGGACAAGGTCATCGGCCGCGCGCTGGTCGACGGCCGCGTCCCGTTGCGCGGGCACGTCCTCTGCGTCAGCGGCCGGCTGTCGTTCGAGCTGGTCCAGAAGGCCGCGGTCGCGGGCGCGCCGATCCTTGTCGGGGTCGGCGCTCCGACGTCGCTGGCGGTGTCGCTGGCGGCGGACCGCGGGATGACGCTGTGCGGCTTCGCGAGGGCTGGTGCGGTCAACGTCTACAGCGGCGCCGAGCGGGTCGGCTGACGCCGCCAGTCGGCGAGCTCCCCGCGGATCGGGTGCAGAAGCGGGTGCCCTGTCTGACGAACTGCACCCGATTCGCGTACGGCAGCCGGCGAGCCGGCCCGCAGCCGCTCAGCTCAGCGCCGCGAGCGCCCGGTCGGCGTCGGGCAGCATCGTCACGTCGCCGTCCGCGTCGAGCAGCAGGAAGCGATCGAGCGTGCGCAGAAACGTGCGGTCATGGGAGACGGCGACGATCGTCCCCTCGAAGCCCTCGAGGGCGGTCTCGAGCGCCTCGCTGGAGTCGATGTCGAGGTTGTCGGTCGGCTCGTCGAGCAGCAGCAGGTTGTGGCCGGCGAGCTCCAGCGTCAGGATCTCCAGCCGCGCGCGCTGGCCGCCGGACAGCGTCGAGCACGCGCGCCGCCCGGCGTCCTGCAGGCCGTAGCGCGCCAGCGCTCCCATCGCCTCGTTGAGCGCACCGAGCGTGTGGCCGACCACATCCAGCGGCGTCGCTCCTTCGAACTCCGGTCGCAGGTTCAGCTGCGTGAACAGGCCGGGGGAGACGCGCGGGCCGAGCGCGAAGCGGCCGCCGTGCGGGACGTCCTCGCCGGCCATAAGGCGCATCAGGTGCGTCTTGCCGGTGCCGTTGGGGCCGACCAGGCCGACGCGCTCGCCGAAGTGAATTTCGTCGCTGAACGGCGCCGTCAGCCCGTCGATCGCGACGTCCTCCAGCGCGATCACGCGGCGCGCCGAGTCGCCGCCGCGCAGGCGCGGGCGGATCTGCGCGTCGACGACCGGCGGGTCCGGCGGGCCCTCGTCGACGAACCGCCGCCAGCGTGTTTCGAATGCGTCGGCGCGCTTGGCCAGGTCCGGCGAGTAGCGGGCGCGCTCCTTGAAGATCCGCACCAGCTCGCGCAGCCGCTTCTCCTCCTGGTTCCAGCGCTCCAGCCGGTCGCCCATCAGCTGCTGGCGGTGGCGGCGCGCCTCGGGGTAGGTCGCGTAGGACTCGCCGTGGATCCAGGCGCCGTCGCCCTCCAGCGTGATGATCGAGTCGCAGGCCGCGCTGAGCAGGCCGCGATCGTGGCTGATCAGCAGGATCGTCTTGCGCGACTCGCGGATCCGCCGCTCCAGGCGCAGCTTCGCCGGGATGTCGAGGAAGTTGTCGGGCTCGTCGAGCAGCAGGACCGGCGCGTCGGAGGTGAACAGCAGCTCCAGCACCAGCTGCTTGCGCTCGCCCCCGGACAGCGTCTGCGCCGCGCGATCACCGACGTCGGTGAGCGAGGCGCCCGCGATCCGTCGGCAGGCCGCGTCCCACTGGCCCTCCAGCTCGTAGCCGCCGAGGTCCGACCAGCTGCCGATCGCCTCGCCGAGGCGCACGCCCGCGCTCTCGTCGCCGGCTGCCAGCTCGTGCTCGGCGGCGAGCATCGCCAGGCCGGCGTCGCGTACGCGCGCCGGGGCGACGCTGAGCAGCAGCTCGCGGACCGTGCCGTCGCCGAGGCCGACGTCCTGCGCCATGTACAGCGCGCGATCGCCGATCGACGTCGCGCCGGTCAGCGGCTCCAGCACCCCGGCGACGATCCGCAGCAGCGTCGTCTTGCCGACGCCGTTGGCACCGACCAGGCCGGCGTGCTTTCCCGGAGCGAGCTTGAACGACACGCCGTCGAACAGCACGTCACCGCCGGGGTGCGCGTACGCCAGGTCGCTGACGGTGATCGAGGACACGACCTGGAACCTAGCCCGCTTCCTAGACTCCCCACGCAATGACCGACGCCCAGCCGACGCCCCGCACCGCCAGCTACCTGGCCACCAAGGACGAGGTCAGCCGCGTGCTGCTGCTCTACTCCGGCGGCCTCGACACGAGCGTCATGCTCAAGTGGATCCAGGACGAGTACGACGCCGAGGTCGTCGCGCTGACGGTCAACCTCGGGCAGCCGGGCGAGGACTACGACGTCGTCAAGGGCAAGGCGCTGGACCTCTGCGCCGTCGCCGCCGAGGTGATCGACGCGCGTGAGGAGTTCGCCAGCGACTTCATCGCTCCGGCGATCAAGGCCAACGCCATCTACGGCCTGGCCTACCCGCTGTTCACGGCGCTCGGCCGCCCGCTGATCGCCAAGCTCGCCGTCGACTACGCCCGTAGGCACGGCTGCGACACGATCGCCCACGGCTGCACCGGCAAGGGCAACGACCAGGTCCGGATCGAGGCGACGGTCGCCACGCTGGCGCCCGAGCTGAAGGTCATCGCGCCGGTCCGCGACTGGCAGATGGGCCGCGAGGCGGAGATCGCCTACGCGCGCGAGCACGGCATCCCGATCAAGGGCGGCGCCGAGCAGACGCCGTACTCGATCGACGACAACCTCTGGGGCCGTTCGTCGGAGGGCAAGTGGATCGAGGACCTCGACCACGCGCCGGACGACGACGTCTTCCAGCTCGTCACACGGCCCGAGCTGGCGC
>JBBRFO010000021.1:0-32101 GCA_038224135.1 Solirubrobacterales bacterium
CCCGGTGGTCGCGTTCTTCCTGTTCGAGCCCGGCGGGGAGCGGATCGTCTGCGAGCGGGTCTACTTCGACCGGGCGACGATCCTCGAGCAGCTCCTGGGCGACGGCGCTGTGGCGTGAGGCGATGACGATCGTCCGGCGCGCGCCGAGCTGGAGTGGACCGACGGCCAGGGCAACGAGGAACACGCGCCGGACGTGCTCCTGTCATGGAGCGCTGACTGACTACGCCGCGGCGTTGCGCTTGGCGCGCGGCTTGGCCTTCGGGCGCGCGGGCTTGGCCTTCGGCTTGGGCAGCAGCGCGGCGAGCTCGTCCTCCAGACCGGTCATCAGCGTCGCCAGGTCCGGCATCTGCTCGCGGTCGCCGACGATCCCGAAGTCGAGGCTGCCGCAGTAGCTCAGCACCGTGATGTTGAGACCCATCCCGTCGGTGATGACGGAGATCGGATAGTTGGCCTGCAGCCGCGCGCCGGCGCAGTACAGCGGCACCGGCGGGCCGGGGACGTTGGAGATGACGAGGTTCCACAGCGGCCGACCGCGCTTGCTGCTGGCGACGGTGAACGTCGCCCGGGCCGCGCGCGAGAAGACGGCCGGCGGGATGAACTGATTCGCGTCGGTCAGCAGCTCGGCGGGCAGCGCCTTGTGGCGGGCCTTCATGTCCATCAGCGAGTCGTGTGTCGCGAGCAGCCGTTCGACCGGGTCGGCGATGTCGGTATACAGCGGCGCGCCCATCAGCAGGATCCGGTTGCCGAAGGTCCCCATCTGGGCGTCGGTCCGCACCGACACCGGGATCTGCGCGACGAGGGGCGTCGCCGGGAGCTCGCTGTGGGCCAGCAGCCAGCGGCGAACGGTGCCGGCGACGAGCGAGACGATCACGTCGTTGACGGTGCAGCCGTGGACGTTCTTGACTTCGCGCACCTGGTCCAGTGACAGCTGGCCGATGACGATCCGCCGGTGCGGGGTCACGCGGCCGTTGAACGAGGTGTGCGGCGGTGTCAGCCGCTCGCGCCCGAGCTGCGGTGGGTCGCCGCTGATCATCCGCTGGACCTTGCTCGCGACGCGTGAGACCAGCCCGACGCCCGGCAGCGTCGACAGCGCGCCGGTGTCCTCCAGGTTCGGCAGTGTGCTCGGCAGTGCCCGGAGCACGCGCAGGGGATAGCGCGGGAAGCCGAGCGCCGCGCGGCCGAGCAGTTCGAGGTCCGACGGGCGCACGCCGGCGCCGCCGTTGGCCAGCCGCTCGGGGGCCGGCCGGCCCTCGGGACTGAGGTCGAGGATCGCGCCCAGGATCTCGTTGCCCGACATGCCGTCAACGACCGCGTGGTGGATCTTGGTCAGCAGCGCGACGTTGCCGTCCGGCAGTCCGTGGATCAGGTACATCTCCCAGAGCGGACGGGTGCGGTCCAGCGGTCGCCCGAAGATCCGCGCGGTCTGCTCGGTCAGCTTGTCCTGGGCGTAGGGCTGGGGGATCGCCAGCTCGCGGACGTGGAAGTCCAGGTCGAAGTCGGGGTCGTCGATCCAGTACGGGTAGTCGAGGTCGAACGGGACGCCGACGAGCTTCCAGCGGAACGGCGGCACGAGCGGCAGCCGCTCGGCGATCAGCCGCTGGATGTCGGCGAGCTCCAGCGTCCCGGATTCAGTGGTCGACGGATCGAGGATCGCGAGGCCGCCGACGTGGCCGTACTGGCTCGCCGTCTCCATCGCGAGGAACTGCGCATCAAGTCCGGTGAGCTGTCGCATCGGTGCCCACCCTCTCGTCGCAGGCGGCGGGCGTCAAGCGCTGCCCGTGCTCATGCGCGGCAGATCAGGACGCCAGCTGCGCCTTCAGCCGCGCCCGGCCTTCGCGGTGCGCGACCGATTCGTAGCTGACCAGCGCGACGAGCAGCCCGGCGACGATCGCCAGCGCGCCGAGCGCATCGATCCGGTGCGCGACCGGGATCAGCGCGAACAGCACGACCGAGGCGGCGATCCGCTCGCGATTCCACGTGCGGATGTTCCGGTGGCGGAACAGCACATGGCCGACGAGGTAGACGGCCGGACCGGCGCACAGCGCGATCGCCGGGATCAGCGCCAGCGGATCACCGGTGTGCGCCAGCGCCTTCTTGATCCCGAGCGCCAGGATGACGATGCCGGCGACCATCAGGAAGTGGATGTAGCTGTAGGAGTCGCGGGCGATCCGGTTGCGTTCGTTGCCGTGCACCTGACCGAGGTGGTGGGCGGCGACGATCGCGACGATGTCGAAGTACGCCCACCACATCGCGGCGACGGCGGCGACGGCGAGGCATGCTCCGACGGCGAGCGCGAGGTCGAGGTTCTCCGACGCCGCGCCGCCGCCGACCGCGACGATCGACTCGCCGAGCGCGATGATCACGATCAGGCCGTGGCGCTCGGCGAAGTGGCCGGCGTGGACGTGGAAGCCCTCGGTTCCGCGCACCAGCGGGACGCCGATGTCGAAGATCACCGCCGCGCTCCACAGCACGAGTTGCGCATCGCCGCCGGCGATGCTCCCGGCGAGCAGCAGCGCGACACCGACGACGAATCCCGGTGCCAGCCCGAGGATCGCTCGGGCTTCCTCGGCGCTGGCGCCGCGCGCATACAGCGCGACCTGCATCGCCCGCACGACCGCGTAGGCGCCGACGAACACCGTCGCGTTCCTCCCGAACGCCTCCGGTGTCGCCAGCGCGACGATGACAAAGCCGGTCATCGCGACGAAGAACGCGATCCGCGTCGGCCCGTCGTCGAGGTCGACGCTGTTGGTCAGCCAGGCGTAGCCGACCCATGACCACCAGACGAGCGCCAGGATCAGGATTCCCTCGTAGAAGCCGCGGGCGCTGAGATTCGACGAGAGGAACGCCGTGTCCTGGGTGATCGCCAGGACGAAGACGAGGTCGAAGAACAGCTCGAGGACGGTGACCGTGCGCTCGCCCTCGTCCTCCCCGATCGTCTCGGTGTCTGCCGGAGCGCTCACGTCCGATCGCGCATCGCGGCGAGCACCCACGCGATGAAGAGGGCCTGCACGGGCAGTCGCGCATAGAGCGCGGCCGCGCCGCCGGGGACATGCGGGTGGTTGTCCGGGTTGATCGCCATGTCGACGTTCGCCGGGAAGACGGCGACCAGCGTCGCGATCGTGAACCAGCCGCCGGCTCGGCGGACGTCGGGGTTGGGCGCCATCAGCGCCAGCCCGCCGGCGATCTCGGCGACGCCGCTGGCGGCGACGAGCTCGCTGTGCCACGGCAGCCAGTCGGGCATGATCGCGAGGTAGAAGCCCGGCTGGAGGAAGTGCATCGCCCCGGCGAGAACGAAGAAGGGACCGCAAAGGCGTCGCACGAGCGTCATGGGCGCGGAGGCTATAGCGTCGCCGCATGACCGAACTTCCCGTCGCCGGTGGCCTGGCCTACCGCGAAGCGCTGCCGCCCGGCGAGCCGCTCGGGACGGTCGTCTGCCTGCACGGCTGGCCCGAGTCCTCGTACATGTTCGGCGCCGTGCTCGCCGGCGCCGCGGCGGCCGGTTGGCGCGCGCTGGCGCCCGACCTTCCGGGGTACGGCGACTCCGAGCCCGATGCCCCGGCGACGTGGCCGCGGATGGTCGAGGCGGTCGAGCGCTTCCATGCCGCCCTGGACCTCGGCCCCGTTGCGCTGCTCGTCCACGACTGGGGTGGGCTGATCGGCCTGCGCTGGGCCTGCGATCACCCGGCAGCGGTTCGCGCGCTGGCGATCAGCGACACCGGCTTCTTCTCCGACGGCAAATGGCACGGCCTGGCAGACGTGCTGCGGACGCCGGGGGAGGGCGAGAAGCTCGCCGACGGCATGACGGCGCAGGCACTCGCCGGCGCGCTGCGGGCGGTGTCACCCGGCCTGACCGATGAGGCGCTGGCCGAGTACGGGCGCGCGTTCTCGACGCCCGAGCGCCGCGCCGGCCAGCTCGAGCTGTACCGCTCGGGGCAGTTCGAGGAGCTGCGTCCGTACGAGGGCAGGCTGGCGGCGCTCGGCGTGCCGACGCTGCTGCTGTGGGGCGCCGACGATCCGTTCGCTCCGATCGCCGGCGCGCATCGCTTCGCGGCCGAGATCCCGCACGCGCAGCTGGAGGTCATCGACGGCGCCGGGCACTTCGTCTACGACGACGAGCCGTAGCGGACGAGCGCGTCGGTCGCGGCGTTCCTGCGGACGTTGCCGGCCGCGTAGCGCGCGGCTACGCGAGCTCGAACGACTGGTCCCCGAGCGTCACGACGACCGGCTCCCCGCCGCCCGCGCGGGCCGACAGGGCGAGCGGCAGTTCGGCGTTCGTCGTCTCGAAGGTGGCGAGTGCGACGCTGCGCTCGCCGAGCATTTCGGCCAGTGCGCGCACCGCGGCGGCCAGGTGCTCGAGCCCGCCGATCGCCCCGGTGACCTTGCCGTCGTCGGGGTCGACTTCGAACGCCGGCTGCTGGTGGACGTGTGGGATCGGCGGCGGCGTGACGCCGAGCTGCGCGGCGTGATCGAGCTGCAGGATCCGGTCGCCGAGATCGACCTCGATCGGCAGGAAGCGCTCGCAGTCGACCAGCACGGGCGGGGCATCAGCGCCGCGATCGACGGCGGCGACCGCGCGCAGTGCACCTGACGCGTGGACGAATTCGCGCAGCAGCGCGACGGTGACGTCGTACGCGCCGGCTGACGTCACGACCTCGATCGGCACCTGCGGAACGTCGGTCACGGCGGCGACGCTAGCACTCACGGTCGCGCCGACTGCAGCCAGCCGGCGACCGTGCGCGCCCACGGCTCGTCGAGCCCGACGAGCGCCTCGACGGCGGCGCCGATGTCGTAGGCGACGCGGTGCAGCTCGAGCCGGCCGTCGCCTGAGATCGTCGCGTAGGCGGCGCGCGCGTCACCGTCGAACGGCATGCCGACGCTGCCCGGATTGACCAGCTCGACGCCCTCGTCGGTCAGCCGCCGGAATTGCAGGTGGGTGTGGCCGAAGATGACGCGCGCGTGGCTGACGCCGTCGAGCAGCTCGGCGTCGCCTGGGTCGTCGTCGGGCGCGAACGGGACCATGTCCGAGTGCGGCGAGGCGTGGCAGAACAGCGCGCCGGCGTGCTCAGCGGTCGCGGGCAGCGCCGTGATCCGCGCGGTTGCGGCGCCGGGCAGCGCGGCGGCTTCGAACTCGAGCGCGCCGGGGAGGACGTCGTTGCCGGGCGGCAGGTCGTGGATGTCGCCGGCGAGCCAGCGCTCGTGGTTGCCGGCGATCATCAGCACCGGGTCGAGCGACTCGAGCAGCGCGACGCTCGCGCCGGGCCACGCGCCGAGCGCGGCGTAGTCGCCGCCGAGCGCGAACGCGTCGGCGCCGCGCGCGCGCGCGTCGTCGACGACGGCCTCCAGCGCGGGCAGGTTGCCATGGATGTCGTAGAGGACGGCGAGCATTGCCGGGGGACGCTACCCACCGGGCGATCTGCCAGCATCGCCGCGTGCCCGCGGCGAACGCCTACGTCCTCTCAGCGCGCAAGCGGGCGTTCGACCTCGTCGTCGCCGGCGCGGTCTCGCTGGTCGCCGCGCCGATCGTCGCGCTCTGCGCGCTGGCGGTGCGGCTGGAGTCGGCTGGGAGCCCGATCTACCGTCAGTGGCGCGTCGGCCGCGACGAGCACCACTTCGAGATCGTGAAGCTGCGCACGATGGTCCCGGGGGCCGAGCAGCTCGGCGCCGGCCTGGCGGTCGATGCCGGCGACGCACGGATCACGCGGGTCGGGAAGCTCCTGCGGCGCACATCGCTCGACGAACTGCCCAACCTCGTCAACATCCTGCGCGGCGAGATGTCGCTCGTCGGCCCCCGGCCGACGCTGGAGCATCAGGTCGCGACGTACGACGAGCGTCAGCGCGTGCGACTCCAGGCGCGTCCCGGCGTCACCGGCTGGGCGCAGATCAACGGCCGCGCGTCATTGCCCTGGCCCGAGCGGATCGAGCTCGACCTGTGGTACCTCGAACACGCGACGCTGCGCCTGGACCTGCAGATCCTCGCGCGCAGCGTGCGGATCGCGATCACCGGCGAAGACCTGTACCGCGGCGATCGCGGCGGCTGGCGGCCATCAGCCTGAGGACTCGACTGACGTCTTGCAGATCTGCGAGCTCGATGACGTCTCCTCCCGGATAGCGCAACAAACTGTCATCGAGGTCCCTGGTTGCGCGCGCTACACCGTGTCCGGCAGCCCCTCGGTCGCGTGCGGTGGTCGCGGCCCGGTGTCGACGATGTCGCGATCGGTCGGGCGCAGCTGCTCGTCGAGCTCGATCTGCCAGTACCAGCGCGTGAACGTCTGCCCGGAGCGGAACTCGCCGACGTGCGGCTCGACGCGCTCGCCGCTCGCCATCCGGACGATCAGCTCCGGGTAGGTGCGGCCCGGCAGCGCCGCGTACATCGGCGCCGGGAAGGCACCACCGAAGCGCGTGTTGACGTCGGTGATGCCCAGGCCGGAGGTCCGGTCGCGGAACGCCTGGACGGTGCACGGGCCGCGCACGCCGAGCGCCTCGGCGGTGGCGCGGCCCAGCTCGACGAGTTCGGGATCGTCGATCACCGTGCCCTTGATCGACTCGCCGCCGCGCGACTCGATCATCGTCCGCGGGATCGCGTTGAGGCAGCGCCCGTCGAGGTCGCCGAGGATGTCGATCGAGAACTCCGGCCCGTCCATCAGCTGCTGCACCATCACCGGCTCGTCGACGTAGCCGATGAAGAACTCCATCTCCTCGCGCGTCGCCGCCGGGTGGATCGACCGGGCGCCTGATCCGCGGCGCGGCTTGACCATCACCGGAAAGCTCGCCGGCTCCTCGCCCGGCAGGCAGGTCGGCGGGCTCGGCAGCCCGTGCCCCAGCAGCAGGTGGTGCGTCTCGTACTTGTCGAACGTCGCGCGCGCGACCTGCGCCGACGGCACGAGCGCCGGCAGGTCGGATTCCGCGAGCACCTCGATGTCGAGGTCGGTCAGCGGCAGCACCGCGCAGACGGCGTGGCGGTCGACGGCCTCGCGCAGGAACGGGATGTAGCCGGGGTCGCTGATCGGCGGCGGCGCCAGCGCGACGTCGGCGGCGTACCGCGCCGGCGCGAGCGGACTCGGGTCGGCGGCGATCACGAACGCGTGCTGGGCGAACGCGCTGACGATGTCATAGCGCTTGCCGACGCCGGTGAGCAGGACGGCCGGGCGATCGGGTGTCATGGGCTGGGCCTCCGGAGGACTGCTTCGTCGAACTCGAGGACGGTGGCGTGGGGCACATCCATGTCGTGGAACGCGTCGAGGCCAGCGGGATTCGCGGCCGCGAAGGCGCAGCGGATCGTGCCGCCGTGGCAGACGACGAGCGCCGGGAGCGGGCCGCCGGCGATCTCCCGGAGTGCTTCGAGGACGCGCTGCTGATGCTCGGCCAGCGATTCGCCGCCGGGGAAGCGGAACTCCGCCCCGCCCCGGCGCCAGGCGGCCCAGGCGTCGGGCTCGCGCCCCGCGATCTCGTCGACCGGCCGGCCTTCCCAGGCGCCGCGGTGCGACTCGTTCAGGCGCTCGTCGATCTGCACCGGGACGCCCGTGGCGTCGGCTGCGACCTGCGCGGTGGCGCGCGCCCGCTCGAGCGTGCTGGACCAGATCGCAACGGGACCGAGCGGCGCGACGGCCGCCGCCAGCGTGCGCGCCTGCTCGCGGCCGAGGTCGCTCAGCGGCGTGTCGCGCAAGCCCATGAAGCGCTGCGGCGGGGCGTTGTCCGGCGTCTCGCCGTGGCGCGCCAGCAGGATCACGACGCCGGCGGCGGCGGGTCGCCGTGCATCAGCCGCAGCGTGTCGGCGCGCAGACCGAGCCGCAGCGTCTCGAGCGAGATCACGTCGCTCGCGTGGATGTTGCCGAGGTTGACGTTCGTGCCGAAGTGCTCGATGAACCAGATCTGTTGGTGGCGCTGCGGCGCCTCGAAGATCAGCCGGTCGAGGTCGATCTCGTGGACGATCTCGTCGACGAGGCCGGTCCGGACCTCACCGTCGCGGCGGTACATGCCGGCGTCGCCGGAGGCGCGGCCCTCGCAGACGACCTGACTCGCGCCCGCGTCGAGCGCTTGCTGGATCAGCTCGACCCAGCGGTAGGGCGCCAGCAGTGCGTCGGGGTCCTTTTCGCCGATCTCGGCGAAGACCGTGTGGTCGGTGGCGAAGCTGCGGATCAGCTCGAGCTTGTCCTGCGCCGGGATCGGGACGACGCCGCTGGAGACTTCGACGTGGACGATCCCCAGCTCGGCGAGCCAGCCGCGCAGCTCGTCGACGCGGCCCTGCAGCCAGGCCAGCTCGGTCAGCGTGCCGCCGAGCATCACCGGGATGTCGTGCGCGCGGTAGACGTCGAGCTTGGCCTGCAGGTCGCGGGTGACGTAGGCGGTGCCCCAGCCGAGCCGGACGACGTCGACGTAGTCCGCGATCGCCGCCATCGAGCTGTCGGCTTCGTGCGCCGACATCCCCGTGTCAATCATGTGCGTCACGCCTCGCGCGCGCGGCTTGGCGGCACGGTCGGGGGTGTCGAGGAACGCGGGCACGGAGCGGGGCGACCCTAGCAACGGCGACACCGGCCACCGCGCGTGGGAAGCTCTGGCGCGTGGCGTTCGCCCTGCACGGACCGACCCTGACGCTGCGCCCGCCCGAGGCCGGCGACGCAGCGTCGCTGCTGGCGCTGGCGTCTGACGCAGAGGTCACGCGCTGGTTCTCCTGGGGGCCGTACGTGAGCATCGACGAGCCGCTGGCGTACATCGAACGCTGCGCAGCACAGCGGGCTTCCGGTGAGCAGCTGGACCTGCTGATCGTCGATCGCGAGCGGGGTCCGGCGGGGATCACCGGGCTGTCGGAATTCGGCCGCCGCGACCGGCGCTGCATGGTCGGCACGTGGCTGGGGCGGGAGTTCTGGGGCAGCGGCGCCAATCGCGAGTCGAAGGCGGTCGTCATGCACCTGGCGTTCGAGCTGCTCGGCATGCACCGTCTCGGCGCCTACTCGAACCCCGCCAACGAGCGGTCGACGCGCGCGCTGGTCGGCGTCGGGTTGCAAGCCGAGGGCACGCTGCGCGACTGGCACCGCCACGGTGAACGCTGGCACGACGTGACGGCGTTCGGGCTGCTGCGGGAGGCGTGGTCCTCAGGCGAGCTCGCGGCGATCGAGGTGCGCGTCGAGGGCGACCTTCCTGCAGGCTTCGCGGCCTAGCTGCGCTTCGACTCCCAGGCAAACCCGCGCACGGCGAAGACGATCCCCAGTGTCGCCCACAGCGCGATCACGGCGAGGTCGTCCCAGTGACCGCTCATCCCGCCGCCTTCGACGAGGCCGGCCTTCAGCCCGTTGATGATGTGGACAAGCGGCAGCAGGTTGGCGATGTCGTGCAGGAACACCGGGACGTGCTTGACGTCGTAGAAGACGCCGGAGATGAAGATCACCGGCAGGAAGACGATGTTCGTGTACGCCGGCGCGGCGTCGAAGTTGGGGATCAGGTGCGAGAAGGCGACGCCGAGCGAGGCCATGCAGACGACGCCGGCGACGCCGAAGACGACGAGCGTCAGCAGGTCCGCGGGCCAGGCCAGCCCGAACACGAGCTTCGAGGCGAACACGACGATGATCAGCTGGATCGCGGCGTTGGTGGCGGCGTTGCCGAGAATCCCGGCCAGATACGAGCCGGTCGGCAGCGGCGTCCCGCGCATCCGCTTCAGCACGCCCTGCTCGCGCAGGAACGTGAGGTTCATCGCCAGCGCGTTGAACGTCGTCGCCATGATGCTCAGCCCGGCGATGCCCGGGATGATCACCCGCAGTTGTGCGGTGTCGCCGGAGGCGATCGACCCGAACAGGAACAGGAACAGCAGCGGCAGGGCAAAGCTGAAGAACGCGGCGCTCGGGTTGCGCCAGAACATCTTGCGCTCCAGCCGCAGCTGGCGCCAGGCGAGGGCCGCGTCGCTCATCGGCTCGCCTCCGTCGGCTCGACCGGCGCGGCATCGTCCTGTGCCGTCAGCTCGAGGTAGACCTCCTCCAGCGTCGGGCGCGTCACCGACAGGTCGCGTACGGCTGCGCCGCGGGCAAGCGCGGCGCTCGTCAGCTGGTGCAGCAGCGCGGTCGGGTCGCGCTCCTCGCGGGATCGGTGCTCGCCGTGCTCGTCGGTCCAGGCGACGCGGTAACGCGTCTCGGCGTCGCCGAGCTCCGACGGTGGGCCCTCGACCGCGATCCGCCCGTCCTTGATGATCGCGACGCGGTCGCACAGTGCCTGCGCCTCGTCGAGGTAGTGCGTCGTCAGCAGGACCGTCTTGCCGAGATCCTGCAGGCGCCGGATGCTCTCCCACGCCGCCCGCCGCGCCTGCGGGTCGAAGCCGGTCGTCGGCTCGTCGAGGAAGATCAGCTCCGGATCGCCGATCAGCGCCAGCGCCAGATCCAGTCGCCGCGACTGGCCGCCGGACAGCGTCCGCGCTCGCGCGTCGGCCTTTTCGCCCAGCCCCACGTCGGCGATCGTCGCCTCGACGTCGCGTGGATGCGGGTAGAGCCCGGCCCAGTGCCGGACGGCCTCGCGGACCGTGACGTGGCGGTACATCCCGCTGCTCTGCAGGACGATGCCGACGCGCTCGCGCAGGGCCCGCGGGCGCTCGCCGGGGTCCATCCCGAGCACGCTCGCGATGCCGGAACTGCGCTCGCGGTAGCCCTCGAGGATCTCGACCGTCGTCGTCTTGCCGGCGCCGTTGGGGCCGAGCAGGCCGAAGACCTCGCCGCGCTGAACCTCGAAGTCGATGCCGCGCACGGCCTCGAGGTCGCCGTAGCGCTTGTGCAGGTCACGCACGAGGATCGCTGGTGCCGCAGAGTCCACGATCACCGATGATCGCAGGGTTGCGCATGAGCGGCGGCTTGCAGCAATGTGAACACCTCAGCGGGATCCGGCCGCAAGCGTCGATACTGCAGGGAGATGGCGAAGGCGAAAGAGATCCCGGGGCTGAGCGCCGGGCTGGCATTCAGCGAGGCAGCGGCTCGCAGCGTCGCAGTGCGGACGGACGAGCTCTTCGGCCATGCGACCGATGTGCTCGACATGGATGAGATCGAGGGCGTCCACGCGATGCGCGTCGCCACGCGGCGGCTGCGTGCCGTCCTTGAGCTGTACGCCCCGTGCTTCGACCGCGATGAACTGCGGCCCGTGCTGCGCGAGGTCAAGGCGCTGGCCGCGGCGCTCGGAGCGCGACGCGATCCGGACGTCGAGCTCGCCGCGCTGGATGCGTTCCTCGACGTCACCGGCGAGGCCGAGCGGCCCGGGATCGAGCGCTTCAAGGCCCGGGCGCAGGCCCAGCAGCTGCAGGGCAACGCGGTGCTCGCCGCCGAGCTGCAGCGGATCGAGGACATCGGCCTGCACGTGCGGCTGCTGGCGCTGGCGGAGCACGTGCGGCGATGAAGGCGCGCAAGGTCAAGCACCTCGACCCGTCGGGCACGCTCGCCGACAACGCCGCACGGCTGGCGGCGGTGCGGCTCGACGAGCTCTGCGACTTCGTCCCGCGGGCACTTGATGCCCCCGCGGTCGACGACCTGCACGCGATGCGGATCGCCGCCAAGCGGCTGCGCTACGTGCTGGAGGCAACCGCGGAGCCGTGCTTCGGCGCGTACGCGCGGCATGCCTCGCGGCACGCCAAGGCGCTGCAGGACGTGCTCGGAGACATCCACGACTGTGACGTGCAGCGCCCGCGCGTCGCCCGGCTGATGGCCGAGCAGCGCGAGTACGACGCCGCCGAGCTGCGGCGCCGCGCGGGATCCGGCGACGATCTGGCTCCGGATGCGGCCGCCGCGCTGCCGGGCGCCGACGCCTGGGCCGGCCTGGAGGCACTCGACGCGCACCTGCGCGTGCGGCGTGAGCTGCTGCATCAGCACTTTCTCGAGCTCTGGACCGGGCTCGAGCGCGAAGGATTCCGCGCGCGCCTGGAGTTCGCCCTGAAGGAGCGCCCCACCGCATGACCGACCATCAGACGATCGCCCACGAGGCGCCGACCGTCGACCTCGCCGACCCGCAGCTGACCTTCAGCCGCGAGATCTCGTGGGCCGACTTCAACGATCGCGTGCTGCAGCTGGCCGAGGACCCGTTGCAGCCGCTGCTGGAACGGCTGAAGTTCGCCGCGATCTTCTCGTCCAACCTCGACGAGTTCTTCATGATCCGCGTCGCCGGCCTGCACGACCAGGTCGATGCCGGCATCGATCGCCGGCGCGCCGGGCTGACGCCGAACGCCACGATCGACGAGCTGGCATCGCGGGTCGGCGGGCAGATGCGCCGGCAGGCGCTGCTGGTGCGAGACGTGCTGCGGCCGGCGCTCGCGACCGAGGGCATCCGGATCATGGCGTTGGACGATGTCGGCCCCGAGCAGCGCGCGGGCCTGGATCAGCGGTTCGCGCGGCAGGTGCTGCCGGTGCTGACGCCGCTGGCCGTCGGCATGGGCCGGCAGTTTCCGTACATCTCCAACCTGTCGCTGAGCCTCGCCGTGCTGGTGCGCGATCCGGAGCTGGGGCAGGAGCTGTTCGCGCGGGTGAAGGTGCCGAAGGGGATCCTGCCGCGCTTTGTCCCGATCGAGGCCGGCAGCGCGAGTTTCGTCGCGCTCGAAGAGCTGATCGCGGCGAACCTGCAGACGCTGTTCCCGGGGATGGACGTCGTCGACCATGGTCTCTTCCGCGTCACCCGCGATGCCGACTTCGAGATCGGCGACGAGGCGGACGACCTGCTCGAGGCGGTCGAGGAGGAGCTGCGCCGCCGGCCGTTCGGCGAGGTCGTCCGGCTCGAGATCCAGGAGGGCCTGGGCCCTGTGCTGCGGGCCGAGCTCGTCGAGTCGCTGCGCGTCGAGGAGCGCCAGGTGTACGAGCTGCCGGGCCTGCTCGACCTGGCCGACCTGATGAGCGTCGCCTCGCTGCCGGGCTTCCCCGAGCTGCGTGCCGAGCCGTGGACGCCGCTGACGCAGGCGCGGCTGGCCGAAGCCGAGTCGGAGGACCGCAGCATGTTCTCCGTGATCCGCGACGGCGACGTGCTGGTGCACCACCCGTTCGACTCGTTCGCGACGTCGGTCGAGCGCTTCATCGCTGAGGCCGTCGCCGACCCGGCCGTGCTGGCGATCAAGCAGACGGTGTACCGCACTGACGGCGATTCGACACTCGTGCCGGCGCTGATCCAGGCGACGCGGTCGGGCAAGCAGGCGGTCTGCGTGGTCGAGCTGAAGGCGCGATTCGACGAGCAGGCCAACATCACCTGGTCGCGCAAGCTGGAGGAGGCCGGCGTCCACGTCGTCCACGGCGTTCCGACGCTGAAGACGCACGCCAAGTGCCTGCTGGTGGTGCGACGCGAGGGCGACGGCGTGCGCCGCTACGTGCACATCGGGACCGGCAACTATCACGCCCGCACGGCCCGGCTGTACACCGACTTCGGGCTGTTCACCTGCGACGAGCAGATCGGTGAGGACGTCGCCGAGCTGTTCAACGCGCTGACCGGCTTCGCGCGGCCCAAGCGCTACCGCAAGGTGCTCGTCGCGCCGGACTGGATGCTCAGCGGCCTGATCGAACGGATCGACCGCGTGATCGAAGCACGGCAGGCCGGCAAGCCGGCGATGATCGCGATGAAGATGAACGCGCTGGTGCACCCGAAGATCATCGAGGGGCTGTATCGCGCGTCGCAGGCGGGCGTCCCCGTCGACCTGAACGTTCGCGGCATCTGTTGCCTGATCCCGGGCATCCCGGGGATCTCGGACAACATCCGCGTCGTGTCGATCGTCGGGCGCTTCCTGGAGCATTCGCGGATCTACGGCTTCTTCTACGGCGACGACGAGCAGGACGTCCTGATCGGCTCGGCCGACCTGATGCCGCGCAACCTGGAGACGCGCGTCGAGCTCGTCACGCCGGTCGACGATCCGGCCTGCCAGGCGGCGCTGCTCGACACGCTCGAGCGCTGCCTGGCCGACGACGTCCACGCGTGGGAGCTGCAGCGCGACGGCACCTGGGTCCGGCGCACGCCGGGGCCGGAGCCGCGCGACGTGCAGCGCGAGCTGTGTGCACGGGCGCGGGATGCCGCGGTCGTGACGTGAGGGCTTGCTGTGCGGCGGCTCTGGCCGTCGTCGCGGTGCTGGTGGCGGGCTGTGGTGGGAGCGGTGGCTCGGCGACGGGGAAGGGCTCGACGACAACAGCGGCTGCCAGGAAGGCGGCAACGGTGGTTCGTCGCCCGGCAGTCGCCCATGGGAGCTACCGCGGGCCGGTGGCGATCCTCATGTACCACGTCGTGTCGGCGCCGCCGCCGGGCGTCGCCTACAGCGAGCTGTGGACGCCACGAGAGCGGTTTGCCACAACGATCGACCTGCTCGTGCGCAGCGGCTATCGCGGTGTGACGCTGGGTCAGGTCTGGCGCGCGTGGCACGGTGGGCCGGGCCTGCCGGCGCACCCGATCGTCGTCAGCTTCGACGACGGCTACCTCAGTCACATCACGCACGCCAAGCCGGTGCTGCGCCGCGCCGGCTGGCCGGGCGTGCTGAACCTGGAGGGCAAGAACATCGGCCCCGGCGGGCTGACCCGGCGTCAGGTCCGCACGCTGATCGGGGCCGGCTGGGAGGTCGATTCGCACACGCTGACGCACCCCGACCTGCGCACCCTCGACGACGCGTCGCTGCGGCGCGAGGTGGCGGATTCGCGCGCGCTGCTGCGGCGGGACTTCGGCGTTCCGGTCGAGTTCTTCTGCTACCCGGCCGGGCGCTACGACGCGCGGGTCCAGGCCGCGGTGCGCGCGGCGGGCTACCGCGCGGCGACGACGGTCGAGCCGGGCGTCGCGTCGGCCTCCGCTGACCCGTTCGCATTGCCCCGGATCAGGGTCAACGGGACCGACACGCCGGAGGCGGTGCTGCACAACGTCCGCACCGGGACGGCGTCTGCCGGGCCCGCCGGCGGGTAGCGCGGCGACCGGCGCCTGAAGCGCAACAGAACCGCAAACGGCGGGCACCAAAGGTGTGGCCCGCGGCCGTCTCACCAGAGCTCGATGACAGTTTGTTGCGCTATGCGGGAGGAGCCGTCATCGAGCTCGGCGGCGTCCAGGAGGGTTGCGGAGTTCGCCGCGCTCGGCCACGGGCTCGTCTCGATCGACCAGCTCGCTGATGCGGGCGTGTCGCGATCGATGGTGACGCGGTGGTGCACGGCCGGTCGCCTGCATCGCGAGCATCGCGGCGTGTACGCCGTCGGTCATCGCGCGCTGACGGCTGACGGACGACGGATGGCCGCGGTCCTGGCGCTCGGCGAGGCAGCGCTGATCAGCCATGTTGATGCCGCCGTGCTGCGCGGCTGGTTCGCCTCCGGCCGGCGTCAGGTCCACGTCAGCGTTCCGGCCCAGCACGGTGGTCGATCGATGCCGGGGATCATCGTTCACCGACCACGGACGCTCGTTGCCGCCGACCGCGACGTCATCCGCGGAATCCCGGTGACGTCGGTGGCTCGGACGCTTGCCGACCTCGGCGACGTCGTCGAGCCTCGCCGCGTCCGGGCCGCCTTCATCGCCGCCGAGCGCGCGCGCACGCTCGACATGACGGCCGTCGACGCTGTCCTGAATCGGTCTGCCGGCCGGCGCGGCGCACGCGTGCTTGCCGAGGTCGTTCGGGCGTACGACCCGCGTTGGGCGGCCGTCCGGTCGGGGCTCGAACTGACGGTCCTCGATCTGCTCGGCGTCCACGGCGTCCGGCCGCCGGAGGTCGACGTGTGGGTCGCCGACCGCTACGTCGCAGACTTCCTCTGGCGCGCCGAGCGGCTGATCGTCGAGGCCGACAGCACGACGTTCCACCAGACGCCCGGTGCGCGTCGCGCCGACGCCCGCCGGGACCACCACCTCCGTGCCCACGGCTATCGCGTCCTGAGAGTCAGCGACGTCGCGATCGCCGACGATCCGGGCGCCGCCGCGGCCCGGATCACCCGAGCGTTGCGGCGACCTCGATGACAGTTTGTTGCGCTATGCGGGAGGAGACGTCATCAAGCTCCGACCGGCCGCCCCCTACCAGTGCACACCCTTCATGAGGTTGGCCATGGCGATCTGCTCCATGTTGGCCTTCTGCTGCGTGTCCGGCTGGCCCTTGGCCGCCGCGGACTCGGGAAAGACCTTGTAGGCCATGTGCAGGATCTGGTCGACGGCCTTCGGCGCCAGCGCGTAGCTGACCTCGCCGAACGTGCCCAGGCGCGTGGCGATGTGCTTGGGCCGCTTGCGCAGCGCCTCGCAGACCAGATCGCCCGCCTCGTCCGGCGACAGCGTCGGGATCGAGTCGTACATCTTCGTCGGGGCGATCATCGGCGTCCGCACGAGCGGCATGTGGATCGTCGTGAAGGTGATGCCGTCGCCGATCAGCTCGGAGCTGACGACGCGCGTCCAGGCATCCAGCGCGCCCTTCGAGGCGACGTAGGCGCTGAAACGCGGCGGGTTGGTCTGCACGCCGATCGAGCTGACGTTGACGACGTGGCCGAACTTGCGCTCGCGCATGTGCGGGATCAGGCCCATCACCAACCGGATCGCTCCGAAGTAGTTCAGCTGCATCGTGCGCTCGAAGTCGTGGAAGCGATCGAGGCTCAGCGTGATCGACCGGCGGATCGAGCGGCCGGCGTTGTTGACGATCATGTCAACGGAGGCGTGGTCGGCGAGAATCTGCTCGACGAGCTTGTCGATCGATTCCATGTCCGACAGATCGGCGGTGTAGACATGCGCCGTCCCGCCGGCCGCCTCGATCTCGGCCTTGGTCTCCTCGAGCTTCTCCAGGCCGCGAGCGACCAGCAGCGGGATGCCGCCGGCGGCCGCGATCTTCAGCGCCGCCGACCGGCCGATGCCGCTGGAGGCGCCGGTGATGACGACCGTGCGCCCGTTGATCGCCGCGCGCAGCGAGCGGTCCTTGAACAGGTCCGGATCGAGGTTGCGCTCCCAGTAGTCCCAGAGCTTGTCGGCGTAGCTCTCCAGCGCCGGCAGCTCGATGCCGGTGCCGGCCAGCGCGCGCTCGGTGTCGCGCGTGTCGAACGTGCAGCGAAAGCCGCCGTTGGTGATGACGTCCTCGGGGATGTCGAGGTCCGCCAGCAGCGACTTGCGCATGTCCTTCAGCTGCGGCAACTGCATCAGCAGCGAGAAGACGCCCTTGGGCAGCGCGTCGGTCAGGCGCTTGTCGATCCGGATCGCCAGCTGCGGTGCGTGGGCAGCCCGCGCGAACACGTTCAGCGCGTCGCCGGAGGCGATCATCTGCGGCGCGGCGAGGTGGAACGCCTGGCCGTCGAGTCCGTCCTGGTGGGCGATCGCGTCCATTGCGGAGGCGACGTAGTCGACGGGAACGATGTTCGTGTCGCCGATCTCCGGGCCGGCGAGCGGGACCCACTGCGGGAGCAGATCGCGCAGCTTCTGGAGCACCTTGAAGAAGTAGTCCGGCCCGTCGATCTTGTCCATCTCGCCGGTCTGCGAGTGCCCGACGACGACGCCGGGCCGGTACACGCGCCACGGGACCGTGGCCTGTTCGCGGACGAGCTTCTCCGACTCGAACTTCGTGCGGTGATAGGCGGACGGGAGCTTCTGACCCTCATCGAACTGGTCCTCGCGGAACAGCCCGCGATGGCGCCCGGCGACGGCGATCGACGAGACGTGGTGCAGGATGCCCGGCTTGAGGTCGTTGGTGAGGTCGACCAGCGCCTGCGTGCCGCCGACGTTCAGCGCCTCGTTGCGCTCGTCGGATGCGGCCATGTCGTAGATCGCCGCGAGGTGGAAGACGTGGTCGACGTTGCCGCGGTGCTCGTCGATCCACGACTGCTCGACGCCGAGCTTGGGCGCCTGAAGGTCGCCGACGACGGCGTGGACGCGGCCCTCGCCGCCGAGGCGGGCGATGATCTCGTTCAGCCGATCGACCGAGCCTGGGCGGACGAGGACGTGGATGTCACCTTCTCGCTCGAGCAGGCGCTCGAGCAGATTGCGTCCGATGAACCCCGTCGCTCCCGTGACGAAATACGTCGCCATGCCTGTCCCTCCTGCCGCAGTACGCCGCCCGGTCCCGGTCAGCGCGGCAAGCCTATAGCCGTTCGGCGCGCGCGGGGGAAAGGCCGCTGTCAGTGCGGCCCGCGCGCGCCGTGTGACGGCTCGTCGGGGGAGGCGCCGCTGCCGCCGCCCGGGTTCCCGGGCGGCGGCAGGACCGGCGGGCTGGTGCTGGGGGACGGAGCTGCAGGAGCGATGCTGACAGGCCGCCAAGCCGGGCTGGACGGGCGTCCTGGGGTCGTGACCCCAGGCGTCCGGGGCGTCCGCTCAGACGCCGGCACCGGCGCCGCCGCGGCCCGCGCCGCCGGCGAAGCGCGACGCTCCGGCGACCGCGTCGGCAAAGACCTGCGGGCCGGCCTGTGCCTCCAGCGCGAGTCCGTCGTCCAGCGGCAGGCCATGCGCGGCCAGGGCGGCGCGGCGGTCGGCGAGCATCGTGCTCTGCGGGAAGCTCGCGAGGCCCTCGGCGATCGCCAGCGCGCGCGTCAGGTGTTCGCCGTCGGGCACGACCTGCGTCAGCATGCCCATCGCCAGCGCCTCGCCCGAGTCGACGATCCGGCCGGTGAGGATCAGGTCCAGCGCGCGGCCGAGGCCGACGATCCGCGGCAGTCGCTGGGTTCCGCCGTCGATCAGCGGGACGCCCCAGCGGCGCTCGGGGAAGCCGAGCTGCGACCCGGTGGTCGCGATCCGCAGGTCGCACCAGAGAGCCAGTTCCAGCCCGCCGGCCAGGCACCAGCCGGAGATCGCGGCGATCGTCGGCTTGCTCGCGGTCAGCCGCGTGAAGCCGAATGGCCCCTCGGGCGCGCCCAGCCGGGGCGCGAACGAGGCGATCGCCTTCAGGTCCGCGCCGGCGCAGAAGCTGACGCCCCCGGCGCCGGTGACGATCAGCACGCGCGCGTCATCGTCGGCCTCGAACGCCTGGAAGGCCTCCAGGAGCAGTGCCGCCGTCGGCCCGTCGACGGCGTTGCGGCGATCCTGACGGTCGATCGTCAGGACGGCGGCGGCGCCCACCCGTTCCAGGCGAACGGGCTCGGGCGAGCTCACCAGCCGGCGTTCCCCCACTCGCTCTTGACGCGCTTGGTGGCGGCCTTGCGGGCCTCCTTGCGCTTCTCGAGGCGGGCCATGATCAGGCTCATCGTCAGCACGAACAGCGGGATGAAGATGATGATCAGGAAGCCGGCGTTGGTGACGACCTTGTCGTCGGCGACGCCGTAGAGGCCTTCGCCGCTGAGCGGTTCCTGGGAGCTGTCGGCCAGCGCGGCCGGGGCCAGCAGCAGAAACAGGATGGCGGCGGTGGGCAGCAGGGCGATGAGACGCATGACACCCTGATCGTATAGAACGAGGCGGCATGCACGCCGTCCAGCTCCAGCACGCCGCCGACGGCATCCTCGTCGTGCGCATCGACCGCCCGCAGGTGCGCAACGCGCTCGACACGGCGGCGATCGACGAGCTGGTCGCCGCGCTGCGCGGCCCGGCGAGCGCTGACGAGGTCCGCGCCGTCGTTCTGTCGACGACCAGCAGCACCGCGTTCTGCGCCGGGGCCGACGTGGGGGAGCAGCTCGACGGCGCCGGCGGCGTGTCGCGGATGCAGGCATTCACACGCCTCTATGCGGCGCTCGACGCCGTGCCGGTTCCCACGATCGCCGTCTGCGTCGGCAACTGCGTCGGCGCCGGCGCTGAGCTCGTCGCCGGCTGCGACCTGCGGGTCGGCGGCGACAATCTGAAGCTCGCCTGGGCCGGATCGCGGCTCGGGGTGCCGGTCGGGCCGGCGCGCCTGGTGCCGCTGATCGGCCTCTCGCGCGCCAAGGAGCTGATCCTGACGGGCCGCGTCGTCGGCCTGGCCGAGGCGCAGGAGCTCGGGCTGATCCACCGCTCGGCCGGGGCGCAGGAGGCCGAAGCCGCGGCGCTGACGCTCGCCGGCGAGCTCGCGGCGCTGCCGCCCGAGGGGCTGCGCCGGCTGAAGGACATGTTCCGCGCCTACGAGGGGACGGCGGAGCGGATCGCGGACGAGAACGAGCGGCTGATCGCCTTCCAGCGTGATGGCGCCGGTCTGCCACAGGGCACGCGGACCGGACCATGACCCGCACGATCGGGCAGGCACGCGGCGAGTGGTCGCCGGCCGGCGTCTACCTCAACACCGCGTCGTTCGGGCTGCCGCCGCAGGCCGGCTGGACGGCGCTGCAGGCGGCGCTTGAGGACTGGCGCACCGGCAGCAGTTCGTGGGAGGGCTGGGGCGAGCAGACGCAGCGCTCGCGCGAGGTCTGGGCGCGGATCGTCGGCGTTCCGGCGGCGTGGGTGGCGACCGGGTCGGTCGTCTCGGCGATGGTCGGGATCATCGCCGCGGCACTGCCAGACGATTCGCGGGTGATCGCGCCGGACATCGAGTTCACGTCGAACCTGTGGCCGTTAGCAGCTCAGGGCCGCGGCATCACCGTCACGACGGTTCCGGCCGCCCGGCTGGCCGAGGCGATCGACGCCGACACCGACGTCGTCGCCTTCAGCGCCGCCCACTCGGCCAGCGGCGAGGTCGCGGACCTCGAGGCGGTCGCCGCCGCCGCCGAGCACCATGGCGCGCTGACGGTCTGCGACGCGACCCAGGCGGTCGGCTGGCTGCCGGTCGACGCGAGCCGCTTCGACGTCGTCACGTGCAGTGCCTACAAGTGGCTGATGTCGCCGCGCGGGTCGGCGTTCATGAGCGTGCGCCCGGCGCTGCTGGATCGTCTGCTGCCGCAGGCCGCCGGCTGGTTCGCCGGCGCCGACATCCACGGTTCCTACTACGGCATGCCGATGCGGCTCGCCGACGACAGCCGCCGCCTGGACATCAGCCCGGCGTGGTTCTCCTGGGTCGGCACGACGCCGGCGCTGGAGCTGATCGAGGCGATCGGCGTCGACGCGATCCAGGCCCACGACGTCGCGCTCGCCAACCGCCTGCGCGTGGGTCTGGGCCTCGAGCCCTCGAACTCGGCGATCGTCAGCGCCGCCGTCCCGGACGCCGCGCAGCGCCTCGCCGGGACCGAGGTGCAGGCCGCCACCCGCGCCGGGGCGCTGCGCGCGTCCTTCCACCTGTACAACACCGACGCGGACGTCGACCGCGTGCTGGAACTGCTCGCAGGCTGAGGCCGCGCTCAGCGGATCTGCTTCAGGAACGGCACGACGGTCTTGAGGAACTGGTTCGTCGCCGGCGCGGCGAACAGCGGGTCGAGGTGGCTCGTCGTCGCTTTCCCGTCGACGATCGTCAGGCGGCCCTTGGGCACCTTCGACTTGCGGGCAAACGCCTTGGCGCCGTTGACGACGCCGTTGCGTGAGCCGGTCAGCGAGGTCTGGAAGGCGTAGTAGGGGATGTCGACCTTGGACAGCCACTTCAGACGCAGGCCGAGCAGCTTGGCTGCCGGCGTGGCGGTCATCGGGCTGGCGGCGTCGGTGTCGACGTTCAGCCGCGAGGGGTAGTACCAGTCGACACCGTCGACCTTGCCGCCGCCGAAGCCCGTGGCGAGGTTCTGGATCGGCGTGACCTCGCCGTTCTGCCACGGACGCGGGTCGCCGCTGTCGGCGAGCTGCCCGGCGCGCACCTGGATCAGCGACAGCGCCTTCGGCGACGTCGTGGCGTCGAACGCGTAGCCGAGCAGGCCCTCGTTGGTGGCCGGGAACGGCGGCTTGAACTGTGCCGGCAACAGCGCGAAGTCCTGGAACGCCGAGCGCTCGCTCGGCGCCTTCAGCGCGGCGAGCGCGCCGAGCTCGGCGAACGCGCCGGTCGTCCAGGCGAACCCGGGGAGCTGCAGCAGGTTCGCCCACGGCCCGTCCGGCTGGGTCGCCGTCACCTGGAGCTTGGCCAGCGCGGTCTTGGCCTGCGTCGCCGTCGAGATGCTGTTGAAGCTGCCGAGCAGGCCGCCGTCGATCGCGACGATGCCGGCGATGTCCTTGTAGCCCGGCGACCCGTTGAAATCCCAGGCCGCGTAGCCGGCCGCGAACGACGCGCCGAGCGAGTGACCTCCGAGAATGACCTTCCGCCCGCCGCGCTTGGCATTGAGGATCACGCGGCGGATGTCCTCCATGTTCACCTTCATGCCCCAGTCCTTCATGAACGCGTAGTCCTTGGCGGCGAGCGGCTGGTAGTGCGGGGTGATCGCAGCGTTGGCGATCCAGCCGAGGTAGTAGTCGAACGCCTGCTGCACGGGGATCGTGCCGTCGAGTGCCTGCTGCATCCGCGAGCTGTCCTCCAGCGCCTGCTCGCGGCGGTCCATCGCCCAGACCTGCGTGCCGGGCACGCGCGCCGCGATCTCGGGCCCGAGCAGCGTGAAGTCGCCGGCGCCGCCGATCGTCCCCGGGACCAACACGAGCACCCGCTTGGCGCTCGCGGGGCCGTACTTCGTGACGAAGACCTTGTTGTACTTCGCCGGGGTGCCGGGCGCGGGACCGACGGGGATCGAAACCGTCGTGCCGGCTGCGCCGGCCGCGGGAGCGGTCAGGGCGGCGGCGAGGATGGCGAGGAGGCTGGCGCGCAGGAGCTGGGATCGCATGATCCGCGACGCTACCAAGCAGGCTGCCGGCGGGGCGCCGGGAGCCGTCCGCGAGCACCTAGCATGAGGCGTGTGGCCGTGATCATCGCCTCAGACCTCGCCAAGGACATGGTCGGCGAGCCGCTGCTGCGCGGCGTGTCGTTCAAGCTCGGGCGCCGCGACCGGATGACGATCGCCGGGCGCAACGGCGCCGGCAAGACGACGCTGCTGCGGATGCTGACGGGGGAGACCTCCGTCGACGGCGGCGAGCTCGTCTTCGAGAAGGGCCTGCGGCTCGCGCTGCACGACCAGCGCCCGCCGCGCGAGCGGGGCCTGACACTGCGCGACTACGTCCTGTCCGGGCTCCAGGAGCCACTCGAGCTGGAGGCCGAGCTGGGCCGGCTGGAGGCCGCGATGGCCGCCGGCGACGAGCAGGCGCTGGAGCGCTACGCCGGGGTGCAGGCGCGCTTTGAGACGGCCGGCGGGTACACCTGGCGCGACAACGCGACATCGATGATCCACGGACTGGGCTTCGTCGACGCCGACCTCGAGCGGGCACTGTCGACGTTCTCCGGCGGCGAGCTGACGCGCGCGTCGCTGGCACGGGCGCTGGCCTCGCGCCCGGCACTGCTGCTGCTCGACGAGCCGACCAACCACCTCGACATCGAATCGCTGGAATGGCTCGAGGAGACGCTGGTCGGTCTTGACGCCGCCGTCGTCCTGGTCGCCCACGACCGCTGGTTCCTGGAGTCCGTCGGCACCTGCGTGCTGGAGCTCGAGGCCGGGCGCGGGCGGTTCTTCAAGGGCCCATGGCACGCCTGGCGCAAGGAGCAGGCCGCGCGCGAGCTGGCGCTGGGCAAGGCGATCAGCAAGCAGCAGGCCGAGATCGAGCGGATGGAGCGGTTCGTCGAGCGCTTCCGAGCGAAGGCGACGAAGGCCAAGCAGGCGCAGTCGCGCGTCAAGGCGCTCGACAAGATCGAGCGGATCACCCGCGACCCCAAGGACGGCAAGGCGTTGGGCTTCCAGTTCAAGCAGCCCGAGCGCTCGGGCCGGGTGATCTTCGAGCTCGAGAACGGCACGGTCGCCGTGCCCGGCAGGACGCTCCTGCACGAGGCCGAGCTGTGGCTGGAGCGCGGCGAGCACGTCTCGCTCGTCGGCTCCAACGGCACCGGTAAGACGACGCTGATCACGGCGCTCGCCGGCCAGCGCGAGCTGGACGGCGGGCGCCTGCGCACCGGGCACAACGTGCAGGTCGGCTACCTCAGCCAGCACGGCGAGGAACTCGAGTTCGGCGGCGCGCGCACCGTGATCGAGGCCGCCGTCAAGCGCACCGGTCTGACGCCGAACGAGGCCCGCGCCCTGCTCGGCCGCTTCCTCTACTCCGGTGACGAGGTCGACAAGCCGCTCGATGGGCTCAGCGGCGGCGAGCGTAAGCGCCTGGGCCTGGCGATCCTCGTCGCGTCCGGATCCAACGTCCTGATCCTCGACGAGCCGACCAACCACCTCGACCTGGAGAGCCGCGAGGCGCTGGAGGACGCGCTGCAGGCGTTCCCCGGCTCGCTGCTGTTGGTGACGCACGATCGCGCCCTGCTCGATGCCGTCGGAACGCGCACCGTCGCGGTCGAGGATCACACGCTGCATTCCTACGTCGGCGGCTGGGCTGAGTACGCCCGCGTGCGCGAGGAGCGCAAGGCGCTGGGCATCAAGCCCGTGCCGGCGCCACCGCCGCCCGCACCCGGGGCCGGAGCGGCCGCTGTGCGAGGGACCGAGCGGCGCCCCGATGGAATGGCCGTCCAGCGCACGCAGCCCGCGGCCACCGCGGCGCCGAAGGGCCCGTCGAAGAACCGGCTCAAGGAGCAGGCCCGGCTCGAGGCCGCCGTCGCGTCGGCGGAGGCGCAGCTGACCGGCGTCGAGGACGAGCTCGCCGGCCCGGAGGCATGGGCGACGCCCTACGCGAGCGCGAAGTCGACCGCCCGGCACACTTCCGCAAAGCGCGCGGTCGACGAGGCCTACGCCGCGCTCGAGGCGCTCGAGGCCAAGGACCCGGCGACGGCCTGACCGGCAGGCGGGCCGGGACGCGAAGCGCGTCCCGGCCCGGGCCGGACGGAGGGTCCGCCGGAGCGGACTACTGGATGACCGGCTCGTCCTTCTCGATCGGGATCTTCGTCTTGCCGCCGAACTTCGACTTCGGGCAGCCGCGCGGGCGGCCGAGGTCGAACGGGCCCGCAATCGCCTGGACGGCCTGGCCCTTGGCGTTGACCGTCGCGCTCATGACCGTCAGGATCGGGTCGACGCGCGGCTCGGTGCACAGCGGGCCGTCGATCTGGAACTGTCCGACGAGGACATGCCAGGCGCCGGTGTAGGTGCCGACGCAGTTGATGCCGTAACCGGGCAGGTCGCCGTTGCAGGAGAACGCGTCAGCGGGAACCACGGCCTTCGTCGCGGGATCGAGGCCGAAGACCTCGGTCTCGATCGACTGCACCGGGTGACCGTCGACGAACAGCGTGTAGCCCGTGATCGGATTCGAGCAGGCGATCCGGTACGCGACACCCGCGATCGTCGGATCGTCAGGGTTGAGGTCGCCCTTGCCGATGTGACCCTTGCAGGCGGTCTGGTTGTCGTTGACACCGGCCCGCGCGGTGGGCGAGCCCTGGCCGGCCAGCAGCGCCACGGCGAGCAGCGCGGCGATCGCGCCGGCGACGAGCGCCAGGCGGCGCGGTGAGAGTGCGATGTTCAAGAGATCCTCCGTCTGGTCATGGCGCGACCGCGCCGGTGCGCGGTCGGATACGGCGGCCAGTGTCTTCGCGCGCAGGACGAATCCCGTTACCGTCGCGTTGACACGGCGTGAAGGTCTTGTGACCGCCGCCTCAGTCGGAGCCGGCGGCGGGCGCGTTGGCGAAGACCTTCGCGCCGAAGGACGTGACGGCCTTGTCGGCTGCGTGGCCGAGCGCCGGAACCCCGTAGATCCGCCCCAGGGTCTTGAGCAGCGCGTAGTGGTCGTAGGGCGCGTCGACGGTCGTATCGGAGGTCACGTACGGCGAGAGCAGCAGCGCGCCGACGGTTGTGCCCTTCGGGTCGCCCGCGGCGGGCGGGACGACGGCGGGCGCGCCGTCGAAGGTGATCACGACGAGTCCGCCGTCGGCGTAGGCCGGTGAGGCGAGGATCTGCGGGACGACGCTCGTCAGCCAGGTGTTCGCCGAAGCCAGGCCGGCGTCCGCTCCCGCCGCGCACGGCGTCCCGGAGCCGTCGTGGCAGGCGTTCGGCGCGATCAACGAGAACGCCGGGGTCTGATCGACCGTGGCGAGGTCCGGCGCCAGGCGATCGAGCCCGACGACGTTCGAGCCGCAGTCCGGCGACTCGGTGATCGAGCGGAAGTAGACGAACGGATCGCTGCGGGTGAGGTACGCATCGGCTGGTCGCGGCAGCGCGAACGGATCAGCCTGGCCGGCGTCGGGATGACGGCAACTGGTCGAGCCGGGAGGCGGCGCGGCGCCCATGTCCTCGAAGTAGCCCTTCCAGGCGAGGCCGGCCCCCGTGAGCTGATCGGTGAGCGTCACCGTCTTCGGCGGGTAGATGCAGCCGTCGCCGGCGACGAGCCCGGTCTTCTTGGCGATCGTGCCGGGTGTGACCGGGTTGTACGTCGGGCATTCGGCGAGCGTGGCGGCCGTCGGTGCCTGACCGCTCAGCAGGGCGATGCGGTTGGCCAGCGACCCAGGTGCGATCGAGGCGTAGTGCGTCAGCACGGTGCCCTGCCTGACGAGTTCCGTCGCGACCGGGGCCGGGGCGGCCGTGTCGAACGGCTGCGCCGTGGGCGCTTCGCGCAACGCGATCAGCCAGGTGTGCTTGATCGGCGCCGGCGGCTTGGGCGTCGTGCTCGTCGGCTTCCTGGTCCCGCCGGATGCGGGCTTGGACGGGGCCGGCGCCGCCGGCGCCGGGTCGGTGGCGACCGGCGTGATCGGATCGGCGGCGACGTCGGTCGAGCTCGTATCAGCGACCGACGTGTCCGCGGTCGACGTGTCCGAGCTTGACGCGTCGGTGGTCGTCGCCGGCACGGACGCGGGCGCCGCGGGCGGGGCGGAGACGAGGATCCGTGGGGCCAGCGGCAGTCCGGTGGCTGCCGGCGGCCCGGCGGCGTCACCGATCGCCACGCCGAAGCCGAGCACGAGGATCGCGGCGGTCGCCAGCACACGCGGGCGGCCCAGCGCGCGGAGCGCAGGGACGGTTCCGAGCTGCGAGCGGACGGCGGGCTCGGCGGTCGCGATGTCCGGCACCAGGCCGGCGGCCGCACCGCCGGTCGCGCCGCGCGCATGGGCGAGCGGGTCGAGTCGCGGGGCGCCGCGGCGGCTGCCGCACTCCAGGCAGTAGCGCTGGTCGGCGGCCAGCAGCGCCGCGCATGTGAAGCAGGCCTCGCCGGGGGCACCGAGCAGCGGAAGATTGGGCGTGGAGTCGGGCATGGGCACGCTGCGACGGATCGCGGGACACATCATGCGCGCGTCGGATGCACACGGTGTGAACGTTGCGTGATCGCCGCCGCCGGCTCAGCTCGAGCGTTCACCGCATCTTCACAGCGCGTGCACGGGCGGTTCACATCCCTCCGCCGATACCCATCCACACTGGCGCGGCATGACCCACGAGGGACCAGTCCTGCGTGGCACCGAATCCTTGAAAGGAGTTCTGTCCATGAACCGCATCCGCCTCGGCGGCATGTTCGCCACCGTCGCCGTGATCGGCGCGAGCGCCCTTCCGGCGACCGCCGCCGCAAAGCCCGTCATCACGCTGAGCGGGTCGACGTCGGTTGCACCGCTGGCCTCGCTGCTGGCGCGCGCCTACCTCAAGCAGTACCCCGGTCGCGTCAAGTTCAAGCTGGCGCAGGGTGGGTCGGATGTCGGCGTCGCGGACGTCGCGGCCGGCCGTGTGTCGATCGGCGACTCGTCGCGCGATCCGAAGCCGAGCGATCCGTCGGGCATCTTCTTCAACAAGATCGCCAAGGACGCCATCTGCCTGGTGACGAACACCGCCAACCCGATCGCGAACCTCTCGCAGGACCAGATCCAGTCGATCTTCGCCGGAAAGCTCCGCGACTGGTCCGACGTTCCCGGTGCCAAGTCGACGGGGACGATCAACGTGATCACCCGAACGGCAGCCTCGGGCACGCAGGACGCGTTCCAGAAGATCTTCATGGGCTCCAACTCGATCCTCGGAGCGCAGTCGGCGCAGGCGTCGAACGGCCTCGTCCAGCAGACCGTGAAGAACGATCCGAACGCGATCGGCTACGTGTCGCTCGACTTCGCCGCCGGGCTCAGCCCGGCCAGCTACAACGGCGTCACGTGCGACCTGCGCAACGCCAAGTCCGGTGAGTACGGCGGCGTGCGCAACTTCTGGATGGTCACGCGCGGGCGCCCGACGCTCGGCAACCCGATCCAGAAGTTCATCACCTGGGTGCAGAACTCCAAGCGCGCCCAGGCGGTCGTCGGCAAGCACTGGGTGCCGCTCCTCTAACGCGATGTGTGACGTCACGACAACGCGGCCCAGGACGGGCGTCTCGCGGCGACGGATCGCGCCACGCCGCGCGCGGATGTGCCACTCGGCACACCTCGCGCGCGTCGCGTCGCGCCCGTCATCCGCGAACCACCCGGCCTGGATCCACGCAGCCGCGACATCACGCAGCTGATGCTGGAGCAGGTGCGCAAGCCGTGGACCGACCGACGCGCCGAGCGATCGCTCGGCGCGTTGGCCTGTCTGGTCCTCCTCGTCATCCTCTTCATGGTCGTCTTCGTGGCGATCCGGGCCTGGCCGTCGTTCCACGCCAACGGCCTGTCGTGGTTCGGCGCCAAGGGCAACGTCGACATCCAGCTCGACCGGATGGTCAATTCGGGCGCCAACCCGACAAAGGCCGACTATCAGCTCGGCGCCTGGCCGCTGATCTACGCCACGGCGCTGACGACCGGCGTCGCGGTGATCCTCGGCCTGGTCTTCTCGCTGCTGTCGGCGATCTTCATCGTCGAGTTCGCGCCGGAGTCGCTGCGCCGCCTGATCGTGCCGATCGTGCGCCTGCTGGCCGCGGTCCCATCGGTCGTCTACGGCCTGATCGGCATCCTCGTCTTCGTGCCGCTCGTCGGCAACCACCTGATCACCCCGGGTCAGAAGCAGTCGGTGCAGTACGTGATCCAGCTGTCGGGCGGCAGCCTGCTCGTCTCGTCGCTGATCCTCACGATCATGATCACGCCGATCATGATCGCCTTCACCGTCGACGGGCTCTACGCGATTCCGCGGTCGTGGCGCGAGGGCGCCGTCGCGCTGGGCGTCAACCGCTGGCGCGCGATGTGGACGGTGACCGTCCGTGCCGCCCGGCCGGCGATCCTGGCCGGCGCGGTCCTGGCCACGGCGCGAGCGCTGGGCGAGGCGATCATGATCTCGATGGTCTCCGGCTCCAAGGGGTTCGCCCCGAACCCGGCCGACGGCCTGACCTTCCTGTTCGAGCCGCTGCGCACGCTGGCGGCGACGGTCGTCGAGAACGCCGAGTCGATCAACGCGCCGGCGATGCGCGCCAGCCTCTATGCGATGGCGCTGCTGCTGCTGTTCGGCGGCCTCGTGCTGTCGCTCGGCAGCTGGCTGATCAAGCAGCCGCTGAAGAAGTACGGAGTCCGCAACTGATGGCGACGCGCAGCACCCTCCCGCCGCTGCCCTCGCCGTCGGCGCCCGTTCCGGGTGGGCCGGGCCGCAAGCGACGCGTCAACGAGTCGGTCTCGACATGGCGCCTGACCGACCGCATCGGCTACCTCTTCATGTGGGCGGCAGGCCTGCTGCTGTGCGCGATCGGCATCGGCATCGTGCTGTTCATGGCCCTCAAGGGCCTGCAGTACCTGCGCCCGTCGCTGCTCGTCTCGCGCCCGCAGGCCGACCTCGACCAGTCCAAGAGCGGCGGCTTTCTCGACCCGCTGCTCGGGACCGTGATCCTGACGATCGTCGGCATCGTGATCGCCACGCCGCTCGCCGTCGCGTCGGCGACCTGGGTCGTCGAGTACGGCCGCCCGCGCTGGCTCGGCCGCGCCGTCGAGTCGGGGATCGAGATCATCGCGGGCACGCCCGACATCGTGATCGCCGTTTTCGGCCTGGTGCTGTTCCAGCAGGGGATCTTCGGCTGGATGTCGTTCACGGCGCAGGGTGGCGCGGTCTTCGGCCGCTCGTTCCTGACCGCCGGATCGATGATGTCGCTGATCGCCCTGCCGATGGTCTTCGCCTCGACCCGCGAGGGTCTGCAGGCGATCCCTTCGCACGTCCGCGAGGCGTCCTACGCGCTCGGCAAGACGAAGGCCGCGACGATCCGTCGCGTCCTGCTCCCGTCGGTGCGCGCCAACATCTCGACCGGCGCAGCGCTCGGCATGGGCCGCATCGCCGGCGACACCGCGATCGTCGTCGTGCTGCTCGGGGCCTCGCTGCAGCTCGACCCCCAAGGCGACGTTCCCGGCCTCAAGACGCTGAAGGGCACCGGCGGAACGCTGACGAGCTACGTCTACAACAACTCGCCTGCAGGTGAGGGAAATGCGCCGCAGAAGGCCTACTCGGCGGCCTTCGTGCTGTTGCTGATCGTGATCGCGCTGAACTTTGCGGTCGATCTGGTCGCCAGGCGCGGGTCCGCACAGGGCATTGAGACATCCAGGTTGGGAGCCGCGAAGTGATCATCGAGCCCGAGCCCATGACGACGACCGGTGACCGGTCAGATCCGCGCGGGGCACCGCTGCCGCCGCCGGTCCGCCGGATCCGCCTGGACGAGCCCGCGACGATCGCCAACGCGCCCGTCGTCGGCGAGGGCGCCGCGCCCGGCTCGTCGCGCATGCGCCGCGCGACGCTGCGCACCCACGGTCCCGAGCGGATGACGCTCGAGGGCCTGACGGTCGCCTACGGCGACAACACCGTCGTCAAGGGCGTCTCGCTGACGATCCGCCAGGGCGAGGTGCTGGCGCTGATCGGGCCGTCCGGCTGTGGCAAGACGACGCTGCTGCGCACGCTGAACCGGCTGACCGAGCTGACGCCGAGCGCCCGCCGTGGCGGCATCATCCGGATCGACGGCCACGACATCGACGAGCTCGAGGTGACCGCGCTGCGGCGCCGCGTGTCGATGGTCTTCCAGCAGCCCAACCCATTCCCGATGTCGATCTTCGACAACGTCGCCTACGCGTTGCGCGAGCAGGGTTCCAAGCGCCCCGCGACCCGCACGCTGGAGCCATACGTCCACGAGGCACTGCAGCGCGCCGGTCTGTGGGAGGAGATCAAGGACAAACTCGATCATCCCGCCCTGCGGCTGTCCGGCGGCCAGCAGCAGCGCCTCTGCATCGCCCGCGCGCTCGCCGCGCGCCCCGAGGTGCTGTTGATGGACGAGCCGTGCTCCGCATTGGACCCGAAGTCGACGCAGGTGATCGAGGACCTGATCCTCGAGCTGCGCGAGGAGCTCGCCGTCGTGATCGTCACCCACAACCTCCAGCAGGCCTATCGCGTCGGCGACGACGTCGCGTTCATGTACCTCGGCGACCTGGTCGAGTACGGCGCCGCCGAGCAGGTGTTCGGCGCCCCGCGCGCGGAGCGCACGCGCGACTACGTGCGAGGCGCCTTCGGATGATCGCTCGCCGGATCGGCTGCTCACTCGCGCTGGCGCTCGCCGCGGCGTCGCTGTCCGCATGCCAGACCACGCAGGACACCAGCGCGCAGCTCGCCAAGCAGGCGAAGAGCGTCGCCAAGGAATCCGGCGTGAAGATCACCAAGCAGAACAGCTCGATCAAGGTCACCGGATCCGCGGTACTCCACGACGCCAACGGCACGGCCGCCGTCGTCCTCCTGCGCAATGCCGGCGGTACAGCTCAGCTGAAGGTCCCGATCGGCATCGCGCTCAGCGACGCCAAGGGGGTCAAGCTCTACAGCAACGACCTGGCCGGCCTCGACGCGTCGCTGACGTCGATCGCCGCCGTCGCGCCGCGCGAGCGCACGTTCTGGGTCAACAACCAGATCCAGGCGCCGACGGCGCCGCACCGCGCCAGCGCCAAGGTCGGCACCGCCAAGGCCACGGCGAGCGCAACGCTGCCGCGGATGGACCTGACCCGGATCATGCTCGAACACGACACCGACGGCATGTTCGCCCGCGGCATCGTGACCAACCGCTCGAAGCTGCCGCAGGTGCGGCTCGTGATCGCCTGCATCAGCCGGCGCGGCGACAAGGTCCTGGCCGCCGGGCGCGCGATCATCGACCGCCTGGCACCTGCTCCGACGCCCAAGCCGATCAGCTTCCGCGTCTATTTCATCGGCAATCCCAAGGGTGGGCGCCTGTCGTGCACGGCCCCGCCAACCGTCCTCGCCGGAGGCCCTTCGTGATGACCCTTCCCGACGTCAACGCCCCCGCGGTCGGAGAGCATGGCGCGCCCTGCGCGGTCTGCGCGGCGCCGCTGGCCAGCGACCAGCGCTACTGCCTGTCCTGCGGGACGCGCCGGGCCGAGGCACGGCTCCCGTTCCGCGAGATCCTGACCACCAGCGCGGCCGTCGCACCGGCTGTCGTGCCGGTGCTCGCAACCGCGCGCCGTGAGCCCGCCGACGAAGGCGGGCGCTCAGCGCTGCTGGCGCTCGCGTCGATCGGCTGTCTGCTGCTGGCGCTCGGCGTCGGCGTGCTG
>JBBRFO010000022.1:0-31478 GCA_038224135.1 Solirubrobacterales bacterium
TGCGGGACGAAGTTCTGGAGGATGACCTCCTGGATGTGGCCGTACTCGCGCTGCACCTCGGCCAGCGCCGCGAGCGAGGCGATCCGCTCCTCGGCGGTCTCGCCGATCCCGACGAGGATCCCGGTCGTGAACGGGATCTTCAGCTCGCCCGCGGCTCGGATCGTCGCCAGCCGCTCGCGCGGGTGCTTGGTCGGCGACCCGGCGTGCACCGTCTCCATCAGGCGCTCGCTGATCGACTCCAGCATCAGCCCCTGTGAGGCGGTCACCTCACGCAGCCGCGCCAGGTCGGTCGCGCTCAGCACACCGAGGTTGGTGTGCGGCAGCAGCCCGCGCTCCAGCGCCCGCTCGCAGGCCCAGACGACATAGGCCGTGAAGTCCTCGTGCCCGTAGTCGCTCAGCAGCCGCCGGACGCCCGGGTTGACCTCCGGGTACTCGCCCGTCAGGACGAGCAGCTCCTTGGCGTTGCGGCGCACCGCAAGGTCGAGCTGCTGCTCGACCTCCGCGGGCGAGTAGAGGTGTGCCCGGACCGTGGCGAAGGCGCAGTACTTGCAGTGGCAACGGCACGTCCGCGACAGCGAGAGCGTGAAGTTCCTGGAGAACGTGACGCGTCGGCGCATCGGCCCGAAGCAGTCTACGGATGCGCCGCCACCGCCCCGCGCGGCCGCGGTGCCGAGCGGGGCGGTGGGCGGGGGAACGGCGGTCAGGCTGCGGGCGGGCGCGCCTCGCGGAGCGGTTCGGCGCTGCCCTCGTGCAGATAGCTCACGACGGTACCGGCGAGCAGGCCGCCGACAATCGGGCCGAGCACGTAGACGAACAGGAACGTCCCGAAGCCGCCGAATTCACCGCTGATCAGCGCCGGTCCGAACGAGCGCGCGGGGTTGAGGCCGGCGCCGGTCAGCGGCGCCGTGGCCATCACGCCGAAGCCCAGCGCACCGCCGATCAGCAGCGGGGTCAGCGCCGTCTGGTTGCGCACGATCGCCGCAGTGCCGACGACCGCCGCCACGAGCACGAACGTGCCCAGCGCCTCGCAGACGAAGCCACCGAAGTTGCCGCTCAGCAGCACCTTGTTGACGGCCGGCGTCGCGTAGTTGGTCAGCTTGCCGGGCCCGTTCAGCAGCAGCTTCACGATCAGCGCACCGAGCGTTGCGCCGATCAGCTGCATGGCGATGTACGGGCCGACGCCGGATGTCGGGAACTTCTTCAGCGCGGCGAGGGTGATCGTCACCGCGGGATTGAAGTGCCCGCCCGAAACGCCGCCGAGAACCGCCACGAGGGCGGCGAGGATGAGGACGTGGCCGACGCCGATCACGGCCATGTCGACACGCACGGTGCCGCCGCCGGACACGACGACGATCAGCCCGATGAACAGCACGAGCAGGCAGGTGCCGAGCAGTTCTGCGGCGAGGGCACGGGGGTTCAGCTGATCCATCACGGTCGCTCCTTGGAAGTCTTTCCGGGGCTCGCGGCCGCGTCCCTATGCTGCCGCGCGATGCCCACGCGCCCCGATTCGCCTCGGCCCCGGTCGTTCCTCCCGGGTGCCAGAGCGCTTGCAGTGCTCGGCGCGCTCGCGGTCCTGGCATCCGGCTGCGGCGGCGCCCAGGGATCGCAGGCGACCACGAAGGCCGCAAAGCCCAAGCCGGTCGCCGCGACGCTGCTGCTCGACTTCGCCCCGAATGCCGTCCACGCCGGGACCTACCTCGCCGTCGCGCGCAAGCTCGACCGTCGCGTCGGCGTCGCGCTGACGATCAGCGCACCCGGAAGCTCGACCGATGCCGTCAAGCTGCTGCACGCCGGACGGGCCACGTTCGCGTACATCGACATCCACGATCTGGCGCTCGCCGACGCGAAGGGCGCCGGCCTCGTCGGCGTGATGGCGCTCGTCCAGCACCCGCTGGCTGCGGTCCTGGCCGATCCTTCGATCGCGCGACCGCGCGACCTCGCCGGCAGGGCCGCCGGCGTCACCGGTCTGCCCAGCGACGAGGCCGTCCTGCGGTCGATCGTCACCGGCGACGGCGGTGACCCGGCCGCGGTCCGCCGCGTCACGATCGGCTTCCAGGCCGTCCCGGCGCTGCTGGCCCGGCGCGTCAGCGCGGCGACGGGCTTCTGGAGCGCCGAGGGCGTCGCCCTGCGGGCGCGGCGGCCCGGGGTGCGGATCTTCAAGGTCGACGACTTCGGCGCGCCGGCCTACCCGGAGCTTGTCCTGGCCACGACGCGCGCGACGCTCGCACGCGAGCCGAAGCTCGTCCGCGCGACGGTCGCCGCGCTGCGCGCCGGGTACAGCGCCGCGCTCGCCGACCCGGCGGCCGCGATCAGCGCGCTGACGCGCGGTGCACCCGGCGTCGGCGCCGAGCAGGCACGGCGCGAACTCCGCGCACTGGCCTTCGCCTTCACGACGCACGGCGGGGCGTTCGGCGTGCTCGACCCCGCGATCCTCGCCCGCTGGAGCGCGTGGGAGCAGCGATTCGGCATCACCGCCGCCCGGCCCGACGTCGCGACGCTGTTCGCCCCCGCGTTTTCGCGGCCCTAGCCCGCGAAGAGCGCGGCGACGAGCTCGGCGCCCTCGCGGTTCATCCGCGAGCGCGGCACGACGAGGTCGAAGCCGGCCGCCAACGCGGCGGAGCGCACGTCCGGCTCGACGTGCGAGAAGAACGCCAGCGTCCGCGCGCCGGCAAGGTCGAGTTGCGCAACCTCCGCGATCCGCTGCGGCGCGTCGCTCGTCAGATCGACCAGCAGGACGTCGGCGCCCCGCCCGAGTGCCTCGGCTGCCGCCGCGTCACTGCCGACCAGCGTCACCTCGTGGCCACCGGCGGCGAGCATTCCCTGCACGTTGGACCCGAACAGCAGGTCCGGCACGAACGCGACGACGCGAGCGCTCACTGGTCGTGCAGCCGGCGGAACTCCTCGCGGACGCTCTCGGGCCGCCCCCACTCGTGGAACACGGGTGCGCGGCCGGTCCGGACCTCGCGGATCGCCAGCTCGCCGTCGATGCCCGCCTCGTCGAGGAACGCGAGCGTGCGGTGCACCGTCGGCGCCGCGGCGGCGTGACCGAAGCGGTGCGCGCAGAGGATCCGCCAGTGCCAGTCGTGCTGGGAATACGGCTGTGCGTTGCAGGTGACGACGAACGTCGCAGCCTCGATGTACCGCGTTTCGTCGAAGATCCGCAGGTCTGCCTCGAGGTCGGTCCAGTCGTCGGGCAGCGCGTCCAGGACCTCCTGGAAGGTGTCGGCAAGCGGCATGGCCGCAGCGTATCGAGCGTTGCGGGTCAGCCGCCGAGCGTCTGGACCAGGAGGAACGCGTTGAGCGCGATGATCGCACCGGCGACGAGCGATGCGACGATCGTCGTCAGACGGCGGTTGACCAGTGCGCCCATCACATCGGCCCGCCGCGTCAGCAGCACCAGCGGCACCAGCGCGAACGGGATCCCGAACGACAGCACCACCTGGCTGATCACCAGCGAGCGCGTCGGGTCCAGGCCGAGCGCGAGCACGATCAGTGCCGGCGTCATCGTGACCAGGCGCCGCAGCACCAGCGGAACCGACCGCGCGATGAAGCCCTGCATGACGACCTGTCCGGCGTAGGTGCCGACGCTCGAGGACGCAAAGCCGGACGCCAGCAGCGCACAGGCGAACGCCGCCGCGGCCTCGGGGCCGACCAGGTGGCGGAACCCGGCGTGGGCGCCTTCGATCGTGTCGAGCCCCTGGAGCGGGCTGCCGAAGAACAGCGATGCGGCGATCACCAGCATCGACATGTTGACCAGGCCGGCGATCCCCATGGCGATCGTGATGTCGACGCGCTGGAAGCGCAGCAGGGTGCGCCGCTCAGCGTCGTCGCGCGGGCGGATCCGGTCCTGTGTCAGCGCCGAGTGCAGATAGATCACGTGCGGCATGACCGTCGCTCCGAGGATGCCCGTCGCCAGCAGCACGCTGTCGCTGCCGTCGAAGTGCGGGACGAAGCCCTTTGCCGCTTCACCCAGGTTGAACCCGATGCGCAGCGTGTCGTAGAGGAAGCCGAGCAGGATGATCCCGAGCAGGAAGCCGATCACGAGCTCGAACCGGCGGTACCCGCGCGCCTGCAGTCCGAGCACGGCGAACGAGACGACCGCCGTGATCAGGCCGGCGGCGAACAGCGGGACCCCGAACAGCAGGTTCAGCGCGATCGCCGCACCGACGAACTCGGCCAGGTCGGTTGCCATCGCGACGACCTCCGCCTGCGCCCACAGCCCCCACGTGACCGGCCGCGAGAAGTGCTCGCGACACAGCTCGGCGAGGTTGCGGCCGGTCGCGATGCCGATCTTGGCCGACAGGTTCTGGATCAGCATCGCCATGAGGTTCGCCGCCAGCAGGACCCACAGCAGCAGGTAGCCGTAGGTCGCGCCGCCCGCGATGTTCGTCGCGAAGTTGCCCGGGTCGACGTAGGCGATGCAGGCGACGAACGCTGGGCCCAGGAGGCTGGCGAGCGTGCGCAGGCGGCCCCGGGCCTGGAGCCGTTCGAGATCGCTCGGGCCGTCGTCGGGGGACGCCCGGCCGGGCGCCGGCGGGACATCCGGGGCGTGCTCGTCGCCGCGCGTGACGAGACGCGTCGTCACGGGCTGAGCACCTCGACGCGCATCGCTCGCGCGAGCGGTCCGCCGAGCGCCAGCGTTCGGGCGGCGAAGGCGGCGAAGACCGGGCCGTCGAACGGCTGGCGATCGGTCACCTCGAACGTGTCGCCGAGCGCGATCCCCTGCTCGGTCAGGTAGCGGAGCATCTCCGGCTCGGCGTCGGAGACCCGCACGAACCGCCCGCGCTCACCGACCGCCATCGCCGCCAGTGCGACGGTCTCGCCTTCGTCGATGACCAGGTCGGCGGTCGGGATCGGGTGCCCGTGCGGGTCATGCGTCGGGTTTCCCAGCCGCGCCGCGATCAGTGCCTCGAGATCCTCGGAGATGTGGTGCTCGAGCACCTCGGCCTCGTCGTGGACGCGATCCCACGGCACCCCGAGGTCGGCCAGGAGCAGCTCCAGCAGGCGGTGATGGCGCAGGACCTCAAGCGCGACACGGCGTCCATCGTCGGTCAGCGCGACGCCGCGGTAGGGCCGGTGGTCGACCAGCCCGAGCTCGACCAGCCGCTTGGCCATCCCGGATGCGGAGGCGGCCGTGACGCCGAGGCGGTCGGCGAGGGCGTTCGTCGTGACCGTGCCGGCGCCTTCACCCTCGAGCGCGTAGATCGCCTTGGCGTAGTCCTCGACGGCTGGTGAAAGCCTGGTCGGCGCGTCCATGAGATCAGTTTATGGCATGCCTAAACCTGAATCTCGAATTGCCTCGACGAATGTCCAGTCCGGGCATCACCCCGGCGCCGCCCCAGCAGTAGCCTCGACGGGACGATGACGACGCGCGAGACGACGCCCGGGTACGCGGCGCTGACCACCTCGGCGGCGCTGATCGACCGATCCGATCGGGGCAAGCTGGCGTTGCTCGGGACGCAGGCCAAGGCGGCGCTGAACGGCGTCGTCACGAACGAGATCGAGACGCTGACGCCGGGCAGCGGGCTCTACGCGGCGGTCCTGACACCGAAGGGCCGGATGGTCGGCGACCTGCGCGTCCTGGACCGCAGCGACGAACTGCTGCTCGACACCGAGCGCGCGGCGCTGCAGGGCGTCTTCGACGTCGTCCGTCATGGGCTCGTCGGATTCGATGCCGAGCTCGACAAGCGCACGCTGCAGCGCGGGCTGCTGTCGCTGATCGGCCCCGCGAGTCGCGCGGTCTGCGGCGCGACGGACCTGCCGTCGGACGAGCACGCCAACGCTGCGGCGCGAATCGGCGACCACGATGTCGTGCTCGTCGCGACCGACCTCGGCGTCGACGTGATCTGCGGCGCCGACGCGACGAGCGCCGTCGCCGGCGCGCTGGTGGCGGCGGGCGCCGTCGCCGTCCTCGACGCCGAAGCCGAGGTTGTGCGCGTGGAGTCCGGCCGCCCGCGCTACGGCGTCGACCTGGACGACGGCGTGATCCCCCAGGAGGCCGGCCTCAACGACCGCGCCGTCAACTTCACCAAGGGCTGTTACGTCGGCCAGGAGACCGTCGCGCGTCTCTTCTACAAGGGCAAGCCGAACCGCCACCTGCGCGGGCTGCGGCTCAGCGAGCCCGCCGCCGCGGGCTCGGAGCTCCACCTGGGCGAGCGCAGCGTCGGCACGTTGACGAGCGTGGTCCGCTCGCCGCGGCTGGGCGACATCGGGCTCGCGCTGGTGCGCCGTGAGGCTGAGCCCGGCGCGACCGTGACCGTCGGTGACGGCGGCGCGAGCGCGGTCGTCGTCGCGCTGCCGTTCGACTGACGCGCCGGACTACGCCGCGAGCGGCGCCACGGCTCCGGCACCCGCGCCCGCGCCCGAGTGATCCAGCCAGCGCGCGACCTGCTCGCGGGTGACGCCGCCGTCGATGTCCAGCGCGTAGGGCTCGTTGGCCGCGGCCCACGTCCCGACCGTCCGCGCCTCGGCGATCTCGTCGGCGCGCAGCGGCTCGTCGCGGCGGCGCAGCGCGGCGCCGGTCCGGTCCAGCAGCTCGTCCAGCGCCGGCAGCGGCCCCCAGTCCGCGACGCGTCCACCCGCGACCCAGAACAGCTCGTGGGCGGACCCGTCGGGCGCATCGGCGAGCAGCATCCGGGCACCGGATTCGACCGCGACGAGACCCTGCCCCGCGCGCTCCAGCAACACCTCGATCCGCGCGCGCCGCCGGCGCAGCCAGGCCGCCCGCTCATATCGGCGGTCGGCCGATGCAGCGCTGACGAGCTCATCGACGTGGGCCAGCAGCGCCGCGCCGCCGCCCGGCCGGGTCAGCACCGCGAGCGCCGCATCGACCCGCCGGCGATAGAGATTGGGATCCAGGTCGCCCAGGCACGGCGACAGGCAACGCCCCATCTCGCCGTACGCCGACGCGTGGCTGCGACGAGGAAGCCGCCGCCCGCAGGCACGCAGCCCGAACAGCGAGACGAGCTGCTCGAGCAGTTCGGACGCGATCGTTCGGCCGCGGATCGGACCGACGTTGACCGCCGGCGCCGGCGCCGGCTCGCGGCCGAGCTCGAGCACGGGGAACGCAATGTCCAGCCGGCAGCGCAGCCAGAGCCAGTCGTCGACCGGCTTCATCCGCGTGTTGCCGGGCGGGCGCAGCTCGCGCACGAGCCGCTGCTCCAGGACCAGCGCGCCGAGGTCGGAGACCGTACGGTGGTGCTCGACGGTCTCCGCACGGGCGGTCCAGGCCGCCGGCCGTGACGACGGCGCGAAGTGGGCCCGCACGCGCGTGCGCACGCGCACCGACTTGCCGACGTACAGCACCTGGCCGGCCTCATTGCGCACGACGTAGACGCCCGGGCTGTCGTGCACGTCGGCCAGATCGGGCAGTCGCCGGCGCGACCCGGGGCGCAGCTGCGCGCCGTCGGTCGCGGTCGCTCGCCGACGGGCGGGGCGTCGCGGCGCCAGCAGCTCCAGCGCATCACCGAGCGTCGGGGCGCTCGCACACAGGCGCGGGAACAGCGCGCAGAACACGCGCGCGCAGGTCTCCGCGTCGGCCAGCGCGCGGTGGGCGACCTCGACCTCGATCCCCAGCGACGCGGCGAGCAGGACGAGCTTGCGCTGGCGCACCAGCGGCGCGCAGCGGCGAGCCAGCGCAACCGTGCAGAGGACCGGCGGGTCGGGCCAGTCGAGGTCGGCGCGCACGAACGCCTGTTGCAGCACGCGGCGGTCGAAGGCGGCGCTGTGCGCGACCAGCACGCGGCCCTCGAGCAGCTCGGCGAGGTCCGGCAGGCCGGCCTCGGCGGGCGGCGCCGCGTCGACCATGTCCTGCGTGATCCCGGTGTAGCGCTGGATCATCCGCGACAGCGGGCGCTCGGTCCGCACCAGCGTCTCCCAGCGATCGTGCAGCTCGCCGCCGCCGACGAGCACGGCACCGACCTCCGTCAGTTCGCACGCGTCGCCGCCGAGCCCGTTGGTCTCGGTGTCGACGACGAGGAACTCGGTGGTGGCCAATGGCGCGTGCAGCACCCCGAGAGGTCTACGCCGCCGCCAGGACATCGTGCAACGCGCCGTGCGCCCCGCTGCGTCCGTGACGCCGATGACGATCCTGTTACCGGTGGCGCGCAACAGCCGACCGGGTGGTTACAGTCAGCGCACCGGCGATCGGAGGCATGAGATGACCATCACCGTTCCCCAGCAGGCCCAGGAACTCGACGAGCGCAGCCGCGACGCGTGGCAGCGCTACGCCGATCGACTGCGCGACCTCACGGGTGCCGCATACGAGCAGGCCGAGCGCGAGTCATGGGATGAGCTGCAGGCCGACCTCGCCGCCTTCGCAGCCGACCGCGCGCTCGCCGAGATCGACGCGATCTGAGTCTTCTTGGCCGCCGGCTGCGCCGCCCTGGCTCAAGGGGTGTCGCGCCGCGCCGGCCCGCTCCCTCACTTGCACCCGGGGGTTGCTCGGGTAGGGTGCGCACCGCGGCACCGTGCCGCGCCGCTACAAGGATGACGAGCCGCATGCGCAAGATCTCCGTGGGGACGTTCATGATGAGCGCATGCCTCGTCGCGTCCGCGTGCGGTACCAAGCAGCACGAGAACCTGGCGCGCCCGCCGGCGACGATCGTCCTCAGTGCCGCGATCACGCCGGCGAAGATCTCGGTCTCGCCCTCGCAGGTCGGTGCCGGCCCCGTGACGCTCGTCGTCACGAACCTGACGGCGTCCTCCCAGCAACTGACGTTCGAGTCGGCCGATGGCGCGAGCCCCGGCATCCGCCAGCAGACGGCGCCGATCAACCCCCAGGACACCGCGACGCTGCGGGCTGACGTCAGCCCCGGCTCCTACCACGTGCGCGTGAGCGGCTCCGGCGTGAAGGCGGCGACGGTCGTCTTCGGGGCCAAGCGGCCCAGCTCGCAGAACGACCTCGATATTCCGTAGTCGGTCGCGGCGGCGTTGCGTTGCCGGCCAACGGGGCGTGTGCGCATCGCACACGTCGTGCGCGCGACCGGGGTGTGGTCGATTGACCTCGCGTTGAGCGGTCGATCGACCCCACCCCCGCGCGCGGCGCCGCGGGGTTGAGCACTCCGCCGCGACCGCGGATCCGCGTCAGCCAGCCGGCCCCGTCCCACCGCCCGCGCCCGACCCCCCAAGTGTGCCCGAATGCACACATGAAATCGTCGCACGGTTGCAATACTTCCGTTTGTGCAAGCAACTGTCGATGCACCGGCGGCGAAGGCCGTCTCCCCCAAGCGGCTGGCCTCCGCGATCCTCGACCTCTGGCAGCAGCTGATGCAGGCCAGCGGCCAGCGGCTGTTCCAGGTGATCGAGGAACTGGACCTCTCGCTGACGCAGATGAAGGTGCTCGGCGCGCTGGCGACGGCGGACAAGGACCCATCCGTCAAGGGCGTCTCGGAGCGCGTCGGCTGCTCGCTCCCCAACGCCAGTCGCGCCGTCGAGACGCTGCAGCAGCGCGGGTGGGTCGAGCGGCGCGAGGACGCCGACGACCGGCGCGTCAAGCGGCTGAGCATCACGCCGGCCGGGCATGCCGCGATGGATCGGATCACCACCGCGCGGCTCGAGGACCTCGAGACCTACACCGCCGCGATCCCCCCGGCCGAGCGCGCAGCCCTGCACGCCGCACTCACCGCACTCCCACACCGGACCACGAAGGGCACCACCCGATGAACGCGACTCTGCCGTCGATCAACGAGGACCATCGCCGCTGGTACACGCTCGGCGCGATGTGCTTCGCGCTGTTCATGATCATGCTCGACAACACGGTCGTGAACGTCGCGCTGCCGTCGATCCAGCGCGACCTCGACGTCTCGATCAACAACCTCGAGTGGACGGTCAACGCGTACACGCTGACGTTCGCCGTCCTGCTCGTCACCGGCGGGCGCCTGGGCGACATCTTCGGCCGCCGTCGCATGTTCCTCGCAGGCGTCGTGATGTTCGGTGCCTCGAGCCTCTTCATCGCCTTCTCGCAGACCGACACGTGGCTGATCGCCGGCCGCGCGGCCCAGGGCGTCGGCGCCGCCTTCATGATGCCGGCGACGCTGTCGATCATCTCCAACGCCTTCCCCCCGCACGAGCGCGGCAAGGCGATCGGCACGTGGGCCGGAGCGAGCGCCATCGCGCTGGCCGTCGGCCCGGTCGTCGGCGGCTTCCTCGTCGAGAACGTGTCCTGGCAGTCGATCTTCCTGATCAACGTCCCGATCGCGATCATCGCCGTCGTCGTCACGCTGTGGGCCACGCACGAGTCGCGCGACGAGAGCGCGCCGCGCGTCGTCGACATCCCCGGCGTCGTCACCGTCAGTCTCGGGCTCGGAGCAATCGTCCTGGCATTGGTCGAGGGCAACGTCTGGGGCTGGGGCTCGGCGCGGATCGTCGGCCTGCTCGCATTCGGCGTCCTGTCGCTCGTCGCGTTCGTCGTCGTCGAGCGCCGCACGACCTACCCGATGGTCGACTTCGGCTTCTTCCGCTCGCGCTCGTTCCTGGGCGCCAACCTCGTCGCCTTCATCGTCAGCTTCGCGATGCTCGCGATGTTCTTCTTCCTCGCGCTGTACCTGCAGAACATCCGCGGGTACTCGCCGCTGGAAGCCGGCGTGCGGTTCCTGCCGTCGACCGTCGTGATCATCTTCGCCGGGCCGATCGCCGGCCGGCTGGCCGACAAGGTCGGCCCGCGGATCCTGATGGCTTCCGGCCTCGTGCTGGTCGCGATCTCGCTCTTCTGGCAGGGCCACCTGACGCCGACGACGGCCTACTCGTCGCTCGCGGGCGCGTTCGTGATCATGGGGCTCGGCATGGGCCTTGTGATGTCGCCGATGAGCACCGCGGCGATGAACGCGGTCGACGCCTCGAAGGCCGGCGTCGCCTCGGGCGTGCTGTCGATGAGCCGCATGGTCGGCGGCACGTTCGGCGTCGCGATCGTCGGCGCGCTGATCAGCGGCCTCGGGCGCTCGCACCTTCAAGACCTCCTGCCCGGCGCCTCGTCGCGCCAGATCGGCCGGCTGACCGAGGCGCTGGCCAACGGCGGCGCCGGCATCCCGGGCCGCGCCGGCGCAGCCGTGCAGACCGCCTTCGTCGATGCGATGAACACGAGCCTGCGGATCGGCAGCGTCGTCGCCCTGGTCGGCGCGCTCGTCGCCTGGCTGCTGATCGCCGACCGCCCCGAGCAGCCCCAGCCGGCGCGTGTCGCGGACGACATCCCGTTCGCCGCCGCGCCTGAGCCGGCGCGCGCGCTGTCCGAAGCCCCCGGCGTCTAGCTGGGGGCCGCGTCCGCCGCGGCCTCTAGCGTCGGCGTCGTGGAGGTCTTCGACAGACTCGACACCGAGGCGATCCAGGCCGCGATCGGCAAGGGCAACCTCGTCTGGGTCGAGCTCGCCAGCCCGTCCGACGAGGAGGTCGCGCGCGCGGGCGAACTGTTCGGGCTGCACCCGCTGGCCGTCGAGGACACGCAGAAGTTCGGCCAGCGACCGAAGCTCGACGATTACCCCGGCTCCGTGCTGCTCGTCTTCCACGGCGCGCGCACCGACGACGAGGGCCTGCCCGTGACGTGCGAGGTGCATCTGTACATCACGGCGTCGGCGGTGCTCACCGTCCGCCGCCAGGACATCCCCGGCCTCGACGATGCCTGCCGTCGCGTGCGCGAGCGCGAGGTGACGACCACCGAAGACGCCGTCTATCGCGTGCTCCACGCCTTGGCCGAGAGCTTCACGGCGCCGCTGCGCTCGGTCGAGGACGAGCTCGACGAGCTCGAGGACCAGGCACTCGACGACCCGCAGCCGCAGATGCGCCAGCGGCTGCTGGCGATCAAGCACTCACTGTTGATGCTGCGACAGGTCGTCGATCCCCAGCGCGACGTCCTGGCCTCGCGGCGCGAGGTGATCGAGAGTCTCCCGGGCTTCACCGACGACGCTGCACACGACTACCTGCGCGACATCCACGACCACCTCGCGCGCACGACGCAGGAGATCGAGTCCGCGCGCGAGCTGGTCGCCAACGCGCTCGACCTCTACCTGTCGACCGTCTCCAACCGCCTCAACGCGGTGATGAAGCGGCTGACGGTCGTCGCGACGATCTTCCTGCCGCTGACGTTCCTGACCGGCTTCTTCGGGATGAACTTCGGCTGGCTGGTCGGCAACATCACGGGCGCGGCAACGTTCTGGCTGCTCGGCGTCGGCTCGACGCTCGCCGCCGCGCTGGCCATGTGGATCATCTCGGTCCAGCTGGAGCGCACCGCCGAGAAGGAGGGGCGCACGCCGTCGCGCCCACGCGCCGTCCGCCCGGCCGACGATCCTTCCCGCTCATGATCCTCGCGTCGGTCACGCTCAGCGGCTACACCGTCCTGCTCGCACTGCACATCCTCTGTGCCGTCCTCTGGGTCGGCGGCGGCGCGACGCTGCACGCGATGGGCAGCCTGGCGGCCAAGTCCGGCGATCGCGACCGGATGAACCAGTTCTCGATCGACGCCGCGTTCATCGGGCCGCGCCTCTACGCCCCGCTGTCGGCGATCCTGCTCGTCGCCGGCATCTTCCTCGTCGACAAGGCCGGCTACGACATGTCGGCTCCGTGGATCGGCGTCGGCTACGCCGGGTGGATCATCTCGTTCCTGATCGGCGTCCTCTACTACCCGCGCGCAGACAAGCGCCGCGCGGCGGTCGTCGCCGCGGAGGGCGTCGGCTCGGACGCGTTTCTCGCCAGCTACCGCCAGGTCATGCACGTCAACACGATCGAGCTCACGATCCTGCTGCTCGTCGTCGTCGACATGGCGATCAAGCCCAGCTGACCGCCGCAGACGGCGCGGGACCGTAGTATTCGGCCCTCGCGGGCAGCCGCCCGCGTTCGTCTGCCGCCGTCCGATCCGAGAGGTTTCCGCATCCCATGGCCGTTGATCTGACCCAGGTCTCCAGTGTGTCCACCGAGCCCGGCGAGCTGCCGCAGACGATGGCCGCATGGGTCATCCGCGAGGAGCGCCAGGGCGAGCCGACCGACGCCTTCCAGCTCGAGGAGATCGACGTTCCCGAGCCCGGCGCCTTCGAGGTCATCGTCCGCGTGATGGCCGCCGGCGTCAACTTCAACAACGTCTGGGCGGCGCTCGGCAAGCCCGTGTCGGTGTTCGGCTACGCCGACCACCCCGAGTTTGGCCACCACATCGGCGGCTCGGACGCGTCCGGCATCGTCTGGAAGGTCGGCGAGGGCGTGACCCGCTGGAAGGTCGGCGACGAGGTCGTCGTCCACTGCAACCAGGCCAGCTACGAGGATCCCGAGGTCCACGGCCTCGATCCGATGGCCGCGCCGTCGCAGCGGATCTGGGGCTACGAGACCACCTGGGGGTCGTTTGCCCAGTTCACCAAGGTCCAGGCCCAGCAGCTGCTGCCCAAGCCGGCGGCACTCGCCTGGGAGGAGGCCGCGTCCTACGGCCTGACGTACTTCACGGCCTACCGCATGCTGATGAACCGCGCGCAGCTGCAGGCCGGTCAGCGCGTGCTGATCTGGGGCGCCGCGGGCGGCCTGGGCGTGTTCGCCACGCAGCTCGTCAAGGCCGCGGGCGCAGAGTCGGTCGGCGTCGTGTCCTCGGATGAGAAGGGCGAGCTCGTCATGCGCCTGGGCGCCAAGGCGTACATCAACCGCAACGAGTTCGCGGGCATGATGCGGACCGGCAACGAGACGCCGGAGGAGGAGAAGGCCCGCTTCACCGTCACGCGGGCATTTGCCAAGCGCGTCAAGGAGCTGCTCGGCGACGCGCCCGACACGGTCTTCGAGCATGTCGGCCAGGCGACGTTCCCGACCTCGGTCTTCACGGTCAAGCCGTTCGGCAAGGTCGTGATCTGCGGCGCCACGTCGGGCTTCAACCTCGACTTTGACGTGCGCTACCTGTGGATGCGCCAGAAGGAGATCCTCGGCTCCCATTTCGCCAATGCGTGGGAGTGCACGAAGGCCAACCAGCTGATCGACGACGGCCTGATCCGCCCGGTGCTCTGGAAGACGATGGCCTTCGACCAGGTCGCCGAGGCCCATCAGCTGATGCACGAGAACAAGCACGCGGGCAAGATCTCGATCCTCGTCGGCGCCACCGAGCCTGGCCAGGGCAAGACCGCCGAGGGCCCCGGGGCGATCATCGCGGAGATCGGCTGATGGCCGGCATCGTTCACATCCCCTGGTATGCGACCGGCTTCCGCGGCGACGCGCTCGAGAACGCGCTCGCCGGCGTGACCCAGACCGCCCAGCGCTACGGCGGCACCGCCTGGTTCGTCCACCGCTCACGCGACGACCGCTACAAGTTCCTCCAGGCGATCGAGTTTGAGACGAAGAACGACTTCGAGCGCTGGTGGCACGGGCAGGAGATGATCGACTTCCGCGCGATCTGCTCCGGCTGGTACCAGATCCCCGTGATCTACGTCTGGAACGACGTGGTCACGCAGGGCGCCGTCGGCGCTGGTCTGCCGGCCTGAGGGCCGGCGACCGTTTGACGCACGCGACGTGCCCGAGCGACGCGGTCGAGGCCCGCACGACGGCATCGAGGACAGACCCGGCATGCTCGACCGACCCGAGTTGTTCCCGCGGCGAGCCGCGAAGCTCGTGTCGGACCGCAGATCCCGCCGGCGACCCGCACGCTGACACAGGCGCGGCGTCCAGACACGAACGTGACGCCCGCGCGAAATCGGGTGCAGTTCGTCAGACCTGGCGCGCCGAACTGCACCCGATTCGCGGGGCGGGGCGCTGCACTACGGCCCGGCGTCGATCGCCGAACGCACGGCGTCGCGTGACGGCGTCGAGCTGAACCCCGTCAGGCACCAGGTCGCGCCGGCCGCGGCCCATGGCGCCGGGTCGTCGTCGGCGCCGTTGGTGACGACGATCTCGAACGGGCCGGCGTCCGGAGCGCGAAGAGCCTCGACCTCGGCGACCAGTTCGGCCAGCTCGTCGGGGCCGGGCAGCTCGATCGGGAACAGCCCGTCCCAGCGTGCTGCTCGCACGAGCGGCCGGCGATTGGGCCAGCGGCTCGCCAGCCAGATCGGGATTCGCGGGCGCTGCACCGGCGGCGGGACGAACTCGCCGTCCCACAGCTCGGTCAGCCGCCCGAGCCCGTCGTCGAGCAACCCCGCTCGCGCTCGCGGATCGGTCTCGTCGCCGAACCGGCGGAACTCGTCATGCGCGTCGGTTCCCAGGCCCGCGCCGAGCACCAGGCGGCCGCCGCTGAGGCGGTCCAGCGTCACCGTCTCGCGGGCGAGCTTCTCGATCCGCCGGCGCGCGAGCGGCGTCACCAGCGGGCCGATCGTCAGCCGCTCAGTCGCGCAGGCGATCGCGGCGAGCACGACCCACGGATCGGCCAGGGCATCGGCGGGCGGCGAGTACAGGACGTGATCCCAGACGAAGAACCCGTCCCAGCCCGCCGCTTCGGCGCGGGCGGCAAGATCCATCAGCACCCGCGGCTCGACGAGCTCGTCGAACGGCGCGACGAAGATCCCGCGCCGCGGCCGGCCCGGCTGCGTCACGCCTGGTCGCCCACCCAGTCGAGAATCGCGCGCGAGTGGTGCAGCACCGTGCCATCGGGCAGCACGAGCGTCGGGAGCTTCGTGTCGCCGGTCGCGGCGCGCAGCTCATCCCGCGAACCCTTGCGCAGAAACGGGATCGGGCTGCCATGCGCGGCGACGACGTTCTCGTACTCGATGCCGGAGGCGTCGAGGGCTTCGACGGCGCGGCGGCACGGGTGAATGCGGGGGCCACCGCCATCACCGTGGCAGACGTAGAGCGTCGCGATGGTCGGCATGATCGCGATCCTATTCCGGCGCAACGACCGAGCCGCCCTGGCGCCGTGTCGCCAGCAGCACGGCCGCCGCCAGCACGAGCGTCGCGCCCGCGATCTGCACGGCGCTCAGCAGCTCGCTGAAGACCAGATAGGCGAGCACGACCGTCACGACGGGCTCCGCGCTGGACAGGATCGCGGCGGTGCTCGGCCCGACGCGCGCGAGGCCGGCGAAGAACGCGACGATCGGGACCGCCGTGGAAAGGACCGCGATCAGCGCGAGCCACAGCCAGCCGCGCGCCGGCAGGTCGAGTCGCAGTGAACCGCTCACCACGCCGATCAGGCCGAGCGTGAACGCGGCGCCTGCACAGACCAGCGCGGTCAGCGCCAGCGGCGAGATGTCGAGCGCCGCACGGTCGGCGACGAGGATGTACGCGGTGTACGCGAGCGCGGCGCCGAGTCCCATCGCGATTCCGGCCGCGTCAAGCGCGCCGCCGGCGGCGCCCGCGAGCAACAGTACGAGGCCGAACGAGGACAGCCCGAGCGCGACGAGCCGCGGGCGCGTCGGCCGCTCACGCCCGAGCGCGAACGAGGCCAGCATCACCCACGCCGGGTAGGTGTAGAGCACCAGCGCGAGCAGCGACGCGTCGAGCCGCTGGAGCGCGGCGAAGAACAGGCCCGCCTGCGTCGCGTAGCCGATCGCGCCGAGCCCGATGCCGATCAGCACGACCCGCGGCCCGGCGCTGCGCAGACCCGCCGCGACGGACGGACGCGCGGCCAGCACGACGGCGAAGATCACGCTCGCCAGCGTGAACCGGACCGTCAGCAGCGTCAGCGTCGTGACGCCCTGCTCGTAGGCGAGCTTGCCGAAGATCGCCATCGCCCCGAACCCCGCCGCGGACAGCAGGCAGAGCAGCGCGCCGACGCGGTCGATCGGCGCCCCCGGGGACGAACGCGGCGGCGGCACGGGCGACATCCTCGCGGATGCGCGCCGGCCGGCGTCAGCCGACCGGTGAACGCGGCTCGGGCGGCGGCCCGGCGGCCGGTCGGAGCGCCAGCTGCCACCACCCCACGTCGTGCCAGGAGCCCGCCTTGAAGCCGATGTCGCGGTAGATGCCGACCGGCCGGAACCCGAACGCCTCGTGCAGCGCGACGCTCGCCGCGTTGGGCAGCGTGATCCCGGCGCACACCACGTGGACCCCCTGCTCGTGCAGCCGCTCCAGCAGCTCGCCGTAGAGCGCGCGTCCGATCCCCCGCCCGGCGTGGTGGTGCGCGACGTAGACCGCGACGTCCGCCGCCCAGCAGTAGGCCGCGCGCTCGCGGTGTGGCGCCGCGTACGCGAAGCCGGCGACCGATCCTGCCGCTTCGGCGACGAGCCAGTCGTGCGTCGCCTGCACCCGCTCGATGCGCGCCCCCATCTCCTCAGCGGTCGGCGGGACGCGCTCGAACGAGATCGCCGTCTCGCAGACGTACGGCGCGTAGATCGCCGCGCAGGCGGCACCGTCCTGGCCCGGGTCGGCGCGGCGGATCACGAGATCCGCCAATCGTTCGCCTGCAGCATCGACCCGCGCGGGTACTCGACCTCGCACGGACCGACAAGCGTGAAGCCGGCGCCGCGGCAGATCGCGTTGGACGCGGGGTTGGACCGCGCCGGGAAGGCCTGGACGGGCGTGGCCGGATGCGTCTCACGCGCGAGCGCCACGACCAGCCCGGCCGCTGCGCTGGCGAGGCCGCAGCCTTGACGCTCCGGCACGATCGCCCAGCCGACCTCGACGACGCTCTCGCGGTGCCACTGCGACGGCCAGTGGCCGACCCAGCCGACGGCCTCGCCGTCAGCGGGATCGACCACGCGCAGCGAGCGCCCCGACGTCGACTCCTGCACCGCCAGGTAGCGCGCCTGCCGCGCGACGACCTGCTCGGCGCTCTCCGGCCCACCGAGGTGGGCCATCATCGCCGGGTCGCCGACGAGCCGCTGCAACAGCGGCAGATCATCGGCCGACCACGGCTCCAGCCGCACGATCGGCGCGTCACGCGGGTCCTGCGACACGACCGCGCACCCTACGCGCCCGTGGGTGCACGGCTCAAGCGCGGCAGCGGGTGAGCCGAAGGGAACTGCAATGGCCGACGTTCCCGCCAGGTCCGCCTCCATGCTCACGGACGAGCGCTTCCGCGCGCTCGTCGAGGACCTCCCCGCGATCACGTACATCGCCGACTTCGTCGGCGCCTTCACGCTGCGCTACGTCAGCCCACAGATCGAATCGGTCCTGGGCTACCCGCCGGCGCGCTGGATCGAGGACGAGTCGGCCTGGGTCAGTGCGCTGCATCCAGACGACCGCGACCGGATCGTCGCCGAGGCCGAAGCGTGCATCGCCGCGGAACTGCCGTTCGACTTCGAATACCGGATGCTCGCCGCCGACGGCCGTGAGCTGTGGATCTGGGAGAAGACCGCGATCCAGCGCGGTGCCGACGGTCGTCCGGTCGCCGTCAACGGCGTGATGCTCGACGTCACCGAACTGCGGCGCACACAGGAGGCGCTGCTGCGCGAGGCCGACCGCCGCGCGAGCGAGCGCGAGCATTTCGAGGGGATTCTGCGCCGCCAGGCCGACGAGCACCGCCACCACGCGCTCCACGACGAGCTGACCGGCCTGCCCAATCGCCGGTCACTCTACGAACGCCTCAGCGCGCAGCTCGACGGCTCGGCGACGAGCGACGAATTCTCGCTGCTGCTGGTCGACCTCGACCGCTTCAAGGAGGTCAACGACGTCCTCGGCCACCAGAGCGGCGACGAGCTGCTGTGCCTTGTCGCCGAGCGGTTCGCGCGCGAGGTCCGCGAGGACGATCTGCTCGCGCGCCTGGGCGGCGACGAGTTCGCCGTCCTCGTCAGCGGCCGCGGATCGCCGAACGCCGGCCTGGAGATCGCCCGCCGGCTCAGCGCCGCGCTCAGCCGCGAGTTCGTCGTCGCAGGCGTGCCCGTACACGTCGAGGCGTCGATCGGCATCGCCCGCCACCCGCAGGACGGCACCGACGCCGACACGCTGCTGCGCTGCGCCGACTCGGCGATGTATGCCGCCAAGGACCTCAGCACGGAACTCGAGCTGTTCGACGACGACCGCGACCGGCACAGCCCGGCGCGCCTGAAGCGCCTGGGTGAACTGCGCCAGGCGCTCGACCGCGACGAGCTCGTCCTGCACTACCAGCCCAAACTGCAGCTCGGGGACGGCCGGATCGTCGGCGTCGAAGCGCTCGTGCGCTGGCAGCATCCGCTGCAGGGTCTGCTGGCACCGGTCGAATTCGTTCCGCTCGCCGAGCAGACCGGCCTGATCAAGCCGCTGACGAGCTTCGTCCTGCGCACCGCGCTGACGCAGGTCACCGCGTGGCGGGCCGCCGGTCATGACCTCGCGGTCGCGGTCAACATCTCCGAGCGCAGCCTGCTCGACCCGGACTTCCCCGCCGAGGTCGCCCGCCTGCTCGGCGCCGCCGGCCTCCAGCCCGATCGCCTGGAGCTGGAGATCACCGAGGGCACGATCATGGCCGACCCGGCGCGCGCGGCCGGGATCCTGGCCGAGCTCGACGCGCTCGGCGTGCGGCTGTCGCTCGACGACTTCGGCACCGGCTACTCGTCGCTCAGCCGGCTGCGCGACCTGCCGATCGGCGAGATCAAGATCGACCGGTCGTTCGCGGCCGGCATCGAGACCGATGAGCGCGACGTCGCGATCATGCGCTCGACGATCGAGCTCGGGCACAACCTGGGCTGCACCGTCGTCGCCGAGGGCCTGGAGAGCGCCGCCGCACTCGAACGCGTGACCGCGCTGGGCTGCGATGCGGGCCAGGGCTTCCACATCGCCCGCCCGCTGGATGCCGCCGCGCTGACGGCGTGGCTCGCCGCGCGGCCGGGCGAACGCTAGGCGTACGGGTCGCGGGCGCTGCGGTCATCCGACAGCGACTCGCGTCCCCGCGTGACCAGGTGCTCGATCGCATCCGCGACGTGGCGGCGATCGATGTGATGGTCGCCAGCAGCAACGCGGATCCGGTGGGCCTCGAGCAGCACGTCGGCGTGCGTGCATCCGGCCGGCGGCTCGAAGCGGTAGGACGCGAGTTCGATCAGCAGCCCGAGCGGGTCGGTGAAGTAGATCGAGTCCATGAAGCCGCGGTCCTTGACGCCGCTGTGCTCGATCCCCCGCTCGCCGAGACGCTCGACCGTCTGGGCGAACGTCGCCTGCGAGATCGCAACGCCACGTGATGCACGCAGCCCGGGTCGGTCGGCGTCCGGCCGGGATCTCCGATGCGCTCCTCATTCGTGAAGATCGTGATCAGGCGTCCGTCGCCCGGATCGAAGTACAGATGGCTCTCGCCCCGGTTGTCGAGGTTCGGCTGCTCGAAGATGAACGGCATCCCGAGCACGCCCTCCCAGAAGTCGATCGACGCCTGGCGGCCGGCGCCGGTGAGCGTGATGTGATGGACGCCCTGACTCTGCAGCTTGCGCACGGCGCGACGATACACCGGACCTCGAGGACCACGTGGCTCGCTTGAGATTCGACCCCGTCGGGCGCGTGGCCCGGACCAGGACATGCGCGCCCGGACCGCGAGCCGACCGTCGACCGCGATCCCGGCGCGCCTGGTCCTGCAGGCATCAGCCGACCGCGACGGCCTCCCGCTCGGCGCCCTTGGCGGCCGCCGTGCGCTGCGACCCTTCGAGAACGACTTTCAGCGCGCCGGTGCGCGCGGCATCGCCGAAGACGTCGTACGCGTCCATCGTGTCGCCGAGCGCAAACCGGTGGGTCGCGAAGAGCGTCGGATCAAGCTGCCCGCTGGCGACCAGCTTCAGCAGCTGCGGCGTCGAGAACGTGTCGACCAGGCCGGTCGTGATCGTCAGATCGCGGATCCAGATCTTCTCCAGGTGCAGCGTCGCGGCCGTGCCGTGGACGCCGACGTTGGCGATGTGCCCGCCGGGACGGACGAGGTCGACCGCCAGCTCGAACGTGTCGGGCACGCCGACCGCCTCGATGCTGACGTCGGCGCCGAGACCGTCCGTGAGCTCCATGACGGCCGCGACGGCATCCTGCGAGCCGTTGTTGATCGTCACGTCGGCGCCGAACCGGCGGGCCGCCTCCAGGCGCCCGTCGTCGAGGTCGATCGCGACGATGTGGCCCGGCGTGAACAGCTTCGCGGTCATGATCGCCGCGAGGCCGATCGGCCCGGCGCCGACGATCGCGACGACGTCGCCCGGCTTGAGGACGCCGTTGAGCACACCGACCTCGTAGGACGTCGGGAGAATGTCGGCCAGGAACAGCACCTGCTCGTCGCTGAGCGTGTCGGGGATCTTGTAGACCGAGTTGTCGGCAAACGGCACGCGCGCGAACTCCGCCTGCAGCCCGTCGATCAGGTGGCCGAAGATCCAGCCGCCGCCGCCCAGGCACTGGCCGTAGCGGCCCTCCTTGCAGAAGCGGCAGCGCCCGCACGAGCTGACGCACGAGACGAGCACGCGGTCGCCGACGGCGACGGTGCTGACGCCGGGGCCGACCTCCTGGATCGTGCCGACGGCCTCGTGGCCGAGCACCGTTCCGGGCTTCACCTCGGGCACGTCGCCCTTGAGGATGTGCAGGTCGGTCCCGCAGATGGTCGAGCTGTCGATGCGGACGATGACGTCGCCCTGATCGGCGATCGTGGGGTCATCGACGGTGTCCCAGCCGCGCTCTCCCGGGCCGTGATAGACGAGGGCCTTCATGAGGTTGCTCCTTCGGGTCTGTTCTCGGTGGCGCCCGGTGCGCGGATGACGAAGTGCACGTCATCGGTGCCCTCGAGCGAGAAGCTCGTGGCGGCGCCGGGCTGAATGTCGATGAGGAACTCGGGCTCGCCCCAGCGGCGATCCTGGTCGGCATCGATGTAGAAGGGCGTGCCCGCGACCTCACCGAGCAGGCGGTCGCCGGGTCCCGGCGGCAGCTCGTCGGCGAGCAGGCACATCGGAGAGCTGCCATCACAGCAGCCCCCCGACTGGTGCAGCACGAGCGGCCCGTGCCTCGCGGCCAGCGCACGGATCTTGTCCGCGGCCTGCGGGGTGACGGTGACGCGAGCGGGCGTGCTCATGATGTCGGCCTAGAAGAACCCCATCGCCTTGGGGTCGTAGCTGACGAGCAGGTTCTTCGTCTGCGAGTAGTGGTCGAGCATCATCTTGTGGTTCTCGCGCCCGACGCCCGAGGCCTTGTAGCCGCCGAACGCGGCGTGGGCCGGGTACAGGTGGTAACAGTTGGTCCACACGCGGCCGGCCTTGATCGCGCGGCCCATGCGGTAGGCGCGCGCGCCGTCGCGGGTCCAGACGCCGGCGCCCAGGCCGTACATCGTGTCGTTGGCGATCTCGAGCGCCTGCGCCTCGTCCTTGAACGTCGTGACCGAGACGACCGGCCCGAAGATCTCCTCCTGGAAGACGCGCATGTCGTTGGTGCCCTTGAGCACCGTGGGCTCGTGGTAGTAGCCCTCGGCAAGCTCGCCCTCGAGCACGTTGCGATCGCCGCCGATCAGGACCTCTGCGCCCTCGGCGCGGCCGATCTCGACGTAGCTCTGGATCTTCGCGAGCTGCGCTGAGGAGACCTGCGGCCCGAGCATCGTCGACGGGTCGAGCGGACTGCCCTGCGTGATCGCGCCGATGCGCTCCAGTACGCGCGGCATGAACTCGTCGTAGATCGACTCCTCGATCAGCGCGCGCGACGGACAGGTGCAGACCTCGCCCTTGTTGAAGGCGTAGAGCACCAGGCCCTCGATCGCCTTGTCGAAGAACTCGTCATCCTCGGCCATGATGTCGGCGAAGAAGACGTTCGGCGACTTGCCGCCGAGCTCGGTCGTCGACGGGATCAGATTCTGCGCGGCGTAACCCATGATCAGGCGGCCGGTGACGGTCTCACCGGTGAACGCGATCTTCGCGATCCGCTTGTTGGAGGCGAGCGCGCGCCCGGTCTCGGCGCCCGGGCCGTTGACGACGTTGAGCACGCCCGCGGGAACGATGTCCTCGAGCAGCTCGCACAGCTTCAGCAGTGACCACGGCGTCGGGCTGGCCGGCTTGACGACCGTGCAGTTGCCCGCAGCCAGCGCCGGAGCGATCTTCCACGCCGCCATCAGGATCGGGAAGTTGAACGGGATGATCTGCCCGACCACGCCGAGCGGCTCGCGGAAGTGGTAGGCCATCGTCTGGCCGTCGATCTCGGCGATCGATCCTTCCTCGGCGCGGATCACGCTCGCGAAGTAGCGGAAGTGATCCGCCGCGAGCGGGATGTCGGCGGCGAGCGTCTCGCGCACCGGCTTGCCGTTCTCCCAGCTCTCGGCGACCCCGAGCATCTCCAGATTCGCGTCGATCGCATCGGCGATGCGGTTGAGCACGCGCGAGCGCTCGGTCAGCGACGCGCGGCCCCACGCGGGGGCGGCTGCGTGCGCGGCGTCGAGCGCCAGTTCGATGTCGGCCGGCGTCGACTTCGGCACCTGGCAGAACGCCTTGCCGGTCGCGGGCGACAGGTTGTCGGTGTACTCACCGCTCACGGGGGCGATCCACTCGCCGCCGATGAAGTTCTCGTAGCGCGGCTTCAGCGTCACCGGGCTGTCGGCATGACCCGGCGCCTCGAAGACGGCGGGCTTCTCGATGGTGGCCATCGGGTCCTCCTCTGGAGGGGATTGGGGGTTGCACCCGACTCAACCACCATCGATGCCACCGGTCATCCGTAGCTATCACGGTTCGCGCCGGTAGTTGGCACGCCCCCGACCTCGTCAACCGGACATTCGCTCTCCTCCGTAGATGGGGGAGTGTCCACGATCCCTATCCCTCATGGAGGAATTTCTATGAAGCGCATCTCTCTCCTGGTCCTTGCGGCGCTCGCCGTCGCGATCCCCGTCACCGCCGCATCGGGCGCAGCGAAGCCCGCCACGAGCAAGAACATCGTCCAGGTCGCCGCGAGCGACAAGCAGTTCTCGACGCTCGTCAGCCTCGTCAAGAAGGCCGGTCTCGTCGGCGCCCTCTCCGGCAAGACCAAGCTCACCGTGTTCGCCCCCACGAACGCCGCATTCGCGAAGCTCCCCAAGGCGACGCTGAAGAAGGTCGCCGGCGACAAGAAGCTGCTGACGTCGATCCTGACCTACCACGTCGTCAAGGGCGCCGTCCCGGCCTCGACCGTCGTCAAGCTCAACGGCAAGAAGGTCAAGACCCTCAACGGCAAGTCCGTCAAGGTGACCGTCAAGGGCGGCAAGGTCTACGTCAACAAGGCGCAGGTCATCAAGACCGACGTCAAGGCGTCCAACGGCATCATCCACGTGATCAACCAGGTCCTGATCCCGTAACCCCGCGCAGCGTCCCCCCGGCAGCACCCGAGGCCGGCCCGAAAGGGCCGGCCTCGGCCGTTCGGAGCGGCGCTATCTGTGACGCGGCCCGATGTGGAACTTCCGGGTGCCGGTGCAGGCAACCGGCATCCCGTTGACCGTCGTGGTGGTGCCCTCCACGGTGATCGTCCCGTCAAGGAACGTGCTCTTCTTCTTCCCGGCGAACGTGCCGGACTTGTTCGCCAGGATCCCACTCGCACTGATGACGATCTTGCCGACAGGGTGGTCCTGTGTCAGGCGCCAGGCGCCGCTTGAGCCCTTGACGACGAGGTTGCCCTGGATCCGCCACGCCGACGTCGACGTCGAACCGTCGCCACATGTGAACGCGACCTTCGTGACGGTCAGCGCGCCCGTCGCAGGGAGCGACTTCTTGTAGAACGGGTTCCAGTCGTACAGCGAGGCACCGTCGCTCTTGCCCGAGGTGGGGTTCTTGCCGTACAGCCCATCCCACCAGGACGGGCCCTTGGCAGCGGCGTGTCCGGCTGCGGCAAAGATCGACAAGAGGAGCAGGGCTGCGACAAGCACGGGTGCGGCGATCGCTTTGCGAGTCATGTTCGGTCCCTCATCTCGGATGGCAGCGGACGTCGAACCCTATCCCGCCACCGCGCGCTCAACCAGCAGCCAGGGCGAAAGATCGTGCGGTCCCCGACACGTGCAGCGCTGCCCCGCACGGGACAACGATCCAGGAAGTCCTACCCGCGTTCGAGCGGCGCCATCGTCAGCCCCGCATCCCGCAGCTGCTCCCAATACAGCTCCGCAACCTCGCGCAACCCGGACCAGACGATCGCCAGCCCGGTCGCGTCGATCGTGTTGGCGATCGCGAAGCCCTGGGCGAGATTGACGCCTGGGATGTGCCGGGCGAGCGACAGCGCGACGTGGTCGAAGGTGTTGTGCTCGTCGTTGCGGACGATCACGTTCCAAGGACCTCCGAGGGTGCTCCCCGGGCCGGTGATCCGCGGGAGTTCGACGATCTGCGACATGCCTGGCCAGGGTACCGCGACGGCCGCTGCACCGGCCATGTGATCGCCGGCTTGCGTGCGGGCGGGCGGCGGTCGCCGCCCGCCCCGCGGGCCGCTGCCGCTCAGTACTGGCAGTAGGCGTGCGCCGAGAAGTCAAACCAACCCGGGACGCGATGATCGAGCGCACGGTACGAGCTCGAGATGACGCGACCGCTCCCGTCCAGCCAGACGATGCCCTGGACGATCTTGATCGCCGCGCCCGCGCGTGTGCCGAACCGGACACCGTCGCCGATCGTCACATCGACGACGGTGTTGCCGGCACCCATCGTCTTCCAACCGGTCGCCAACTGATAGCCGCTCCACGACCAGGCGACCTGGTCTGTGGAGTACTGCGTCCAGGCGCGCCCGTCCCAGTAGAACGCGTAGTCCTGGACCATCATCAGCTCGATGTCGCTGGAGATCGACGACAGCCAGAAGTCGCGATAGTCGAGCGTCACGCCACCGGCCGCGCAGCTGGCGTCGGGGCTGATGAAATGGATCCCGTAGTCGCCCGCCGCCCGGGCGATGTGCCGGCAGCGCCGTGACCCGGCACCGCGGTGGCATGTCGTGCGCTTGGGTCGTGAGACCTGCCGCAGACGCGGCGCCGTCTGCCAGTTGATGTGCGGCAGCACCGCGGCGTCGCGCACTGGCGTGCCCTGCGGTGCGAGGTCCAGAATCTGCTGCGGGACGACGATCTCACCAACCGGCTGCGGGGTCCCCGCCCCGATCGTCGCCGCCTGGGCTGGCGCCGCGAACGCGCAGGCGCCGACCAGCAGGAGCAGCACGCGACGGGCCTGCTGCAGGGTCTTGAACGTGAACATCTCAGTCCTCCTCATCGTGGGTCTCGACGCCGATCCGGCGTCGTCTCCACCATCGCCGGGGATGCCAGATCCAGCTACGCATCCCGGGGTTCGCGATCCGCCACCGGCCGCCAGAACGTCAACGGGCCCGGCATCAGCCGGGCCCGTTGCGATCTCCATGCGGCCGCGAGGCAGCGTCGCTCAGCCGAAACGCACACGCGGGGTCGTGCGGTGCCGGCGGTGCCTGGCCTGATGAACGGCGGACCGGACGACGACGACCGTTCCGGCGCGGGACTGCGGCTGACCGTTGCCGATCACCGAGTGAGCCGGAGCGACGGCGCCCGGCTGGCCGGCGGGAATCACCGAGTCGCCCGAGCCGGACGGCTGGGCCGGCGGCGTGGCCGGCGCACCCGGCTGCCCGGCCGGCATGATCGAACCGCTGTCGCCCCCCACGGGCGGAAGCGAGGTCGGCAGCGGCGGTGCGGTCTCCGGACCGCCAGGCTGGCCGGCCGGCAGGACGGACGGCGTGCCGACGTCGCTCGGGCAGCATGCGGCGGACGCGGCTGACGGCAGGGCGACAACGGTGGCCAGGCTCGCCAGGACGGCGACGCGGCGGGTGGTGATGATGGCGTTGGTGAACATCTGATCTCTCCTCAGTGCTGGCCTCCCCTGGTGGTCGGCCGGTACCAGCAGCTTCGTCGCGACAAGCCGCCGGCGGAACGCGTCCTAGGGCTCGCAGAACGCCACCTCGAGTGCCGGTCTGCGTCCCGGGAACGACCAACGCGGGCGGCGTCCGCGAGCTCCCTGGTGGGCTCGCGGCCGCCGCCCGCGCGACGTCCGTCGGGTGGTGTCTCGCGGTCAGCGCGTGATGCGAAAACGCGTGCTGCTCGAGCCCGACCGGTTGCCTGCGGCGTCGGTCACGGACACGGTCGCGGACCAGCGACCGGTCAGCATCAGGTGGCCCTGCAGCTTCGTCGGCAGCGAGACGATGTTCCCGCCGCTCCGGCCGTAGACCGTGCCGCTCACCAGCACGCCGCGCGGACCGCGCAGGCGCAGTGTCACGTTGCCGCCCTCGTCGAGGTCGACGCGCAGGTGCATCCGGCGTCCGCTGCGGACGACGCTCGGGGTCATCCGCACGCCGAGGACCTGCGGTGCCGTGCGGTCGGCGGCGACGGTGGGCGCCACGGCCGGCGTCGCGACCGGCTGCCGGGGCGCGGGGTTGGCCGGGGCGGGCGTCGTGGGCGTGGTTGGCGCGGGAGCCGAGACGGGCGCGCCAAGGCCTGCTGCCGTGGCGATCCCGCTGGTGACGAAGCTCAGCATGTCGGCGGCTCCGAGCCAGGCGAAGACTGTCGGCGCGGCGGTCGAGTTGCAGTCCGGCTTGCCGTAGCTCACGGCGCCGAACAGCCGCCAGGTGCCGGTGCTGTCGGCAAACATCAGCGGGCCGCCGCTGTCGCCCTTGCAGGTCGAGTCGGTACCGGTGTTCCACCCGGCGCAGAGTTGTGTGGCGGGATCGTACGTCACTGATCCGCCCGCCCAGGCGCTCGTCGCGGCGGCGCAGTCGCCGTCGCTCCAGAGCGGCAGGTCGACGGCCTTCAGCGTGTTCGACGCGGTCCGGTCGTTGGCGCCGACGTTGACGCGTCCCCAACCCATGACGGTCAGTGAGGTCTTCGCGGGGATCTGCGAATTCGGCCAGACGAGCGCTGCCGGCGTGGCGCCGGACGGGGCCGCGAGGTACAGCAGTGCCAGATCGTGGCGCAGTGCGTTGCGGTCCCAGAGCGGGTGGCGCTCGATCGACTGGACGTTGAGGTGCTCGCCGCCGGCGAGCGACAGGTCGCGCTTACCCAGCACGACCTGCATCGTCGAGGCGACGGTCTGCGAGCCATCCTTCTCGGTGACGCAGTGTGCAGCAGTCATGACGACGCGCGGCGCGACGAGGGTGCCGCCGCAGAACTGGCGGTCGAAGTCGCTCCCGGCGTAGCGAGCTGCGGACATCGTCAGCGCGGCCATCCACGGCCACTGGCTCGGGTCTGGGGTGTAGCCGCCGATGATGCTGGCGTGGGCGCCGCTTGGGTGCAGCGTCGCGCTCGTGTGGTGGGTCGCCGCCTGGCTCGGCGCAGCAGCAAGCGCCAGCATCGCGGATGTGGCGGTGAGCAGTGCGGTGAGGCGGTGGAGCGAAGTGGTGCGGCGGAACATGGTGGTCCTCCCAGGGACGTGGATGTGTGCTGGGAGAAGCTTCGATCCGCAAGTCCGCGGCGACTACGCACCCCGGGGATGCGCAGACACCACCCTCGGATACGGCGGGAGCAGGCTACGAGCTGGCTTGGAAGTCGCGTTCGGAGATCGCGCCGGACCGCAGGGCGGCTTCGGCGAGCGCGCCGCGCTTGTGATTCTGCGGCAGGTCCTGCAGGCCGAACTTCGCGAACAGCGTGCGCAGATGGGTCTTCACCGCGACGACCGTCAGGAAGACCTCGTCGGCGATGTCCTGGTTGGTCGCGGGCGTCGCGTACGGCCCGGCCAGGTGCAGCGGCCGGCAGAGCCCGGCGAGGACCTTGCGCTGCATCTTCGACAGGTCCGCCGTCAGCAGGACAGCCTGATCCAGCGAGGTCTCATCGCCGGTCAACTCGCCCGCGTCGTGAAAGACGATCTCGGTGTCGCCGACGCGGACGACGTCGTCGGACCGCAGGCGCCGCCGGCCGACGACCCGCTCGTGGTTGACGAACGTGCCGTTGCGCGACAGGCCGTCGTCGGCGATCGTCCAGGAGTCTCCGGCCCGCTCGAGCGTCGCGTGCAGGCGTGAGACCTTTGCGTCCCACGGCAGCGCGACGTCGCCGGCGCCGTCGCGGCCAACGGACAGGTTGTCGCGGTCGTCCGGCAGCACGACGATCACCTGGGCACCGTCGCCATCGCGCAGCAGGACGAACGGGCGACCCAGGCGCTGCGCTGCCAGACGAGCCTGGAGCTCGGTCGGCGTGGAGCTGTGAAGGCGCTGCGGGTCGGCCATGCGGGAGCTGACGCTATCCGACGCGGTACCCGGCCTCGCGCAGCGAGACCAGCGCGTGTCGCAGCCGCGCTTGGCCCGCGCTCACCTGCGCGGCGGCGCGGCGGTAGGCGGCCGCGTCGTGGCCCGCGGCGGCGCGGCCGAGTCCCGTGTAGGCATGGCCGATCGCGGCGGCCTGCGTGGTGATCGCCGCGACCGCCGGCGCGATCGCGGGACTGACGCGCAGCCGCCCGGTCGCTGCGGACGCAGCGCCGTACACGCCGGCCATGCTCCTGGCGGCCCGCGCCTGTGTGGCCGCCCGCCCAGCCTGCGTCAGCAGGCGCTGGGGCGCCGCGCGATCGCGTGCGAGCGCCCGTACCACCTGATCGAGCCGGCGCGCCGTCGCCGGGTCGGCATCGATCGAGAGCGGCTTCCCGGTTCGCAGCTGCAGCGACGCGGCGACGAGGTCGCAGTCGCGCGCCACGCTTGCCGGCGAGGCCGCCGGGACCGTGCAGGCGACAGTCGCCACGCCGGCGGTCGTCGGCACAGCGAACAGCGTCAGCGACGGATCGAGCCCGCGGACCGACAGACCGCGGTAGCGCAGCGCCTGCATCCGGCCGAGCGTGACGCGCTCGGGGCGCAGCGCACCGGAGGTGACCTTCGTCCGCAGGCTCGCCGGCAGCAGCGTCGGGCCAGAACCGTCCGCGATGCCTGCCTGGACGCCCGCACCCTGGACCGGCGATGTCACGGCGATCCCGTCGTGCAGCGTCATCCCCGGCACCCGTTCTGCCGGACCCGGCGCCTGCGCGGTCCACGACGCAGGGGCGCGCAGCTCCACGGCGGTCCCGGCCGCGAGCGTCGTTGCGCGGTCGCGCGCTCCGGACTGCCGCGCGTGACCTACCGCGAACGCCCCGGCGGCGAGCCCGCAGACCGCGGCGGCCAGCAGCAGTGCCGTGCGGCGAGCGCCGCGGGGTTTGCGGCGCGGGGCATCGACCGTCCGCGTCGGCGCAGCCGGCGTCGGCTCGTCGGCGACCGTTTCCTGTCCGGCCCGCGGGTGAATCAGCGGCGCGGTCCCGCCGACGGCGGAGCGCAGGTCTGCAAGCAGGTCCGACGCGCGTTCAGGGCGCTCATCCGCCTCCTTTGCCATGCCCGCCGCGAGCACGCGGTCCACCGCGGCAGGCAGCCCGAGAGCTGTGGCCCGGGGCTGCGGCGGCTCGTGAACGTGCGCGTAGAGCGCCGCGGCGTCGGTCTCGCGCGGGAACGGAATCGTCCCGCTCAGGCATTCGTAGACGACGCAGGTCAGCGCGTAGATGTCGCTGGCGGCCGTCGCGGGCTCGCCACGGATGACCTCCGGTGCGACGTAGTCGATCGTTCCCATGAAAGCCCCGCTGCGCGTCAGCGCCGTGTCCTCCCCCCCGCGGGTGAGCCCGAAGTCGGCCAGGTAGGGATGATCGCCCGGGCCGATCAGGATGTTCTGCGGCTTGACGTCGCGATGCGTGAGGCCGGCCGCGTGCGCCGCGTCGAGCGCCGCGGCGATCGGCCCCAGCAATGCCAGGGTCCGCGCGGGATCCAGGTCGCCTCCGCGAATCAGTTCCTTGAGCGTCGGCCCGCGCACGAGGCGCATCGCGAGGAACAGCCCGTCCCCGTCGGGGAGCGCACCCGCTTCGTGGACGGTGACGATGTTCGGATGATCCAGACCGGCCTGGATGCGCCCCTCGCGCTGGAAGCGCGCGCGAAAGCCGACGTCGGCCCCGAGGTCGGACCGCAGCACCTTCAGCGCAACCGTACGGCCGAGCGACAGCTGCGTCGCCTCGTAGACCTCGCCCATTCCACCGCGGCCCAGGACTCCCTCGATGCGGTATCCCGCGACCTCGACCCCGTTGGCCAGCACCATCGTGCCGCGATCAGTCGCTCGCGCCGCCGACGGGGCTCAGGCCGCCAGACGAACCGCCCGTCGGCTTCGACGCCGGCTTTGACGTGGTCGGCGCCGACGCCGGCGCCGACGTGGCCCTCACGGCCCGGCGCACGGTCGCGACCTGGGTGGCCCGTTGCGCTTCGCCGCCGGCCGACGACGCCGCGCTCGTGCTCGTGCTCGTCCGCGGTGCCGAGCCGAGCTGCGGGATGCGCGCCGGCGCGCCGGGCACGGCGATCCGCGGCGGCGCGCTCGCCGGCGTGGGCGTCCCGACGGCACCCGCCGCCCGCGGCGCGTCAGCGCGGGTCGCGCGGCCGATCGCAAACGCGCCGCCCACCGCGAGGATGGCAAGCACCGCGAGCAGCGCGTTCCGCCGGTTCAGCATGTGCGTGGCCGATCGGCGCCGGGCGGAAGACAGAGCTCGGCCGGCTTGGGCCGGGACGCCCCGCGCGAGCGCATGTTGTAGACGAGAACGCGCCCGATCCTGCCGCGGACGATGATGCGGACCTCGACGCGCGCACCGTCGCGCAGGCCCGCCCGGTTCAGCCCGCGGAGCGCGACCGACCCGGCGCCGGGCGACGGCTTGAACGTGCGCGACCCGAACGGGCAGCCGGCACCCTCGCAGCGCACGTCGACGATCAGCCCGGACGGCAGCGGTCCGCGCGGCCGGCGGATGACCCGCGGGCCGATGAAGCCGCTGCGCCGGCGCGCG
>JBBRFO010000023.1:0-30514 GCA_038224135.1 Solirubrobacterales bacterium
GGAGGTCCCGTGCGGCGTATGGGCTACGAGCTCTCCGAACCGCTGGAGCTCAGAGTCCATCAGGCCCAGCGCCTCGAGCCAGACGGTGGGAATGCCGCAGGCGGAGGTCTGGCGCTCGCCGATCTCGTAGCGGTCGATGACGAGCACGTCGGCGCCGCCGGCCGCCAGCTCGCGCGCGACGGCGAGCCCGCCGAACGACGCGCCGCAGATCAGGACGTCCGCGCGGGTGCCGTCCAGCGACGTGCGATCTGCGCCGCGGGCGGTTGCGCGGACGGTCACGCGCGGAGTGCCCCGACGACCGCGCCCGTCGCCTCCCACGGGCGCAGCGCTCCCGTGCGGGTGATCACGTCATAGCCCTGGCGCTCGACCCGGTCGAGCACGCGCAGGTAGACCGCGCGGGCGATGCGCACGCCGGGCCGGAAGGCCGCCGGCAGCGCCAGCGCCGCCACGTCGACCTCGCGGAACAGTTCGCGCGAGCGGCCGACCTGGATCGCGACGTGCTCGCGCAGGCGATGTGTCGCGGCGCCTCGAGCGAGGTCGTGCTCGTGCAGGCCGGGCAGGTAGACGCGGTCCATCCGCCAGTCCTCGCGCACGTCACGGATCAGGTTGGTCAGCTGGAAGGCGACGCCGAGCCGCTCCAGCTGCCGCGCGCCCTGCGGCGAGGCGTCGAGCAGCGGCGCGACCATCAGGCCGACCGTCGCCGTGCCGCCCATGTACGCGTCGAGCTCGGCCTGGCTGCCCATCCGCACCTGCGGCGCGCAGTCCGAGCGCATCGCGTCCATGTAGCGCGGCATCAGCTCCAGCGGCAGCGCGAAGCGCGGGCCGGCGTCGACCAGCGCGGCGATCACCGGATGGTCGCTGGCGCCGGCGAGCAGCCCGTGCTCGAGTTCCGTCTGCCAGGCGTCGAGCGCTGAGCGGCGCCCGTCCGGCCCGGCGGCGCCGTCGGCGATGTCATCGGCCCCGCGCACGAAGCCGTACAGCGCGTGGACGGCGCGGCGGCGGTCGGCCGGCAGCCGGCGCGTGGCCCAGTAGTACGTCGGGTCGTGGCGCAGCTGCATCCGCCGGCACGTCTCGTAGGCGCGCTCGACCCCGGTCATGTCGATGGGGCCGGTCCGGACTCCGGACCCCGTGCTTCCTGGGAGCGCCACTCGCCTCTACGGTAGGGGCACGCCCGTGTCAGGACAAGGCCCACTGCTGGATCGCGAGCTGCTCGTCGTCACCGGGAAGGGTGGCAGCGGCCGCACGACCGTCGCCGCCGCGCTCGGCCTGGCCTGCGCGCGCGCCGGGCGGCGGACGATCGTCTGCGAGGTGCTCGGGCAGTCCGGCGTCCCGCGACTGCTCGACCGACCCCCGGCCCCGCGCCCCGGCGAGGAGGCCGAGATCGCCCCCGGGCTGTGGGCGATGACGATCGATCCCGAGCGCGCCCTGGCCGAGTGGGCCGGCAGCGACGTGCTTCCGCGGGCGCTGGTCGAGCTGCTCATGCGCTCGTCCGCCTTCTCGGCGTTCGTCGCCGCCGCGCCGGGCGCGCGCGAACTGGTGACCGCGACCAAGGCCTGGGAACTCGGCCGCAGCGGCGCCGGCGGGCGCGGGAAGCGCTGGACCTCGCGGCCGGGCTACGACGTCGTCGTGCTCGACGCACCGGCGTCCGGTCACGGGCTGGCGATGTTGTCGACGCCGCGGACGTTCGCCGACATCGCCCGCGTCGGGCCGGTCGCCGTCCAGGCGCGCCGTGCGGCGGAGCTGCTCGAGGACCCGGCTCGCACCGGGCTGATCTCGGTCGCCCGGGCCGAGGAGACGCCGGTCAACGAGACGCTGGAGTTCGGCGCGCGCTCGCAGGCGGCCCTCGGTCACGGCCCGGCGCTGATCGCCGTGAGCGCCGTCCATGGCGCCGGGCTGCGGCCGGCCGAGCGCGAGCGGGTGCTGGCGGACAGCGGCGGCGTGCCGGCCGCGGTCGCCGGTGCGGTTCGCACACGCGGCGCGCGCACGCGCGTGCAGGACGCGCAGCTGGCGCGGCTGCGACGCACAGCCGTCGCGCCCGTCGTCACGCTGCCGTTCGTCACCGGGCCGATCTCGGCCGTCGACGTCGAGCTGCTGGCGGGGAAGCTCGCTCCGGCGCTCGCCGCGGACTGACTACTCGATGCCCAGGCGGTCGAGCAGCCGCTCGTCGCCGCGCCAGCCGCGCTTGACGCGGACGGCCAGATCGAGGTGCACGCGCGTGCCGAGCTCCCGCTCCAGCTCGCGGCGGGCGGCGGTGCCGACCTGCTTGATCATCGCCCCGCCGGCGCCGATCAGGATGCCCTTCTGCGAGTCGGTCTCGACCCAGACCAGCGCACGCAGGACGGTCAGGTCGGGCTTGGGCTGATCGAACTCGTCGACGTGCACCTCGACCGAGTGCGGCACTTCCTGGAAGGTGCGCCGCAACACCTGCTCGCGGACCAGCTCGGCGAGCAGGATCTCGATCGACTGGTCGGAATGGTCCTCGACGGCGAAGAAGAACGGTCCCTCGGGGATCAGGCTGACCAGGTGCTCGTGCAGCGCCTGCACGCCGGTCCCCGACTTGGCCGAGATCGGGAAGATGTCGTCGCCGCCGCCGAGCTCGGCCGTGGCGAGCAGCATCTCCATCGTCCGCGCGCGGTTCAGCCGGTCGATCTTGTTGACCGCGACGATGACCGGCAGCGAGGTCGCCGCCAGCGTCTCGGCGATGTAGCGATCGCCGGGCCCGATGCCCTCGTAGGCATTGAGCACCATCAGCGCAGCATCGCAGCCGGCGACCTCCAGCTCGACGCGATGCTGCATCCGCCTCGTCAGCTCGTCGCGCGGACGCTGGACGCCGGGCAGGTCGATGACGACGAGCTGCGTGTCATCCGTCGTCGCGACGCCGCGAATCGCCCGCCGCGTCGTCTGCGGCTTGTCCGACACGATCGCGACCTTGCGCCCGACGATCGCGTTGACGAGCGTCGACTTGCCGACGTTCGGTCGCCCCGCGAGCGCGATGAATCCTGAGCGGGTCACCACGACAGAATCTCCGCTTGCACCGCCAGCATCTGGCCGTCGTCGACCTCATGGTCCATGCCGACGAGGTGCAGCGCGCCGTGGACGATCGCCTCGCGCAGGTCGATCGTGTGCTCGGGACAGATGACGATGTCGCCGAGCTCGCGCAGCTCGTCCGGCAGCTCGATCGCGTCGGCCTCGTCGACGCCGAACGACAGGACGTCGGTCGGCTCCGGCTTGCCGCGATGCTCGGCGTTGAGCTCGGCGATCCGCTGTTCGTCGACGTACTCGACCGCGACGTGGCCGGACTCGATCCCCGCCGAGGCGAACGCCAGCGCCAGCAGCCGCTCGACCTCGGCGACCGGCGGGGCGCCGGGCGTCACCGGCCCGATGACCTCGACCTCGAGCACGGGAATCAGGCGCGGCGGCGATCGGCGGCGGGGCGCAGCTCGGGCGCCAGGCGCTCGGCGTGGTCGCCGTATGCCTCGACGATCCGCTGGACCAGGCGGTGACGGACGACGTCCTCACCGGCGAAGCGGACGAAGTCGACGCCCTCGATGTCCTTGAGGATGTCGGCGACGACGACCAGCCCGGACTGCTGATCGCGGGGCAGGTCGATCTGCGTGATGTCGCCGGTGATCACCATCTTCGAGCCAAAACCGAGCCGCGTCAGGAACATCTTCATCTGCTCAGGGCTGGTGTTCTGCGCCTCGTCGAGGATCACGAACGAGTCGTTCAGCGTGCGACCGCGCATGAACGCCAGCGGCGCGACCTCGATGACCCCGCGCTCCAGGTGCGAGGAGACGCGCTCGGGATCCATCATGTCGTTGAGCGCGTCGAACAGCGGCCGCAGGTACGGGTCGATCTTGGCCATCAGGTCGCCCGGCAGGAAGCCCAGACGCTCGCCGGCCTCGACGGCCGGGCGCGTCAGGATGATCCGGTTGACCTCGCGCCGCGACAGGGCGGCCGCGGCCATCGCGACGGCCAGGAAGGTCTTGCCGGTGCCGGCCGGGCCGATCCCGAAGGTCACCGTGTTGTCGCGGATCAGGTCGACATAGCGCTTCTGGTTGACCGTCTTCGGCGCGATCTTGCGGGTGCGGTGACGCCAGACGACGTCGTCGAGGATCGCCCCGGGCGAGGCGTCGTGGTGCAGCGCGCCGGTCACCGTCGAGAGCGTCTCGGCGTCGATCTCGTGTCCATGGTCGACGAGCTGGGCCAGCTCGCCGATCATCGCCGCGGCGGCCTCGACCGCGTCGGCCTCGCCGTCGAGGGTGATCACGTTGCCGCGCAGGAACAGCTGGCAGGCGACCGTCGACTCGAGCTCGCGCAGCATGCCGTCGCCGGTGCCGGCCAGCGCCGCGGCGACCTCGTTGGAGACCTCGATCGTGCGCCGCATCAGCCGCGCAGCGCCTCCTGGACGAGCGCCGAGACGCGTTTGCCGTCGGCCCGTCCGGCGACCGCGGCCATCGCCGCCTTCATCGCCTGGCCCATGTCCTGCGGTGAGCTCGCGCCGCTGCTCGCGACGGCGCCGGCGACGATCGGCGCCAGTTCCTCGTCGCTCAGCTCGGCCGGCAGGTACAGCGCGATCAGTGCCGCCTCGGCCTCCTCGCCGTCGGCCAGTTCGTCGCGGCCGCCGTCACGGAAGGCGTGCGCTGCCTCCAGCCGGCGCTTGCGCTCGCGCTTGAGCACGGCGACCTCGTCGCCCGGACCCTCCTTGGCGTCCTTCTGCAGCTCGGAGAGGATCAGGCGCAGCGCGCCCACGCGGTCCTTCTCACCAGCCTTCATCGCGGTGGTGAGATCGTCCTTGACCGTGTCTGCGAGCGTCATCTGTCTCAGATTCTAGAGGGGGCGCAGGCGGCCGAAGCAGGCACGGTCACCGTCTGTTCACGACTGCTCGTCGTGTGCGGCTGCGACGGCCTCGCGCGGCACCGCGCCGTTGCCGGTCGGTCCAGGCTCGCCGAGCGACGCCGGGTGCCCCAGGCGCCCCAGCTCGGACGCGTCGCGCCCGAAGATCAGCTGCACGTTCCAGTCGACAAGCAGGCGCAGCTTGCGCTTCAGGCCCGGCATCATCGCGAGGTGATAGGTGCGTGCCAGCAGCCACGCGGGCGTGCCGCGCCACGGGATGCCCATCGTGCTGGCGACGGCCTTGCCCTGCCCCATGTCGACGAACACGCCACGGGTGCGGTAGCGGAACGGCTTGACGGTGCCGCTGCCGAGCGCCGCCGCGACGTTGCGCGCGACGAGACGGCCCTGGCGGATCGCGTGCTGAGCGGTCGGCGGGCACAGCTGCCCCTTGCGCGCCGGATCGGCCACGGCGGCGGCGTCGCCGATCGCCCAGACGTGGTCGACGCCGCTGACCCGCAACGTCGGCTCGGCCTGGACGCGACCGGCCGGGTCGAGCGGAAGGCCGAGCGAGGCCAGCGCCGGGCTCGCCTTGACGCCGGCGGTCCAGACCAGCGTGTGCGTCCCGATCACCTGACCGTCGGACAGTGTCGCGCTGGCGGCGGTGACCGCGTCGAGCGTCGTGCTGGTGCGGATCTCGATCCCGCGACCGCGCAGCTCGCGCGTGGCGAAGTCGGCCAGTGCGGCTGGAATCTCCGGCATCACGCGGTCGCGCGCCTCGACAAGGATCCAGCGCATGCCGGTCGTACGACAGCGCGGGTAGTGCTCGATCACGTCGGCGGCGAAGTCCTGGAGTTCGGCCAGCGCTTCCAGCCCCGCGTAGCCGGCCCCGACGAAGACGTAGGTCAGCCACGGACGGCGTTCCTCGGCGTCCTCCATCGTCTCGGCGATCTCCAGCGTCTGCAGGACGCCGTTGCGCAGCGCGATCGCGTCGGCGATCGACTTGCAGCCGATGCCGTGCTCGGCCAGGCCGGGAATCGGCAGCACGCGCGAGACCGAGCCGAGCGCGACGATCAGCTCGTCGTAGCGCAGGTCCTCGGTCGAACCGTCGTGGTTGCGCACCGCGACGGTGCGGGCCTGCGTGTCGGCGCCGACAACCGTCCCGATCCGCAGGTCGGTGGTGCGAAGCGCCTCACGCAGCGGCACCACGACGTGCCGGGGCTCGAGCGTCCCGGCAGCCGCCCCCGGCAGCAGCGGCGTGTACAGGAGGAAGTTCTCGTCCGAGACGAGCGTCACGCGCGCGCTCTGCGCCGGCAGCACGCGCTCCAGCGTCCGCGCGGCGTAGAAGCCGCCGAATCCACCACCGGCGATGACGACGTTCCAGGCCATCGGCCGAGCGTAGAAGATCCGCCGGGTCGGCTGGCGGCGCTGCGAGACTGTGGTGATGGCTCATGCCGTGCCACACACGTCCGCGCCGGCGGACCCTGGGCGCCTGGCGCTCGCCCACCAGGCTCGCCGGCTCAGCTGGCTGAGCCTCCTCTGGGTGACCGCCGAGGGTGCGGTCGGGCTGAGCGCCGGCCTTGCGGCGGGGTCGATCGCGCTGATCGGCTGGGGCCTGGGATCGGTGATCGAGGGCTTGGCGGCCGTCGTCGTGATCTGGCGCTTCGGGCCTGGCCGCGTGGCGTCCCACGCGGCCGAACTGCGCGCGCAGCGGCTGGTGGCGGTGTCGTTCTTCCTGCTGGCGCCGTTCGTCGCCGTCGAGTCGGTGCTGCGACTGGTGGGCGGCGAGGAGCCGTCGACGAGCGCCGCCGGGATCGTCGTGACGGCGCTGGCGGTCGTGTTCATGCCGGCGCTCGGCCGGGCCAAGGAGCGCCTCGGCGCCCAGCTCGATTCGCGCGCGACGTCCGGTGAGGGCCGTCAGAACCTCTTGTGCGCGCTGCAGGCAGCCGCGGTTCTGGTCGGACTGGTGGCCAACGCGGCGTTCGGCGTCTGGTGGCTGGACCCGGTCGCGGGGTTGGCGGTTGCCGGGATCGCCGTGCGCGAGGGGCGGGACGCGTGGCGTGGGGATCCGTGTTGCTGATGCCTGGTGCGGGGTCGTCCGCGTTCGCTGGACGTTTCCGTGGGAGAGACACGGAACGTCTCAGCGGAGGCGGCGCGGCTACCTCGCGGCCACGCCCGAGTCGCTCGTAGCCCCAGCGGGGAGCCGAAGCGCACCGTTCGCCCCGAACCACGGCCCGCCGGCGAAGCGGGTGCAGTTAGGCGCGCCAGGCGGGGACAAACTGCACCCGATTCTGCCGCTACGCCGCCACCACCGTCCGCGCCGGCTCCAGCACGCGCTCGAGGAACGCGACCTGATCGCTGACCGCCTGCTCGAACATCTCGCCGAGGTAGATGTCGAAGTGCCCGCCGGCGTAGTGGACGACTTCGCCGAGCGGGGCGTTGCGGCCCATGCGGTCGGCTGGGCCGGGAGGCGTCGTCTGGTCGTCGTCGCAGACGCAGACGAGCACCGGGCAGGCGATCCGCTTCGCCAGCTTGACGGGCCGCCAGCCGCCGATGAACAGCATCACGCGAGCGCCGACCTCCGGCCGCCACCGCGAGCCCTCGCCGACGATCGCGGCGAAGCCGGGCTCGGCCTCCGGCGCGGTCATCACGGCGTACGACCCGGGCGCACCGGCGGGCCGGATCGTCACCGGCGGCCGACCGCGCAACGATGCCGCAACATCGCGGATCGCGTCAATCGTCCCGCGCAGCGCCACGCGCGGCGGCGTGATCTTCAGCTGCGCCAGCCCGTCGGCAAACGGCGCCTGGGCGACGACCGCTGCGATCGACGGATCGTGCGCGGCGAGGTCGATCACGTGACCGCCACTGAACGACGAGCCGAACAGCGCGATGCGCTCGCCATCGATCCACGGCTGGCGGCGCGCGAACTCGATCGCCGCGCGGTAGTCGCGCTGCTGGCGGCGGATGTCGATCACCTGGCGCGGCTCGCCGCCGCTGTCCCCGAAACCGCGGTAGTCGAACAGGACGACGCCGAAGCCCGCCGCGGCGAAACGCTCGGCATACGCCGGCAGGCCGTCGGCGCGCGTCGCGCTGAAGCCGTGGGCCATGACGATGCAAGGGACGCGATCGCCGCTGTGGTCAGGCTCGTAGACCCACGCGGCGAGCTCGTCGGCTCCCGACCGGATCCGGACGTCACTGGGACTGATGCTCATGCCGACTCCTTCGATTGGTCCTGAAAGTCCTCCAGCACGGCCTGCGCCGCGAGGTATCCGGGCGCGCCCGTGACGGCGCCGCCGGGGTGCGCACCTGAGCCTGCCAGGTACAGCCCCTCGACGCCAGCGAACGCGCGCGGTCCGAAGCGCCGCTCGAGCAGTTGCGAGCCGAGCATCTCGCCGTGGAAGATGTTGCCGCCGGTGATGCCGAAGCGCGCCTCGAGCTGCGCCGGGCCGAGTGCCAGCCGGTCGACGATCCGGTCCGGGAACTCCGGGCAGACCTCGGCGAAGCGCGCGATCGCCAGGTCGGCGGCGACATCAGCGTCGACGTCGGGCGGGAAGCACTGGCAGAACATCGACATCACATGGCGGCCGGGCGGCGCGAGGGTGTCGTCGGCGGTCGTCTGGCAGGCGGCCTCGATCCACGGGCGCTGCGCCGCGCGCCCGGCGCGGGCGTCGTCGGCGGCGGTCTCCAGATCATCGAGCGAGAAGCCGATGTCGATCGTTCCCGACCACGGATCCGCGCCGGGCCATGACGGGAAGTCGGGCAGGCCGTCGAGCAGCACCATCACCTTGACGACGGGGCTGCGCGTCTCCCAGCTGTCCGGCCGCGAGACGCCGGCGAGCGCGGCGGTGCGAACCGGATCGGTGTTGGCGAGCACGACGCGCGCGGGCAGTTCGTCGCCGTTCTCCAGGACGACGCCGCAGGCACGTCCTGACCGCTCGTCGCGCAGCACCCGCGCGACCGGCGCGTCGAGCCGCACGCTCGCGCCGGCGGCGACGGCGGCGCGGCGCAGCGCCTCGGTCACGGCGCCCATGCCGCCGCGCGCAAAGCCCCACACGCCCGGGTCGCCCGCGGCCTCGCCGAGGTCGTGGAAGAAGCCGACGAACGCCGTCCCGGGATCCGACGGACCGGCGAGCGTCCCGATCAGCCCCTGGATCGCGAACGGCACGCGGACGGCCTCGGTCGGGATGCCGGCGAGGTCGTCGGCGATCGAGCCGTCGAGGATCTCGGGCCCGATGGCGGCCAGCCAGCGCTCGCGGTCGGCCGGCTCCAGCATCAGCGGCCGCGCCCGCGCAGCCGCATCCGACCAGCGCGTCGCCCAGGCGCGGTAGCCGTCGGCGTCGGCCTGGCTGAAGTCCCGGGCGAGCTGCTCAGCCGTCCGCTCGCGTGAGGACCAGGTGACGACCTTGCGCCCATCCGGCTGCGGGGCGAACAGGTACGGCTCGTGGGCGCTGACGCTGAGGCCGTGCCCGGCGAGATCGAGCTCGTCGATGATCCGACGGCGCAGCAGCGACAGCGTGTACGCACCGGGCGAGGCGCGCACGCCCGGCCACAGCTCCTCGGTGACGCAGCAGCCGCCGACCAGGTCGCGCCGCTCGAGCACCTCGACGTCGAGCCCCGCCCGCGCCAGGTAGGCGGCGGCGACGAGCCCGTTGTGGCCGGCGCCGATGATCACCGCGTCGCGCATCGAGGAGAACCTACCCCGCTGTGTGAGACTGCGCGCCATGGACACGCTGAGCTCGGGCCACGTCCTCGCCGAGGCTCCGCGCGGGCTTCCGGACGGCTCGATCCTGTTCAGCGACGTGGTCGCCGGCGGAGTCTGGCGGATCCCCGCGACCGGCCGGCGGCGGCCCGAGATCGTGATCGCCAAGCGGCGCGGCGTCGGCGGTCTGCTGCCGCACGCGAGCGGCGGCATCGTCGTCTCGGGACGCGACCTTGCACTGGTCGAGCCTGACGGCGAGACCCGCAGCCTGCTCCAGCCGCCCGGCGTCATGGGCATCAACGACATCAGCTCCGACGGCGCCGGCGGCGTCCTCGCGGGCGCGCTGCGCTTCCGGCCGATGGCCGGCGAGGACCCGGTGCCGGGCGAGGTCTGGCAGCTGCCCGCCGACGGCGGCGAGCCGCAGATCGTCGCCGACGACGTCCTCTGGCCGAACGGCATCGGCCTGTCGCCGGACGGGACGACGCTCTACGTCGCAGACTTCCAGGCCGCGTGCGTGCTCGCCTACGACCGCGATGGCGGCGGGCGACGCGTCTTCGCCCAGTCCCCGCGCGGCTCGTGCGATGGGCTGGCGGTTGACGCCGAGGGCGGCGTCTGGGTCGCCCTCGGGCCCGGCGGGGGCATCGGCCGGCTCGATCCCGACGGTGCGCTGATCGAGATCATCGAGCTCGACGGCGCGTTCGTCTCCAGCGTCTCGTTCGCCGGCGAGGACGGCTGCGACCTGCTCGTCACGACCGCCGACCGCGTGCTGCGCGGCCGCTCGCCGGTGCCCGGCCTGGCGGTACCCGCCGCAACGCTGTAGATCCCCCGAATCGGGTGCAGAAATGCGCGCCAGAGCTGACAAACTGCACCCGATCCGCGAGAGCGCGCTGCTCAGTCCCGGCGCAGCAGCAGCGCGGCCCACTCGCCGCCGTGGCGGCGGCCGGCCTCGTGCAGACCGTGCGGCGCGAACGCCTGGGCGATCTCGTCGGCTTCGCGCGCCAGCAGGCCGCTGGCGATCAGCACCCGCGGCTGCTCGCCGTCGAAGCCCGCTCGCGCAACCGCGACCAGCAGCGGCCGGAGCAGGTTGGCGAGCACGGTCGGCGCCGCAGGAGCCGGCCCGTCGCGCAGCAGATCGAAGCGGCGCGCCTCCACCGTCGCTCCGTTGACCGCCGCGTTCTCGATCGTCGCCGCAACGCTCTCCGCGTCGTGGTCGACCCCGAGCACCGGCCCCCACCCCAGCCGCGCGGCCGCGATCGCCAGCACGCCTGATCCGCAGCCCAGGTCGACGCAGGCGCCGCCGGGCTCGACCTCCAGCAGCAGCTCCAGGCACAGCCGCGTCGTGTCATGGGCACCGGTGCCGAACGCCTGGCCCGGATCGATCACGAGGTCGAGCACCCCGTCGTCGCCGGCCGGCTCCCACGGCGGCCGCACACGCAGGACGGGGTGCGCCGGATCGGGCCCGACGGCGACCGGCCGGTGGAACGCCTTCCAGCGCTCGTGCCAGTCGTCGGCGATCTCCTCGGTGACGATCTCGACCAGCGCGCCGCCGACGGCCGCAGTCAGCGCCGGGAGCGCGGGCAGCTCGCCAGGCGGTCCGTAGACCGCGTACTCGACGATGTCATCGCCCAGGTCGCGCTCCTCGACGCCCGACGGCGCCAGCTCCAGCAGCTCGGCAAGCGCGACCTCGGCATCGGCGCGCCGCACGCGCAGCGCCAGGCGGATCACTCGTGCCCGCCGAACAGCCGGCGCAGCTTCTGAGTCACGCTCTCGCTGGTGCTGAGGTTCTCCGCCGTCAGCGAGTCGGCGAGCTTGCGCGTCAGCTCGCGCTGCTCGGCGTTGAGACGCCGCGGGATCAGCACGTTGAGCACGACGCGCAGGTCGCCGTGGCGGTCCGGGCGGCGCAGCTGCGGCATGCCGGCGCCGCGCAGCGTCACGGTGCCGCCCGGCTGCGAACCGGCGGGCACGTCGACCTCGACGTCGCCGCTGAGCCCCTCGACGTGCAGCTTTGCGCCGAGCGCGGCCAGCGGCGCCGGGACGTCGAGCGCCGTCACCAGGTCGTCGCCGTCGCGCAGCAGGCGCTCGTGCGCGCGCACCCGGATCTGCACGTACAGGTCGCCGGGCGGGCCGCCGCGCTCACCAGCGTGGCCGCGGCCCTGCAGCCGGATCCGCTGCCCGTCGGAGATACCCGGAGGCACGTCGACCTCCAGCTCGCGCCGACGCACCAGGCGGCCGTGGCCGTCGCAGTCCTTGCACGGCTCGTCGGGGATCCGGCCCTCGCCGCCGCAGGCGTCGCAGGCGGTCGTGCGCATCACCTGACCGAACGGCGACCGCGTGACCATCTGCACCACGCCGGCGCCGTCACAGCGGTCACAGCGGTGCACCTCGGTCCCCGGCTCGCCGCCGGTCCCTTCGCAGCGCTCGCAGCCGTCGACGGCCTCGAAGGCGACGGTCGTGCGCGCACCGCCGGCCGCCTCGCCGAGCTCGATCTCGCTCGCGACGATCGCATCCTCACCCTGGACCGGGCCACTGTGGCTGGCCGCGTAGCCGCCGCCGAACTGCGGGCCGAAGAACGCCTCGAACAGATCGCCGATTGATCCGAAGGCGTCGAAGTTGGGGCGCATCCCGCCGCTGCGCAGACCTTCGTGGCCGTAGCGGTCGAACGTCTCGCGGCGCTTGGGATCGGACAGGATCTCGTACGCCTCAGCCGTCTCCTTGAACTTCTCCTCGGCCTGCGGGTCGTGCGCGTTGACATCCGGATGCAGCTCGCGGGCAAGCTTGCGAAAGGCCTTCTTGATCGTCGTCTCGTCGGCATCGCGCGGAACGCCGAGGACCTCGTACGGGTCCCTGGGAAGGGTGCTGGACAAGCTCTGCCTTTCGCTAGCGCTCGTAGACGCCTTCGATGTACCGCGACAGCTGCGCCGCCGCGTCGCGGACGGTGGCGATCGACGCGCCGTAGTCCATGTGCAGCGGACCGATGACCGAGACGGTCCCCAGCGGCTGCTGCGGCAGACCGTAGCCCGCCGCCACCAGCGCCAGCGAGCGCAGCGCCGGCAGCTCGTTCTCGGTCCCGATCCGCACCAGCACGTCGCGCGACCCGAACGCCGCCCGCAGCGCGCCGAGCAGCGTCACACGGCGCTCGAGCGCGTTCATCAGGTCGTTGATCTGCTCGAGGTCCTGGAGCCGGTCAGCGCCGAGCAGCCGCGCCGCGCCCTCGACGTAGACGCGCTCCTCCTCACCCTGGTGCAGCCCGCCCAGCGCCGGCGCGAGCGCGGCGAGGAAACGCTGCTCGCTGGCGCCGAGCGTCGGGTCGGCGATCCGCTGCGCGACCATCCGCGAGCCCAGGCCGTGACCGACGAGGCGCTCAGCCAGGTACGCACCCGCCCACGTCACCAGGCCGGGGTCGACGTCCTCGCCGAACGCCGTGACCTGCTTGGTGACGCCGCCGGTCGACGTGATGACGACGGTCATCACGACCTGCGGCTGCAACGACAGCACCTCGACGTGGCGGACCGTCGCGCTCTCCGGGGGCGGCGCCGACACGATCGCCATGAAGTTCGTGACCTGCGCCAGCGTCTCGGTCGTCGTGCGCATCGCCTGGTCGAGCTCGCGCTGCATCAGCTCAAGCGGCAGCCGCGTCGCCGGAACCGGCCCCTCGGGCAGCAGTCGATCGACGTAGAAGCGCCGGCCGACGTCGGTCGGAACGCGCCCGGCGGAGGTGTGCGGGTGGGCGAGCATGCCGTGCTCCTCGAGGATCGCCAGCTCGGCGCGGATCGTCGACGGGCCGCAGTCGAGCTCAGCGTCGTGCGCGAGCACCTTCGATCCCACGGGCAGGCCGGTCGCCTGGTGGGCCTCGACGACCTTGCGCAGCAGCAGTTCCTGGCGTGCAGTGAGCACGCAGGCGATTGTACGAGCGGCGGCGGGCCGCCGGCCCTGGTCAGACGATCGTGCGGACCGTTCCGCCATCCGCCGACCAGGCCGCCCCGGTGACCGTGCTCGCCCGCGCCGAGCAGAGGAAGACGATCACGTCGGCGACCTCGCCCGGCTCGGCGAAGCGCCCCAGCGGCACGCTCGCCGAGCGCCGCGCGATCGACTCCTCGCGCGTGATGCCTTCGGCCGCGCCGAGCTGCTCGGCCATCCCGCCCGGCGCCATCCACAGCTCGCTGGCGACCGGCCCGGGCGCGACCGCGTTGACGAGCACCCCGGACGCCGCGAACGCGTCGGCGTAGGTGCGCGACAGCGACAGCTGCGCGGCCTTCGTGACGCTGTAGGCGGCGTTGTAGAGCGACGGCCGCTTGCCCGCGGACGAACAGACGTTGACGATCCGCCCGCCGCCGCGCGCGGCCATCCGCGGCGCCGCGGCCTGCATCAGCCGCATCGGCGCCAGCACGTGCAGGGCGTATTGGGCGAGCCAGTCGTCGTCGGTCAGCTCGTCGAGCGGTCGCGCCCAGGTCGTCCCGGCGTTGTTGACCAGCACGTCGACGCCGCCCATCTGCTCGGCACAGGTGGCGATGATCCGCTCGTCCGCGGCCGGGTCGGTGACGTCGCAGGCGAGGTAGTCGGCACGATCGCCAAGCGGCTCTGCGACGACGCGCAGTTCCGCTTCCCCGCGAGCGACGAGCAGCACGCGCGCGCCTTCGGCGGCGAGCCGCTCGGCGGTCGCGCGGCCGATTCCGCGGCTCGCTCCGGTGACCACGCAGACCTTGTCCTGCAGCTCGAAGTCCATGACCGCCATCATCGCGCTCCGTGCAAATTGGCGACCCTGTGACAGTTGCCACTTGACTCTTGGCGCGTCACGCGGGAGGGTCCGCAGTACGCGACCGGCGTGCTTGGGGGCACTCGGACGCTGTTTGGGGGAATCGCACCGCCGGCGGGTTGAGGGACCCGTCGGCGGCGCGGGGTTACTTGGGTCCACGTGGTACGGAAGCCCCGCTCCGGCGGGGCTTCCTGCTGTCCGGGGTCAGTTGCGCCCGCAACGTGGTGGCGAGACCCGGCCAACCCGCCCGCGTCGATGCCAGACTCGCCAGCATGGACGACGAGCCGGTACCGCCGCTCACGATGCTCGCGCACCTGCTGGAGCGCGGCGAATGTTGCAGCGAGCGACTACGCGACCTGCCGGGCGAACGGGCAGCCGCGGTCGAGCACGTGCTCGAAGTGCTCTCCGGCTTGCCCGACGATGCCGAGCCACCCGCCAGGGGTTTTCGCAACGCGAGCCTGCGGGCAACAATCGCCGGCGACCGGCTGATCGTCATCGACGGCACAGCCGGCATCCGGCGGCTGCTCGGGTTCACCAGGACGGCAAAGGTCGTCGAGCTGGTCGACCTGCCGCGCGGGAACCAGCAGCGAGGGCGCTGGACCTCACGCGGGTCCTTGAAGCGGGCATGAGCTTGGCTCCAGCCCGGCCCGACGTGGAACGACGCCGGTCGGCGCGGCGCTAAGACGCGAGTGGCCCCGGCAGATCCGGGGGGACGGTGCCGGGGCCACTCTTGCGGTTGGACGTGCTCATGGACCCGAGCAAACGTCCCGACCTTCCCTATTGCCCTTCTCAGGGACCGTGCACGCGAGCGGACGATCCCGCGTCCGCGCCGGTGCGCCGTCTTAGGGCGGGCATGAACCTACAGAGCCTGGGCACGATTTGACAGTCTGTCGAACCACGCGGTGATGCGAGCACGCAGGAACCGCCGCTGCCTTCGACCTGGGGGGAAGTCAGCAACGGCGGTTCTGCCGCGTCCATGCAACCTGAAACCTGCATCCATGCATCCGCGAGGCGTCCTTGCCGCGCGAAGATCGGAGGAGTGCCACCGGGTGTACCGGCTGGTCGTGTCCGCTTGCTGAGACAGGCCGGCCGGGCAAAGGTCACGGCGCGAGCCAGGGTCGGCTGAGGACCGCGTTTGCCTCCCCTCGTCCCGTCCCTCCCCTTCTCCGGCAGGGTGGGAGCGAGCGGGCCAGGCTGGCGGCATGGTGGGACTGGCCGCCTCGCGCGTCGCATCGTTCCTGGGTGACGAAACCCCCGTTTCGGACATGCCACAGGCCGCATAGCTCGCCTGAGAGGCCTTGCCACGCTTGACGTGCCCTCGTTTTGCCGCATTGAGGGCCCGTCGGCGGCGCGGGGTTTCCGCGTCCGGTCTGCCGCGCCACCGCGGCCTGCGCGCTGAACCTCGCTACCGCTGCCGCACTCGCACGAGCCCGCGCACGTCGTAGCCGACCTCTTCGTCGGCGATCATCGCGCTGCTGTCGATGTAGACGTGACGGACGTAGCCGCGGCGCGCGTCGTAGCTGACCGTCAGCCGCGCGACCTTGCCCTTGATCGCTCCGTCGACGAGCGCGAACAGCCGGGGCACGCTCGAAGCGACCAGCAGCCGCTCCGTCGCTCCGCTGCGCCTGCCACCGCGGACCGTGATCGTCGCGCTCCCGCCACGCGGCGCGCAGAAGCATGTCTGCGTCACGGTGAAGCGGTAGCTCGCGAAGCCGCGCGACTTCCAGCGGGCGCGCGCGGCGGAGAGATGCCGGGCAGCGGAGCCGTCGGCGATGTGCGGATCCGTCGGCCCGGCCGGCAGCGCCGAACCACCTGCGAGCGGCGCGGCGACGGCGAGGAGCAGCAGAACGAGCAGGAACCAGCGCATGCGACCACTACGCCACAACCGCCGGCGCGTCACACGCCTACTTCGAGTCGCCGAGTTCGAGCACCGCGAGGAACGCCTCCTGCGGCACCTCGACGCGGCCCACCTGCTTCATCCGCTTCTTGCCCTCCTTCTGCTTCTCGAGCAGCTTGCGCTTGCGCGAGATGTCCCCGCCGTAGCACTTGGCGATCACGTCCTTGCGGAACGCCTTGACCGTCTCGCGGGCGACGATGTGCGACCCGATAGCGGCCTGGATCGGCACGTCGTACTGCTGGCGCGGGATCTTCTCGCGCAGCTTCTCGGTCAGCGTGCGGCCGAACGCGTAGGCCTTGTCCTTGTGGACGAGCATCGACAGCGCGTCGACCGTCTCGCCGGCGAGCAGCACGTCCAGCTTGACGAGGTTCGATGCCTTCAGGTCGGTGATCTCGTAGTCCAGTGAGGCGTAGCCGCGGGTGCGCGACTTGAGCTGGTCGAAGAAGTCCAGGACGATCTCGGCCAGCGGCAGGTCGTAGGTCATCTGCACGCGCTGGGCCGACAGGTAGTGCATGCCCGCCTGCTCTCCGCGCTTCTCCTGGCACAGCTCCATGATCGTCCCGACATATTCGACCGGCGTCAGGATGCTGGCCTTGATCATCGGCTCGCGGATCTCCGCGACGCGGGCCGGATCGGGCATGTCGGACGGATTGTGGACCTCGACGATGTCGCCGTTGGTCAGCTCGACCTCGAACCCGACCGACGGCATCGTCGCCATCAGGTTGAGGTCGTACTAGCGCTCCAGCCGCTCGCGCACGATGTCCATGTGCAGCAGGCCGAGGAACCCGCAGCGAAAGCCGAAGCCGAGCGCGTCGGAGGTCTCCGGCTCCCAGCTCAGCGCCGCGTCGTTGAGGACCAGCTTCTCCAGCGCGTCGCGCAGCTCGGGGTACTCGTCGGAGTCGATCGGGAACAGGCCGCAGAACACCATCGGCTTGACCTCGCGGTAGCCGGGCAGCGCCTCGCTGGCACCGTGGTGCTTGGTCGTCAGCGTGTCGCCGACGCGCAGCGCCGTGACGTCCTTGATGCCGGTGATGAGGTACCCGACCTCGCCCGCGGCGAGCTGGTCGGTGCTGACCATCTGCGGGCTGAAGAAGCCGATGTCGTCGATCTCGGCCTCGGTCGTGCCGGCCATCGCGCGGATCGCCTCGCCCTTCTTGAAGACCCCGTCGACCACGCGGATATAGGCGACGACGCCGCGGTACTGGTCGAACTCGGAGTCGAAGATCAGCGCCCGCGCGGGCGCGTCGGGATCACCCGCGGGCGGCGGGACCTTGGCGACGAGCTCCTCGAGCACGTCGATCACCCCCTCCCCCGTCTTGCCGGAGATCGTGAGGATGTTCTCGGCCGGCTCACCGAGCAGCTCGGAGACCTCTTCGCTGACACGCTCGGGCTCGGCGCCGGGCAGGTCGATCTTGTTCAGGCACGGGATCAGCTCGAGCCCGGCGTCGACCGCGAGATAGGTGTTGGCCAGCGTCTGCGCCTCGACGCCCTGCGAGGCGTCGACGACGAGCAGCGCGCCCTCGCACGCGGCCAGCGAGCGCGAGACCTCGTAGGTGAAGTCGACGTGGCCGGGCGTGTCGATCAGGTGCAGCTGGTAGGTCTGGCCGTCGCGCGCGTCGTAGAAGACGCGGACGGCCTGGGCCTTGATCGTGATGCCGCGCTCGCGCTCGAGGTCCATCGAATCGAGCAGCTGCGCGCGCATCGTGCGCGGGTCGACGGTCTTGGTCATCTCCAGGATCCGATCGGCCAGCGTCGACTTCCCGTGGTCGATGTGGGCGATGATCGAGAAGTTGCGGATGTGGGACTGGTCCATGGCGGCGCGGACCGTGCCAGGCCCAGGCCTGGAGGGTAGGGCTCCTCGCGGCGCGGACCGCGCCGCGGACGGCGCTCAGCGCGCCGTGGCGCTGCCGGCCGGCGGCGCCAGCGCGACGCCGTCACGACCGGCGTCCTTGACGGCGTAGAGCGCGCGATCGGCGCGGCCGATCAGCGCCACGTCGGTCTCCTCCAGGCTCGGCACGGCGACCCCGACCGACACGGTCACGCCGATCTGCGCACGGAGCACGGCGTCTCGCATGCGCTGGGCGGCCGCGAGCGCCTCGGACTCGTTGCGGACCGCGAGCAGCGCGGCGAACTCGTCGCCGCCCAGGCGGTACAGCGAGTCGCCGCGACGCAGCGAGCCCTGGAGCGCGGCGGCGACGGCGAGCAGCGCGCGGTCGCCCTCCTGGTGGCCGCGGCTGTCGTTGAGCGCCTTGAAGCTGTCGACGTCGCACAGCGCGACGGCGGTGTTGATCGGCCGGCGGTGCGAGGCGGCGAGCGTCTCGTCGAAGGCGCCCCGGTGTCCCAGGCCGGTCAGCGGGTCGGTCGAGGCGCGATGGCGCAGCTCGGCGACGGCGTCCGCGGCCCGCAGCGCGCTGCCGACCTGGACGGCGAGCAGCTCGAGCAGCTCGATCGTGTCGGTGCCGAGCACCAGCGCGCGCGGATCGGCGAGCACCAGCGCGCCGGTCAGCTCGCCGCGAGCGGCGACCGGCACGGCCACCGCGCTCGCGGCCCCCAGGCCCCGCAGCGCGGCGAGCGGCGCCGGCAGTTCAGGGCCGCCGGCGCGCTCACCCCCGCGAAGCGCGATCGAGGCGCCGCCGGCAAGCACGTCGGCCAGCGTCTCCAGCGCGCCGGCCGGAAGCGCGTCGAGGCTGCGCGCGAGCGGCCCGGCCGAGCAGCGGACGACCATCCGGCCGCTGGCCTCGTGGGCGACGAACGCGCCCGACTGCATCCCCGCGAGGTCGAGCGCCGCGATCAGCGCGGCGCGCTCGACGCGGGCCGGATCGTCAAGTGCGGCGACGGCGCTGATGTGCTGGGCCAGCCGGCTCGCGGCGCGCTCGTCGGGCGCGCCGCCGAGCTGCTCGATCCGGCGCCCGAGCGACCCGGCGGCCGCGCGGACGGTGTCGAGCTCGCCGGCGCCGATCCCCGAGTTCCCGGCCAGGACGAGCACGCCGACGACGCTGCCGAAGACGACGAGCGGCAGGCAGGCGGCCTGATGGATGCCTTCGAGCCCGTCGACCAGCTGTTCCTCGCCGCTCCGGAGCGCCAGCCCGATCGGGCCGGCGGCGACCGGAATCCCGTCGAGCAGATGCCCGCCCCCGGCGGACGCCTGGCAGCGCAGGCGGCCGGAGCGCTCCAGGTAGGCGCCGGCCTGATGGCCGTCCCGCGCGGCGAGCACGCCGACGACGACGGCGCAGGCCGAAGGGACATCGGTCGCCGGAGCGAGCGCGAGGTCGAGCGCGGATCCGTCCACGGCCGCCAACGGTACTCCCGCAAGCGGCATTGCGGAAGCCTTCTGGCGCATCTGTAACGCCGCCCGGCGACGGCTCAGCGCCGCTCAGCCTGCATCGGTCGATCCAGGCTCAACGAGCCAGCCGGCCGGCCACGAAGCGCCGGATCTGCTGGGCCTCGGCGACATCGAGTCGCTGGACGACCGTCGCGTAGACCGCGAATCCCAGCGTCAGCGCCGTCGCGACGGGGATCAGCCGCGCCGGCACGCTCTCATGGCCGAGCGCCGAATCGAGTGCCAGCCACGTCCCGCCGCTGACCGCCGCGAGCGCCGCGGAGGCGATCAGGACCTTGATCGTCGCCTGGAGCGTCTGGCGGCCCTCGATCGTCCCGCCGAGCTTCAGCCGCAGCGCCTGCGTCTGCAGCGCCGTCATGCCGGCGCTGGCGACGACGGTGCCGATGACCGGCCCGGCGACGCCGAACGGCTTGTACAGCGCCAGCGACAGGATCAGGTTGACGACGAGGTTCAGCGCCGCAAGCCGCGTCGGGATCCACGGCTGCTGGATCGAGAAGAACGTCCGCGTCAGCAGCAGATTGACGCCCGCGAACGGGAGCGAGAACGAGAACCAGAACAGCGCCGTCGCCACCTGGTCGGTCGAGCCCGGGCCGAACCTGCCGTACTCGTAGAGCAGCCGCGTGATCGGCGTCGCGAGCACCATCGTCGCGACCGCCGCCGGCACCAGCAGCAGCACGTTCTGGCGGGTGCCGGTGCCGAGCAGCGCGCGGACCCCGTTGCGGTCGCGGCGAGCGACGAGGCGACTGAGCGCTGGGAACAGCACCGTCGCCAGCGCGACGCTGAAGAGCCCCTGCGGCAGCATGTAGATGCGGAACGCCGCGTCGATCTGGCGCGGCGCGCCCGACGAGATCAGCGTGCCGACGACCGAATTGATCAGCAGGTCGATGTTGATGACGCCGAGCCCGATCGTCACCGGCAGCATCAGCCGCAGCACCCGCAGCACGGCCGGATCACGCCAGTCCATCACCCGTTCGAGCCGGAAGTCGATCCTGCGCAGCGCCGGGATCACCATCAGCAACTGCACGAGCGTGCCGATCAGCACGCCGATCGCGTAGGCGTAGATCTGGTTCTGGCCGTGGAACATCGGCCGCAGGACGACCAGCGCGACGATGATCACGATGTTCCAGACCAGCGGTGCGATCGCCGGGATCGTGAAGTGGTTGTTCGCGTTCAGCACGCCGGCGAACAGGCCGTTGAGGCCGAGCAGCACGACGATCGGGAACAGCACGCGGGAGAGCCCGACCGTCAGGTCGATCAGCTCCTGGGTGAAATGCTGGCCGCCGATGAACAGCGGGATCACATACGGCGCGATCAGGACGAACAGCGCCGAGATCGCCCCCAGCACGAGCAGGATGATCCAGAACAGGGTCGAGGCCAGCAGGACCGCCTCGCGGCGGCGCTTGTGCTCCAGGTACTCGGTGAAGACCGGCACGAACGCCGCATTCAGCGCCGCGTCGGCGAACAGGCCGCGCACGAGGTTGGGAATCTGGAACGCGAGCGTGAACGCCGATGCTGCCCCGGAGGTGCCGAACGCTGCGCTGGCAACGATCTCGCGCACGAGGCCGGCGATCCGCGAGAGGCCCGTCGCGATCGAGAAGATCGCTGTGTTGCGAGCGACGCCGTGGCCCGTGCCCGGGGGCTCAGCCTCATGCGCTGCGGCAGGGGCGCCGGGGGATCCCGAGGACGAGGACACTGCGGCGGGACTGTAGATGGTCGATCCGCCGCGTCGGGGCCGGCGAGCGACGAGGCCGCTATCCTCCCCCGTCGGTTATGGCCAACATTCACTCGCAGAAGAAGCGCATCCTGCGCTCCGAGCGTGAGCGCCTGGAGAACAAGCGCTACACGTCCGCCATCAAGACGTACTTCCGTCGCCTGACGGAGGTCGTCGCATCCGGCGAGTCCGACGCCGCCGACGCCGAGCACCTCCGTCTGGTCTCGACGATCGACAAGGCCGTCAAGCGCGGTGCCATGCACCGCAACACGGGTGCGCGCAAGAAGTCCCGCGCCGCCCGCGTCCGCGCCGGCGCGTAGCCGCTCCCCGGGCGGCGTGCTCGGTCCAATGTCCGTTTGACCCCGCGACGCCGGCGCGCGAGGATCGTGCGATGACGACTTCGAGGCTCGGCCATGGCGATGCGCGCGGCAGTGCGATCGACGACCTGCCCCCGCTGTGGGATGGGTTCGCCCGGATGCTGCGCGCCGGCCTGGGACTGTCGGCGTTCGGCGCCAACGTCATGAACATCCCGGCGGACTACACGACCAAGAGCCATGACGAGCAGGAGAGCGGCCAGGAGGAACTCTACGTCGGGCTGTCCGGGTCCGGCTGGATCGTGCTGGACGAGGACGGCGAGCGGCTGCCGGTCTCGCCGGAGCACGTCGTCGCCGTCGGCCCCGGCCGACCGCGCGCGGTGATCGGCGGCTCGGACGGCCTGCGGCTGCTGATCATCGGCGGGTCCGCCGGCGCGGTCTACGAGCCGCAGGACTGGTCGACCAACTGAGCTCGTCGGTCAGGCGGTGGCGCGGGCGATCGCGCGCAGCGCCGCCGTGTCGGGCGCCAGCTCGCTGCCGCCGCGCGTCGCCAGTTCGAGGTCGGCGATCGCCTCCAGCGCGTTGCGCAGCGCCCCCAGGTCGGCGCCGCGGGCCTCGCGGATCCGGCGGTCGGCTGCGTACGGATTGCCTTTCAGCGTCGCTTTGATGTCGGCCGGCGCAGCGCCGAGCTCGAGCCGCTCGGCGATCGCAAGCACCTCGCGCACGCGGCGTGCCATCAGCGGGATCAGCCGCCCCGGATCCTCGCCCTGTTCGCGCAGCTCGCCGTAGACGGCGGTCGCCGCGCGCCGGTCAGCGGCGACGATCGCGTCCGCCAGCGACCAGGCCTGGCGCTCGGACGAGGCGGCGGCTGAGGCCTCGACCTCCTCGACGCCCAGCGTCGCGCCGGCGCCGTGCTCCAGCGCCAACGTCTCCAGCTCGCGCAGGATCCGCTGCTGACGCTCGCCGACGCGGGCGACCAGTGCCTGTGCCCCGCCACCGTCGAGCTGCACGCCGAGCTGCGCCGCCTGGTCGATCGCCCAGCGCGGCAGCTCCTTGAGCTTGCGGAGCTTCTCGACGGCGACGTCTCCCCCGGCCTTCGTGACGAGCTTGTGCAGCGCCGCCGGCGCCTGCACGCGGCCGTCCTCACGCGCGAAGAACGCCACCGTCGTGTCCGGCGGCGGATCAGCGAGCACCGCGCCGAGTTCGGCGGTCACGTCCGCGTCCTTCCAGCGCTCGACGCCGTCGACGATCAGGAAGCGGCGGCCGATCGCGAACGTCATCGCGCTGAGCGCCAGCGCGACCGTCGCCGGCGTCGCGTCTTCGCCCTCGAACAGCTCGATCCCGCCTGCACCCGACTGGGCCTCGGCGACGCCGCGGAGCCGCGCGCGCCGCTCGCCGACGCGACCGTGGTCGTCGCCGTGAATCAGGTAGGCGGGCTTGAACTCGGGCACGGGCGAGGCGAGTGTACGCCGCGGTCAGGCGTGCCGATGCACGCGCAGCGTGCCGCCGTCGACGGTGACGACGACCGTCCCGTCGCGGTCGGTCCGCAGGACGGGAACCGCTGCCGCGTCGAGCGTCGCGAGCGTCGCCGGCGTCGGGTGGCCGTAGGTGTTGTGGGCGCCGACCTCGATGACGGCAAGGCGCGGGCGCAGCTCGCTGAGCAGGTCGCCGAGGCCCGGATCGGCGCTGCCGTGATGGCTGACCTTCAGCACGTCCACCGGCGGCGGATGCAGCGGCGCCAGCACGTCGGACTCGGCGTCGGAGGTGAGCAGGATGCGCACGCCGCCGACCTGTCCGACGGCGACGACCGCGCGGACGTTGGGATCCTCGCCGGGTGCGGTGCCGCCGGGGCCCGGCGAGAGGACGTGCAGGCTGAGGGCGCCCGCGCGGACGATGCTGCCGGCACGCGGGATGAGCCGCTGCAGGTGCGCGTCGCCGGCGCTGTCGAGCGCCGCGCCGGCAGGCTCGCGGACGCCGTCGCGACCGTCGAGCAGCGCGCCGACCGGCAGCGCGCGCAGGATCGCCCCGCCGGCGCCGTCGTGGTCGGCTTGTGCGTGCGTCACGAGCAGCGCGTCGAGCCGCCGAACACCGAGGTCGTGCAGGCGACGCAGGACGGGGCCGTCGGGCGGGCCGGTGTCGACCAGGATCGTCCGGCCGTGGTCGAACAGGAGCGTCGCGTCGCCCTGCCCGATGTCGAGGAACGCCATACCGGCGCTCGTCGCGGTGATGCCGGGCTGTGGGCCCGCGGCCAACCGGGCTGCGCCGGCGACGAGCGCCGCGAGGCAGCCCGCAAGCGCCAGCGGTCGCCCGGCGCGCCGAGCCGCCGGCCAGCGGACGGCCGCGGCGATCGCGCACGTCACCAGGCCGACGAGCACCGCGGGGGCGCTGACGGCGGCGCCGGGAAGTCCAGCCGCGACGTGTCCGGCCCAGGTGACGAACGCGACCGGCGCCGCCGCGAGCCAGACGAACGGCCACGCCAGCGGCTCGGCAACCTGGGCCGCGAGCGCCGCCAGCATGCCGATCCACGTGATCGGCGCCACGACCGGCGCGACGATGATGTTCGCCGGCAGCGAGATCAGGGACAGCGTGCCGAAGCGGGCCGCGGAGACCGGCGCGGTGCCGATCGTCGCGGCCGCGGTCACGGCGATCGCCTCCGCCAGCGCCCATGGGATCCGGCGCGCGCGGAGCGCGTCACGGATCGGCGCGGCAAGCAGCGCGATCGCGACGACGGCGGCGAAGCTCAGCTGCCAGCCAGGGTCGGTGAGCGACGCCGGATCGAGCGCCAGCGTGACGGCGGCGGCGAGCAGCAGCGCATGCCAGCGGGCGGCGGGACGCGACGCGAGCGTGGCAGCGACGGCGGCGCCGCCCATCACGCCGGCGCGGCGGATCGACGCACCGCCGCCGGCCAGCGGCACGTAGAGCGCGATCAGACCGAGGACGAGCAGCAGTCTCGATCGCAGCGGGGTCCCCAGCGCGGCTCCGATACCCATCGCCAGGGCGGCGAGCAGGGCGATGTTGGCGCCGCTGGCCGCGACGAGGTGGCCGAGTCCGGCACGGCGCAGCTCCTGCCGCGTCGCGGGTGGGAGTGTGGCGTCGTCGCCGAGCACCATGCCGCGGAGCAGGCCGGCCTGGGCCGGCGGCAGATCGTGCCCGAGCGCGACAAGCGCACGTCGGCGCACCGCGTCGATCAGGCCGGCCACGCCGCCGCGGCGCGCGCCCGTCGCGGCGACGTCGTCCGCGCGCAGGATCGCGTGGATGTGGCGCGACGCAAGCCAGGCGTCGCGCGGTGACGGCCGGGCCAGCGCGCCGCGGACCACGACGACGTCGCCGGTGACGAGTGCCGGCGCCGCCCCGCGCCAGCGCAGCAACACGCGCCGGCGATCCAGCTCGATCGCCGCGCGAAGCCCGCCGTGCGCCTCCTCGCGCGGCGTCTCGAGCAGCGTCGCGGTGCTCGTCGCCGCGTGGCCGAACGCGGCCGGCGGCGGCGGCCGGTCGAGCACGGCCAGGCGCGCGTCGGCCAGACCGGCGCCGCCGAACAGCAGCGCGAGCGCGGCGAGGGTCCAGCCGGGCGGCGCGGTCAGCCCGCACAGGGCGAGGGCGGCGAGCGCCATCGCGAGCGGCGCCCGCGGGCCGGCGGCAAGACCGATGACGAACCCCGCCGTCAGCACGTGCCACGGGCGCTCGAGCAGCGCCGCTCGCAGCGCCCCGGCGCGTGAGCTCACGGCTGGACGAGCGGACGCAGCGTCGCGAGCTTCTTCGGCCCGATGCCGGCGACCTGCCCGAGGTCCTCGACCGACCCGAAGCCGCCGTGCTGCGCGCGCCAGTCGACGATCTTCTGCGCCGTGGCGGGCCCGACGCCGGGCAGCGTGTCGAGCTGGTCGAGTGTTGCGCCGTTGAGGCTGACCGGGCCGCTCGCCGGGGTTGCGCCCCCGGCCGGACCCGACGCAGGCGCCGTGCCGGTCGTCGCCGCCGCCCCGCACGCCGGCGCCGCCGCCGCAGCCTTCGGGATCACGATCTGCTGGCCGTCGGCGAGCTTGGCCGCCAGGTTGACAGCGGCGGCGTCGGCGCCACGCGTCGTCCCTCCCGCGCGCGCCAGCGCGTCCCGGACGCGAGCGCCGGCCGCCAGCCGGTAGACGCCCGGACGGCGCACGGCGCCGGTCACGTCGACGACCGGCGCCACCACCGGCGCGCGGGTGATCTGGAGCGGACTCACCGACGCGCTGCCCGGAAAGTTCGACTGCGGCGCACCGGTCGCCGTCGACGGGCCGGTGTGACTCGTCAGCCAGCGCCCGCCGACGACCACCACCACGACCGCGAGCAGCGCGTAGCCGATGAGCGTCGAGCGCGGCAGCGGGGGCATGCTCGCGACCGTAGGCGCGGGCGCGTCACAGCAGACCGGCAGGACTGTGACGACTCAACGTGCTGCGGCGCGGACGACTGTGTCAGCCGCGAACGACGATGTTCACGAGCTTGCCCGGGACGACGATGACCTTGACGACGTCCTGACCGTCGATGTGGGCCTGCACGTTCTCCGAGGCGAGGGCCAGCGCCTCCAGCGCGTCGCGGTCGGCGCCGGCCGGGGCCGGCATCCGGTCGCGGACCTTGCCGTTGACCTGGCAGACGAGTTCGTAGCTGTCGGATTCCAGGTGGTGGGCGTCGGCGACCGGCCACGGCGTCTCCCACACGCGCTCGCCGGTCAGCAGCTGGTAGCCGTCGGCGGCGGCGTGCGGCGCGAACGGGAACAGCAGCGAGTTCGCCGTCGCCAGCGCGAAGCGCATCGCACCGGCCGACGCCTCCTCGCGCAGGCGCGAGATCTCGTTCGTCAGCTCCATCACGGCGGCGATCGCGGTGTTGAAGGCAAAGCGCCCGGCCATGTCACCGGTCACCTTCTCGATCGCCCAGTGCGCCTTGCGGACGAGCACCAGGTCGGCCCCGTCGGGCTCCGGCGACAGGCCCGGGCCCTCGCGGTCGGCGGTCTCGGCAGACAGGCGCCAGAGCCGGCTGAGGAACCGGTGCACGCCCTCGACGCCTTCGTCTGACCAGTCCGCGCCCTGGTCGGGCGGGCCGATGAAGAGGATGTACGCGCGGGCGGTGTCGGCACCATGGGAGGCGACGATGTCCTTGGGCGAGACGACGTTGCCCTTGGACTTGGACATCTTCGCCCCATCCTTGGTGATCATCCCCTGGGTGAACAGGCGCGCGAACGGCTCGTCGGCGTCGAGGTGGCCCAGGTCCTTGAGCGCCTTCGTGAAGAAGCGCGCGTACATCAGGTGCAGGATCGCGTGCTCGACGCCGCCGATGTACTGGTCGACCGGCATCCAGGCGCGCAGTGCGGCCGGGTCCCACGCCGCCTGGTCGTTTCGCGCGTCGCAGTAGCGCAGGAAGTACCAGGACGAGTCGACGAACGTGTCCATCGTGTCGGTCTCGCGGCGCGCCGGGCCGTCGCATGTCGGGCAGGTCGTCGCGACCCAGTCCTCGGCCGCGGCCAGCGGCGAGCGTCCCTTGGGCTTGTAGTCCTCGACGTCGGGCAGGACGACCGGCAGCTGATCGTCGGGCACCGGGACCAGGCCGCACGTGTCGCACGTGACCAGCGGAATCGGGCAGCCCCAGTAGCGCTGACGCGAGACGAGCCAGTCGCGCAGGCGGTAGTTGACCGAGGAGTGCCCCTTGCCCTCGCGGTCCAGCCAGCCGACGATCGCCTCGAGCGCCTCGCGGTTGGGCTGGCCGTCGAACTCCGGCGCCGAGTTGACGAGCGCGCCGTCGCCGCCATACGGCAGGCCGTCGGTGTCGCCGTCGGGATTCTCGCCGGCGATGACGCGCCGGATCGGCAGGTCGAACGCCTTGGCGAAGTCGTAGTCGCGCTCGTCGTGGCCGGGGACGGCCATGATCGCGCCGGTGCCGTACTCCATCAGCACGTAGTCGGCGACGTACATCGGGATCGACTCGCCACTGACCGGGTTGACGACGTGGCGGCCGAGGAAGACGCCGGTCTTCGGCTTGTCGGCGGCGCCGCGCAGCTCGTTTGACTCGTTCAGCGCGTGGTTGACGTAGTCGCGGACCGCGGCCTCGTTGCCGGTTCCGGCGGCGAGGCGCTCGATGTCCGGATGCTCGGGCGCCATGACGAAGAACGTCGCCCCGAACAGCGTGTCCGGCCGCGTCGTGAAGACCGGGTAGTCGATCGGGCTCGAGGGATCGACGTCCTCGCAGCGGAATGTCACCTCGGCCCCCTCCGAGCGGCCGATCCAGTTGCGCTGCATCGTCTTGACGTGCTCGGGCCACTCGATCGTGTCGAGGTCGGCCAGCAGGCGGTCGGCGTAGTCGGTGATCCGGAAGAACCACTGCTCCAGCTGCTTGGACTCGACCTCGGCGCCGCAGCGCTCGCAATGGCCGTCGATCACCTGCTCGTTGGCCAGCACCGTCTGGTCGTGCGGACACCACTTGACCGCGGCGTCCTTCTTGTAGGCCAGGCCTTCACGGAACAGCTCGAGGAAGATCCACTGCGTCCAGCGGTAGTACTCGGGATCGCAGGTCGCGAACTCGCGCGACCAGTCGATCGAGATCCCCCAGCGGCGGAACTGGCGCTGGAACTCGGCGATCGCCTCGTCGGTCGAGGCGCGCGGGTGCTGGCCCGTCTTGATCGCGTGATTCTCCGCCGGCAGGCCGAACGCGTCGTAGCCCATCGGGTGCAGCACACGGCGGCCGGTGCGACGGTGGAAGTGCGCCACCGCGTCACCGACGGAATAGACCTTCAGGTGGCCGATGTGCGGCTCGCCGCTGGGATACGGCAGCATCTCCAGGACGTACGAGGGCTCCAGGCCGTCGCCGTCGACGCCGTCGCCGACCGGGTTCTCGACCTCCCAGGTGCGCTCGTCCGCCCACACCTGCTGCCAGCGCGGTTCGATCTCCTGCGGGTCGTAGCGGTGGTCCATGGGTGGTCGCGGAGGATAGTGCGGCCGGGGCCGGATCCGGCCCCGGGGTCGGGCCTCGGCACAGCTGCCAGCACTCCTCGGTTTTGCGATCTGTCTGACGAGTATGCGAACATGTGTTCGTGTTCGACGCACGGACTCTGACAACCAGCCAGAAGGGCGGGATCGCTGAGGTGGCAGTCGCGTGGCACGCGACGCGGCTCGGAATCGGGGTGCTTCGCCCGGCTGTGGAGGGGCTTCGTTACGACCTCGCCTTCGACTGGGGCGGTCCGATCCAGCGGGTCCAGTGCAAATGGGGCTCGCTGCGAAACGGCGTTGTCCGCGCGCGGCTCAGCGGATCCCGGCTGACCCCTGGTCGTGGGTATGTGCGATCGACGTATTCCGCCGACGAGATCGACTTGATCGCGATCTACTGCCCGGAGCTCGAAAAAGTGTTCGTCGTCCCGATCGACGACGTCGAGCACAGCTGCACGCTCTACCTCAGGGTCGAGCCATCGCGGAATAACCAGCGCCGTCTTGTACGATGGGCCGCGCAGTACGAGCTTGGGGCTATAGCTCAGCTGGAAGAGCGCTGCCATGGCATGGCAGAGGCCGTCGGTTCGAGCCCGACTAGCTCCACTCAACCGAAGGCCGCCTGACTGGCGGCCTTCGGCGTTTGTGGACCGACCGCTCAGACCTCGCCGGCCAGCGAGTCGGCCAGGTACGCCTGCCGCGCCTCGGCGTCGCGCTCTGACCGCAGGTAGCGCGACCACGCAGCGTGCTCGTGGCTGACCGCGCCGAGTTCCCAGACGCAGAACGTCGGATGATGCGCGACATCAATCGGGTGCGGCTGAAACAACAGCTCGTCGGGCCCGTTCTTGGCCCAGACCGTCTCCCACAGCTCGTTCTCGTTGCGCCACGTCGAGATCAGCAGGAAGTAGAAGTCGGCGCCGCAGCGGTGCAGGATCACGAACCCGATCTCGCCGCCGAACGAGAGCTGACCGAGCGCCGCGCCGTTGCGCACGCACGAGCGCGCGACATCGTGGATCGGATCCGGAACGGGCGCGTCCGCCGGAGCGATGTCGTACCACTTCAGCCGTGCGCCCTCGACGGCGAATGCCGGCGCCGGTGTCGCCTGCTTGGGGATGTGACGGTAGTCCGCCCGCACACCGACTTCGGTCGTGCTCACGATGCCGCCTCCTCGTGCACTGCCTCCTCCGGGCCGGCCTCGTGCTCCTGCTTTGGCACGTCGCCCCAGAGTTGCTCGAGGCGGTAGAAGTCGCGCGCGTCGGGCGTGAAGACGTGGACGATCACGTCGAAGTAGTCGAGCAGCACCCAGCGCGCCTCGGCCGCGCCCTCGGTCCGGCGCGGGAGCGTGTCGTGCTCCTTCTTCAGGCCGAAGTGGATCGCGTCGTGAATCGCCTTCACCTGGCGATCCGTGTTGCCGGTCGCGATCACGAAGAAGTCGGCAAAGCCGGCCACGCCGCGCAGATCGAGCGTGACGACGTCGATCGCCTTCTTCTCGATCGCGTAGTGGGCGGCGAGGTCGGCGAGGTCGGCGGCGGGTATCGGTTGTGTTTCGGTGGTCATGAGCTGTGTGGGTGACCGTACAGCCCCAGGTCGTCGATGCGAGCGCCGACGGCCTCCGGCACCAGGCCATCGAGCGACAGACCCGCAGGCACCCGTGCTCGCACCGCCGACGACGACACGTCGACCGCGGGCATGTCGAAGAACACCACCGATTCGCCTCCTTCCAGCTCGGCCAGCGCTGCAAGCACGTCGGCGCGGTCGGTCCCGGCGCGCTGCGCGACCGCCACGCGCGCCAGTCGCAGGATCGCCTCCGGTTCCCGCCAACCGGGCAGGCCGGCGGCCGTGTCGGCGCCGAGGATCAGCGTCAGCTCCTCCCCCGGCCGCTCCCGCCGCAGCTCCCGCAGCGTGTCGACGGTGTACGACGCGCCGCCGCGATCGAGCTCGACCGTCGACACCGCGAGCCGCGCATCGTCGCCGACCGCCAGCCGGCACAGCTCGGCCCGCACCGCAGCGCCCGGATCGTCCGGCACCA
>JBBRFO010000024.1:0-30246 GCA_038224135.1 Solirubrobacterales bacterium
CGCGACACCCACCAGCGACCCGGCGCCCGCCACGCAGGCCCCGGCATCGTCGTCGCCGTCAACGTCCTCCGGCTCCGCGCCGCAGACGCTGCAGTCCACGCAGCCCAAGACCGCTTCCAGCCAGGAGCCCCAGGAGCCGCAGGAGCCGCAGGAGCCGCAGCACTGATGTCGACCCCGCCCCCCAGCAAGCGCCCGCCCCGCGCGGCCGACGCGCAGCCGACGCCGGCGATGCAGCCCGTCGCCGACGCCGTCGAGCAGCCGACGGTCGTCGCCGCCGCCACGTCGGCGCCTGAGCCGGCACCCGCCGTGGCAGCTCGCCCGGCTCGTCCCGCAAAGCCCCGCCCGCGTCAGAAGCGCACCGGCGCCGCGATGATGTACGGCTCGACGGCCGCCCTGTTCGTCGGCATCAGCGCCGTGCTCGGCGTCCAGATGGCCAACGGCGACGATCCGGCCCTCGGTGACGGGCAGAAGTACGCCGCCGCCGGGCCGGAGCACGTCACCGTGCGCCGCGTGATCGTGACGCGCCACGTCGACGTCTCGCGGATGACCGCGCGCCAGGCCAAGAAGGCCGGCGTCAAGAAGGTCGTCGTCGCAGCCGGCGCGGCCGGCGGCAAGCCGGTCAGCGTCTCGCTCAACTCGACCGCCGGGCAGCAGCTTCAGGCCGCCGTCAGCTCACCTTCGGGCGGCGCCGGCACGCGCGTCGTGACGGGCGCCGGCGGCAAGCCGGTCGTCGTCAGCGCACCGACCGCCTCGCGTCCGGCCGGCGGCGGCTCGGCCCCGGTCGCCTCGGCGCCCTCCGCCGCTGCACCGGCGCCCACCGCCGCTGCGCCGGCGCCCGCCGCGGCAGCTCCGGCGCCCGCGGCAGCCGCACCAGCTCCCGCTCCGGCACCCGCTCCGGCACCCGCCCCGGTGGCTACCGCAACGTCGTGACGGACGCCGCGTCCCAGCCGGTGGATCGCCACCTGCGGCTGATGGGGACACACATCCGGATCGTCATCGACGCGCCCGCGCGCGATGACGTTCCAGCACCGGCGGCGACAGCCGACGCGATCGAGGCGCTGCTGCGCGACTACGAGGCCACGCTGTCGCGCTTCAAGCCGGACTCGGAGCTGTCGGCGCTCAACGCCGACCCACGCCCCTGCGTGCCGGCGTCAGCGCTGCTGCGCGGCGCCATCACCGCCGCGCTGCAGGCGGCCGAGCTGACGGATGGGCTCGTCGACCCGACGCTGCACGACGAGCTCGTCGTCGCCGGCTACGCGGTCAGCTGGGACAGCGCCCGCCGGCTGGACCTGCGGGCCGCACTGGCCGAGGTCGACGCACCGCGCCGCTCCGCCGCGCCGCGCCCCGACGCGCGCTGGCGCGAGGTGCACGTCGACGACGCGGCGGGCGCGATCACGCGGCCGCCCGGCCTGCACCTCGACACGGGCGGGACCGGCAAGGGCCACGCGGCCGATCTTGCCGCCGAGCTGCTCGGCGGCTACACGACCTGGGTCGTCGACTGCGGCGGTGACCTGCGCGTCGGCGGCGACTCCGGCGTCCCGCGCGAGGTCGAGGTCGAGCATCCGTTCAGCGGCGAGATGTTCGACAGCATCAGCGTGCGACGCAGCGCCGTCGCCACCTCAGGACTGCGCTCGCGGATCTGGCGTGATGCCGACGGCCGCGTCGTCCACCACCTGCTCGATCCGTCGACCGGCGCCCCGGTCTTCTCGGGTCTGGTCGCCGTGACGGCGCTCGCCCCGACGGCGGTCGAAGCCGAGGCGCTGGCCAAACAGGCGCTGCTGAGCGGCCCGCGTGCGGCCGCGCAGGTGCTGCGCCGCCACGGCGGCATCGCGATCGACGAGGACGGCCACGTCGCGCGAATCGGGCGGCTCGAACCGGCGCCCGTGGTACGAATCACGCTCCCTGCCGGATCAGTCCTCCCCACGCGACGCCGATGAAGACGACCCCCAACCCCTTCGACCACGGCTGGTGGCTCGCCTCGCGGTCGTCGGGGATCGTCGCGCTGGTCGCGATCTCGCTGTCCGTCGTCTTCGGGCTGATGATGGCCAACGGGCTACCGCGCAGGCCGGGCGCCAACAAGCTGCTGCTGTCGCTGCACGAGGCGAGCGCGCTGTCGGGGCTGGTCGCGCTCGCCGTCCACGGCATCACGCTGCTCGGCGATCCGTTCCTGCATCCATCGATCAAGGACATCGCGGTCCCGTTCTCGATCTCGTTCAAGACGACGTACATCGCACTCGGGATCATCGGCGGCTGGATCGCCATCGTCCTCGGCCTGACCTTCTACGCGCGCCGGCGGATCGGCCCGAAGCTGTGGCGCAAGGTGCACCGCGCGACGATCATCGCGTGGGTCCTGTCGGTCATCCACACGCTCGGCGCCGGCAGTGACGGCGCCGAGAACTGGCTGCGCGTCACGATGCTCGTGACCGGCATCCCGATCGTCTTCCTGTTCCTGCGCCGCACCGTCCCGGGTGACCCCAAGCGCGAAGCGGCGGCGCGTTCCCGCCTGGCTGATGCCGGAATCTGAATCCCACGGCGTTGTCATCGTCGGCGGCGGGCTCGCAGCCCAGCGCTGCGCCGAGGCGCTGGTCCGCGGCGAGTACCCAGGCCGCGTGACGATCATCAGCGACGAACTCGCGGCGCCGTACGATCGCCCGCCGCTGTCGAAGGCGTTTCTCGCCGGCGAGGTGCACGCCGCCGACGTCGCCTTCCGGCCCGACGGCTGGCACGCCGAGAAGGGCGTCACGCTGCTGCTCGGTGCCGCGGCGACGGGGCTGGACCCCGATGCGCGCGAGGTCACGCTGGCGTCGGACGTCGTCGTTCCCTACGACGAGCTCGTCATCGCGACCGGCAGCCGCGCGCGACCGCTGCCGGGCGCCGAGCGGTACGCCAACGTGCAGGCACTGCGCTCGATCGACGATGCCGCCCGGCTGCGCGGCGTGCTCGGCCCTGACGTGCGGCTGGCGGTCCTCGGCGCCGGCCTGATCGGCCAGGAGGTCGCGGCGACCGCCAGCACGCTCGGCGCCACCGTGACGCTCGTCGAGGCCGCACCGCTGCCACTCGCCCGGGCGCTGCATCCCGACATGGCCCAGTGGCTCGTCGACCTGCAGCGCAGTCACGGCGTGACCGTCCTGCTCGGCCAGAGCGTGACCGAGCTGATCGGCGAGGGCGACCGGCTTCAGGCGCTCCAGCTGGCAGACGGCACACGCGTCGACGTCGACGTGCTGCTCGTCGGGATCGGCGTGATGCCGAATACCGAGTGGCTCCCGGCACCCGTCACCGACCTCGTCCAGCGGCCGGAGATTCACGCCGCCGGAGACGTCGCCGGTGGCGATCACTGGGAGGCCGCCGGCCACCAGGGCCGCACCGTGGCGAAGGCGATCCTCGGCGATGACCCGGGGCCGCCGCCGGTCACCAGCTGGTGGAGCGACATCCACGGCGTCCGGTTGCAGGGACTCGGCAGCCCGGCGGGAACTGATGCCCTGGAGATTGACGGCGACCTCGCCGCAAACGACTTTACGGCCATTGCCACGGCCGGCGGCGTCCCGCGCGCAGCGCTGGCCGTCGGCCGCCCGCGCGAGGTGCCGCGCCTGCGGGCGCTCCTGACCCCGACCCCCGATCCGGAGACCCCATGACCCTCATCCCCACGATCGACGACGTCGCCTGCGCCGCGCATGGCGACTGCGTCGAGATCGCACCCAACGTGTTCGCCCTTGAAGGCGATGTCGCCGAGGTGATCGGCACGGATCAGGACGAGGTCATCCTCGCCGCCGCCGAGGCGTGCCCGTCAGTCGCGATCATCGTCGTCGACTCGGCCACCGGGGAGCAGGTCTTCCCGTAGGAGTCGCCAGCCGGTCGAGCGCCGCGACATGAATCTGTGCAACCCGGTCGATGGGCACGACCGGCCGGTTCCTCGGCGGTCCGCTCGTCGGCCCGACGACAACCGCAAGCCGGCCGCGCCCGAGCTGCGTCGTCACATGGCCCAGCTGCTGCGCGTCACGGGCCACTGAGGAAGCGGCGCAGCTGCGCGACGAACGCCACCCGCTCCTGAAACAGGAAGCCGTGCGCGGCCGCGGGATAGATCCGCAGCCGTGCGCCCGGGATCGCCGCCGCGAGCCGGCGCTGGTTGGCGACCGGCAGCAGCACGTCGAGCGCACCGCCCGCCACCAGGACCGGCAGGCGCAGACGCCGCAGCGGGCGCCCGAGCGGGTCCTTGCCCGCCAGCCACGACGCCGATGCGGCGAGCTGCGACTGCGTGACCGCATCGGGCGCGACCGTCGCAGGATTCGGATACGACAGCAGCGCTGAGACGAACGCCTGCGTGTCAGCGTCGCGCCCCGGCGGGAACAGCAGCCCGAGCAGGCCGGCGGCGTTGGATGTGCCCCCGCTCAGCTGCGCCGCGACGTCCGCGGCCGGCAGCGTCGCCGTGCCGTCTCCAGGCGCCGTCGCACAGAGGATCAGCCGCCGCACCAGCTCCGGATGCCTGCGTGCCAGGGACTGCGCGATCATCCCGCCCATCGACCAGCCGAGCACGTCGGCCCGGCCCAGGTGCAGGTGCGTGATCAGCGAGGCGACGTCCTCGCCCATGCGGCGGATCGTCAGCGTCCCCGGCCCCAGCGTCGTGCGGCGGATGCCCTCGTTGTCGAATGCGATCACGCGGCGTCCGCGCGCGAGCGCGTCGGCGAAGGCCGGCTCCCAGGAGTCCATCGTGCCCGACAGGCCCATGATCAGCACCAGCGGCCGGCCGTGCCCGACGGCGCGGTAGCCGATCGTGCCCTGGCCGGCGTGGACCGTGCGGATCGACGCGTCGCGGATCGACCCGGTGGCGCCGGCCGCGTGGGCCTGCGGCGCGATCAGCAGGACTGCGGCGAGCAGGACGAGGGTGAGGACGCGCACGCCGGCGAGTGTACGAGCGGTCCGGCGCCGCGTTGGGGTCGCAACCATGGCGGAGATCGCGCCGGTCCAGGAGGCCGTCGCCCGCGTCGGACGACGCGACAGCATGGGACTGCCGCTCGGGCCCGGCCAGCCGCCGGGATTCCTGCGCGCGCTGGGCGAGCGCGACGACTGGGAGGATCTGCGGATCGCCGGCGCCCTGCTGACCGTCGGGACCGAGCTCTTCTCGCGGCCCGGCGTCCACTACCTGTCGGGCTTCTTCGGCCCGCTCGAGCGGATGCTGCGCGACGCCGACGCCAACATCAGCTTCGCCGCCGCCGACTTCCGCCGGCTGGCGCCGCTGCTGGAGGGCGCCGCCCCGTCGTTCATGGCCACGGCCGCCGCCCCGCCGGACGCCGCCGAACTCGAGGCGAAGACCGTCCACCAGCGCGGGCTGGCGCTGGCGGCGATCGCTCATCCGGACTACCGCGACGAGCTGATCGAAGCGGCCGAGCGCGCCTCGCGCGGGCGTTCGCCACGAACCGGTGGCTGAGCGCGGCGGCCAGGACGCCACGTCGCGCCGCCGGGACGCCTGCCAGCGTCGTCCGGCTCGTCCACGGCTCGCGCGTCACCGGCTGGACCGCTCGCACGCCGGCGGCGTAGGGTGATGCCATGGACGAGCGCCTGATCGCCATCGCTGACCTGCCGTCGACCGGGGTGGCGTCGGTCGAGACGTCGGCCGGACGACTGGCCGTGGGCATCGCCGGCGGCGAGCCGTTTGCGGTCTCACCCGTCTGCCGCCACCTGCGCGGCGACCTCGCCAAGGGCCGCGTCGCCGAGGACGACTGCCTGGAGTGCCCGCTGCATGCGGCGCGCTTCGACGTGCGGACCGGCGCGATGACGCGCGGCCCGCAGGGCGCGTTCAAGCCCGTGGCCGGCGTCGTCCGCGGCACGCTCGGGCGTATGCGCCTGAAGGTCCATCCCGTCGTCGAGCGCGACGGGGTCCTGTTCCTGGCGACGTGATGGCCGGCGCGGCGATGAGCGCCAACGGCGGCGGCGAGCCGCAGCCCCCGGCCGCATAGCCGCCGCCCGGCGCGACGGTTGGTGGTTGGCTGTCGGGTCCGCCCCGAAGTACAGTCCTCGCGGCCGTACTCCCGGACCAGGAGCGCATGATGCGCCGCCTCGCCTGTCTCACCGTCCTGCTGTCGATCGTCGTGCTGCCCGCGCTGGGTGGCGACGCGTACGCGGCCGGGAACACGTGCACGTTCACGCAGTCGGGCCTGCCGCACAACGGCCGCTGGAACCTGGCGACCGACTGGGAGTCGTGCGGCGGGGTCATCCCGGGCGCGGCTGACACGGCAGTCATCCCCTTCGGCAGCAGCGTGACGCTCACGACCGATGAGTCGATCACCCAGCTGACGCTTGGTGGCGGCTTGTTCCTATCCAACGCGCACGTCGTCACCGTGACCGGGTCGATGCCGGACCCGGCGGGCGAGCTCACGGGCGATGGCGCGGTGACATTGACTCCGAGCGCGACGTTCACCAAGACCACCGCGACTGACTTTGTCGTCAACGGCACGGTTCGGCTGACGATTGGTGCGGACTGGTCCGAATCCGCGGGGTTGATCAAGGTCCTCGCGTCCGCACAAATCAGCGTCGGCGCGACCGGGACCATCAGCGGCGGGTCGCTGGCCGTGTTCGGCAAGCTGACCGGATCACTCACGCTGACGGGCGGCACGCTCGCGGGTTCCGGCCTGATCACGGGCGCGGTGACGAACCCGTCGGGAATCGTCGCCCCGTCGAGCCAGCCGTCGAGCGCCTTCGGCAAGCTGTCGATCGACGGCAGCTTCACCCAATCCGGCACAGGAAAGCTGCGGATCGATGTCGCCGGGACCGTCCCCGGCAGCGGCTTCGACGTGCTCGCCGTCAGCGGGGCACTGCAGGCCGGAGGGACCGTCGAGGTCAACGCGCCGGGATACCAGCCGCTGATCACCGACGAGTACCGCTTCCTTCCGGCCGGTTCGGTCAGCGGCAGCTTCGGGACGCCCAGTGTCACCGCACCGACGTTCCTCGACGGGCGCGCCTACATCCTCGACTACTTCGGCGCGCCGGTGTTCCCGACCAGCGGCGTGCGGTTGCTGCTCAATCCTCCGATCGTCGCCGAGAACACCGCGCTTCCCACGATCAGCGCCAACGGCGCGCTCGATCCCGGCACCACGCTCACCTGCAACACGGGAACCTGGACGAACAACCCGACGATCACCGTTCAGTGGCTCCGCGGCGATGCCGCCATCGCGGGCCAGACCGCGTTGACGCACGTGCTGACGATCGACGACGCGCTCCAGTCGATCGCCTGCCTGGTCACCGCGACCGCCACCGGCGGGCCGGCCACGGCCATCAGCGGCGGCGTCGGAACCTCCGGCTTCGCGCCGGTCAACGTGACGCTGCCGGTGATGTCCCCCGTCAGCGCCGCCGGTCAGACCGCGACGTGCACGACGGGCACGTGGTCGGCGGCTCCGGAGCCGGTCTTCAGCTATCTCTGGCTGCGCGACGGATACGTCATCGTCGGCGAGACCGCCAGCAGCTACCAGGTGGCCGTCGCCGACGTCGGCCAGCGCATCTCCTGCCTGGTCAATGCGGACAACCCGGCCGGATCCAAGGCCACCGCGAGCAAGGCGCAGCTGATCGCCGCCGTCGTGCCGGCCAACAGCGCCGTGCCGAAGCTGACGGGCAACGGCAAGCTCGGCGGCACGCTCGCCTGCAGCGAGGGCACGTGGACCGGCACGCCGCCGCCGGCGCTGACCTACGAATGGCTGCGGGCCAGCACACCGATCGACGGTGAGACGCAGCCGACCTACGAGCTTGCTGACGAGGACGGCAACCGCAAGATCAGCTGCCGCGTCACCGGGACGAACGCCGCCGGCAGCACGCAGGCCGTCAGCGCGGCGGTCAAGGCCGACAAGAACACCGAGCAGAAGTTCGGCTCCAGCGGCTTCGACAAGATCGCGACCAAGATCGGCATGCCGTCGAACAAGGGCTGCAAGAGGCCGAAGCCGCTGTCGATCACGGTCCGCGCGCCGTCGGGTGTCGACTTCAAGACGGTCAGCACCAAGGTCAACGGGAAGAAGAACACGACCCGCAAGTCGGGGACGAGGTTCACGACCAAGATCAACGTCGCCGCGCTGAAGCGCAAGCACGCCAAGAAGATCACCGTCAGCATGACGCTGAAGACGCCGACGCCGATCACGATCTACGCCAAGCGCGTCTACAAGATCTGCTGAATCAGCCGTCGAGCGCCCCGGTCGCAACGGCCGGCAGGTCGTGGATCGCGTCCTCCAGGTGGCGCGCCCAGATCGCGTCGAGCTCGTCGAGGAACGGCGCGTCACTGGGGATCCGCAGCTCTTCGACCGCCAGCGTACCGTTGCGATAGACCGCCAGGTCGTACGGGGGCCCGACCGAGAGATTGGCGCGCGCGGTCATCATCATCGAGGTCAGCGCGATCTTCGCTGCTGCCTCGAGCTCGACGTGGGTCTCGACGGCCAGTTCCAGCATGAAGCGCCCGTACTTCGTCTCGCCGATCTGCACGAACGGCCGCTCGTCCGACGCGCGGATGTAGTTCCCCTCGGGATAGACGAGAAGCACGTCGGGTCGCTGGCCCTCGATCTGACCGCCGAGGATGAACGTCGCCGAGCCGTCAGGCCCGAGCGCCGCGCCGTGCTCGATCGCGACCTGGCGGCTGAGCCGCCCGATGTACAGCGCCGCTTCGAACAGGCGCGTGACGGTCGCCAGGCTCTCGTGGTCGCCGGGCAGCGACAGATCGCGCTCGATCAGGTCGAGCACCTGGTGCGTGGTCGCCAGGCTGCCGGCAGACTCCAGCACGAAGACGCGATCTGGCGCCGGGCACAGCACGTGCTGCTTGCGGAACGTGTTGACGTTGTCCAGTCCAGCATTCGTGCGCGTGTCCGACAGGAACACCAGGCCCTCGTCGAGACGCATCGCCAGGCAGTAGGTCATGCCGGCAGGCTACCCACCGCCGGCGCTCGTCAAAGCTGTCCGGCCAGGTCTGTGACGACCCACACGAGCGCGCCCGCGCCGACGAGGCGGCGGACGGCGTTGACGCCGTCCGTCAGTTCCATCCAGGCCCAGACGCCGAGGCCCAGGATCGCGACGGATCGGCCGACGTCGTGCGCGTCGCCGCTCGTCAGCGCCGCCAGTCCCGACCCGGCGAACGACGCCAGCAGCGGCGCATTGGGGAACTGCGCAAGCGGATAGCGCCGCGGCCAGCCCTCCTGCCCGCGCCGCCAGAGCTCAGCGGCGCTCATCCGAACCAGCGCGCACGACGGCTGGATCCGAAGTGCTCCTTGTCGGCGACGAGCGCGGCCGACGGTTCGTGGAAGCTGCCGGTCGGCGACGGGCCGCCGAGGAAGTCGACGTCGACGCGGCCGACGCGCCCGGCGCCGAACTCGATGTAGCACGACCCGGTGCCCGCATAGCGCGCGTCGGAGTTCTCGCCGCGCGCTCGCGCGATGATCGCGGCGGCCACGATCCGCGCCGCCCCTTCGGCGAAGACGCCGGCCTTGGGCACGCCGACGGTCGCCACGTCTCCGACCGCGTACACGCCCGGATAGGACGTCTCCAGCGTGCCGGAGTCGACCGGGATGTAGCCGTCCTGGGTCATGCCGCTGGCGATCACGACCTCCGGCGCGCGGTGTTTGGGCACGCCGAGAAACAGGTCGTAGGGCAGTTCGCTGCCGTCATCGAGCACGACCATGCCGCGATCGCCGTCGAGCGCGCGCACGCGGCGCTCGCGGACGAACGTGATGTCGCGCTCGGCGAACGCCGCGACGAGCGCGTCGGAGGTCTCCGGCGACGGCGGGACCGGGCGCCCGAACGGGATCACGATCGAGATCTCGCAGGCGTCACGAACGCCGCGGGCAAGGAGGTCCTCGTGCAACAGCAGCGCCGCCTCGCTCGGCGCCGGCGGGCACTTGAACGGCGCGTCGCAGACGCCGACGACGGCGCGGCCCGAGGTGAACGTCGGCAGCACCGTCGCCAGTCGCGCGGCGCCGGCGACGGAGTAGAACTCGTTGCCGTGCTCGGCCAGGCCGGGCGTCGCCTCGATGTCGTAGTCGGCGCCGAGCGCGATCACCAGCACGTCGGCGTCGTGACTGCCGGCGTCGGTGCTCACGCGGCGCGTCACCGGGTCGATCGCGGTCACGCGCTCGCGCACGAACCTCACCCCCGGCTTGGCGATCTGCTCGTACGGCATCCGGACCGATTCCGGTGTCGCCCGGCCGAACAGCACGTCGAGCTTGGCGAAGCCGAAGGTGAAGCCATCGCCCTGGTCGATCAGCGTCACGTCGGCGTCGTCGCCGAGCGCGTCCGACAGCATGGTTGACAGTTCCAGGCCACTGAATCCGGCGCCGAGGATGAGGATGCTGGTGCTCATGGAACGAGCATATGCCCAGACGCCCGGCTCACGGCAGCAGGCGATTGCGGCCGCGGGACGTCTGGAGGACCTTGCGCGCCTTGGCGCTCGGGACCCACTCGTCCAGGTACCAGCGGCGGATCCACGACGCGCCGAACGGGCTGCGACGCGAGACGACGAAGGTCGCCTGGATCGACGCCGGGTAGCTGCGGTCGCGCAGCGATGCGGCGGTCGCGGTGTGACCGTCGAGCGGGACCTGACAGACGCTGCCGGCGTCGAGCGCCGCGCGCGCCGCCGACCACGCGACGGCGGCCACGGCGCCTGGATCCGTCGCGACCGCGCCGATCGCCGCCTGCTCGTTGACGACCCGCACGCTCTTTCCGTAGGCCGCGTCGTCGGCGTTCTTCGCCGGAATCCCGAACAGCACCTCGCGGCGCCCACCGAAGGCCGACGCCGGGGCGTAGAGGCGCTCGCCGGTCGGTGCCGACGCAGCCTCGAGCAGCTTTCTGACGGCGGTCAGGCTCATACCGCTCGCACATCGCGCGTTCCCCGGCTTGGCCACCAGCACGTCGCCGTCGGTCCACAGCAGCCGGCCGAGGTAGCGGCGGCGCTCGGCCGTCGTGAGCGGACGCGGCAGCATCACGGCGGTACCGCCGTAGCTCTCGGTCAGGTGGAGCAGCTCCCGCTCCGTCCGGCAGCAGATCGTGTTGACCCCCATGCCGGCGCCGCGGACCTTGCCGTCGATGCGCGTGCGGATCCTCCGCGGCGCGGCGTACTGCAGGATCGAGGTGTCGTCGAACAACCGCTCGCCGGTCGTGATGTTCATCTGGCCGCCGTAGATCGTCGCCGCGGGCGCCGCGACGGCGACTGCCGCGGTCAGCAGACCGGCGAGCACGACGGCGGCGACAAGGCGATGCATGCTCAGGGTTGTACATCGTCGTCAGTTTCCGCGCGTCCGCTGATGGGTACGCATCGCGTATGCCCGACACCCCAACGCTCAGCGTTCCCCAGCAGCTCAAGGATCTCTCCCTCCCGCAGCAGCTGGCCGACGTCCCCCAGCAGCTCAAGGACCTCACGCACGAGATCAGCGTCCCCCACCCCAGCCTTCCCAGTCGTCGCGCGCGGCGCCGCGCGGCACGCAAGCTGAGGGACGCGATCCCGACGCCGGCCGCTAAGCGGCGCCGCCGAGACAGCGCCATCGGGCGCGGCCTGCTCGTCAGCCTCTCGGCGGCAGCGACGATCGCCGCCATCGTGGCGGTCTACAACGCGGTGACGAACGGCAAGGCGAGCGAGGCCCCGGTCGCATATCAGCCGTCGCCGCCGTCGTCGTCCTGAACCGCGACGGCGCGGCGCTCACCGCGCCGCGGCTCAGCGCCGGTCGGGACGCTCAGGCTGCGACGGCCTCGGCGAGCGCCGCGACGGCAGGCTCGGCGGCGAATCGCGGCTTGGCCAGCAGCATCTGGACGTCGTGGATCCGCCGCTCGGCGAAGCCGGCCTCGCAGTAGGACAGGTACAGGTCCCACAGGCGCCGGAAGCGCGCGTCGTAGCCGAGCTCATCGAGCTCGTCTGTCGCGCCGAGGAAGTTCTCGCGCCAGGCCTGCAGCGTGCGGACGTAGTGCCCGGTGATGTCCTCGAGCTGCACGACGCGCAGGTCGGTGTGGCGGCGCATCGAGCGAGCCATGATCTCCTGCGAGGGCAGGCAGCCGCCGGGGAAGATCAGCTGGTTGATGAAGGTCTTGCTGGCCTTCTCGACGTCGTACGCGCGCGCGTCGATCGTGATCGCCTGGAGCAGCATCAGACCGTCGGGCTTCAGCCGCTGCGAGCAGACGCGGAAGTACGTGTCGAAGTCGCGCCAGCCGACCGCTTCGATCATCTCGATCGAGACGAGCTTGTCGAACGTGCCCCTCAGGTGGCGGTAGTCCTCCATCAGCACCGTGATGCGGTCCTCGAGTCCCGCGGCCCGCACGCGCGCCGTCGCGACGGCGTGCTGCTCGGCGCTGATCGTCGTCGTCGTCACGCGGCAGCCGTAGTGCGTCGCGGCGTGGACGGCCATGGCGCCCCAGCCGGTCCCGATCTCGAGCAGGTGGTCGTCGGGATCGAGGCGCAGCTTGCGGCAGACGCGATCGAGCTTGGCGAGCTGGGCGTCGTGCAGCGACTGCCCGGGATGCTCGAAGACGGCCGCCGAGTACATCATCGTCTCGTCGAGGAACACGCCGTACAGGTCGTTGCCGAGGTCGTAGTGCGCGGCGATCTGACGCCGGCTGCGACGCGTGGTGTTGCGCCGCACGAGCGACGCGGCCGCCTGGACCGGGCGCAGCAGCGGCTGCACGCGCGCGCGCGCTCCGTCGAGCCGCGAGATGCTGCGCGCGGCGACGCGGATCAGCGATACGAGGTCGGGGGAGGACCAGACGCCCTCGCGATAGGTCAGCCCGAGCCCGAGGCTGCCGCGCAGCAGGCCGGGCCAGAACGACGGATCGTGCACGTCGACCCGCGCGTGCAGCGGCGCGTCGGCATCGGCGGTGCCGATCTCGTGGATCGTGCCGTCGGCCTCGCAGATCGTCAGCAGCCCGCCGCGCGTGCCGCGCCGCAATGCGCCGAGCACGATCCTGCGGGCCAGTCGCTGTCCAGTCGTCATCCGTGCTCCTTCAGCGGTCGGGGTGAGGGTGGTAGGGCGCGCCCTTGAGCTTCAGCCGCAGCGCCTGGGCGTAGATCCGCGACAGCGTCACCTGTGCGGCGGGCGGGCGCAGCAACAGGCTCGTCAGCGCCGCCCGGTCCAGCGGCCGGCGACGCAGCGTCAGGCGCGCGTCAAAGACGCGCTCGCCGTTGCGATCCGACGCGATGCCGACGGCGAGGCTCTCGCCCGGCTCGGTCAGCCGCCAGCTGTAGCGGTGGTCCATGCCCATGAAGGGCGAGACGTGAAACTGCTTGTCCGACCCACCGCCGGTCGGCTCCATGACATATGCGTGACGCTCGCCCCACGGCGTGTTGGAGACGTCGGCCAGGACGGCCTCGACCTCAGTGCCGTCGGCGGCGAAGCAGTAGAAGAAGCTGACCGGGTTGAAGACGCGCCCATAGGTCCGTGGCATCGTCAGCAGCCTGATCGGTCCGGCGGGGCGCCGGTGACCCTGCCGCTCGACCTCGTCGCGGACCGCATCGTGCAGCGGGACGGCCGGATCGCCGAGCTGGTCGCCGCGGCGAAACCGCCCGGGCGCGGCACGCCTGGACGACCACAGCGGATGCAGCGCGAAGACCTGCTCCAGCTCGTCGAGGTCGAGGTAGAGCATCGCCATGCGGTAGCTGAACGCGTGCTCGACCGGGAGGTGGCGACGGTGGGCGATCCGCCCGGCGTACAGCGCGCTGTGCGCGATCGCGGCGCTCATGCGACGACGCGCTCCGCGGACCGTCCGCGCTCGCGCGCGAGCAGCGCCTGCTGCGCGCTCCAGACGCCGTCCTCGTGGAAGCCCCAGCGCCAGTAGGCGCCGCAGTAGTGCGTGCGACTGGTTCCCGAGATCTCGCCGTGGCGCGCCTGCGCCGCGACGGCGGCGGGCGTGAAGACGGGATGCGCGTAGTCATGGACCGAGATGATCCGCGCCGGATCGATCTGCTCGGTCAGGTTCAGCGTCACGCAGTACGTCGTCGGCGTCGACAGGCGCTGCAGGCGATTCATCCAGTAGGTGACGGTCGTGCGGTCCTTGGGCTGTGCGAGCAGGTGGTAGTTCCATGCCTGCCGCGCGTTCGGACGGCGCGGAAGCAGCCGCGCGTCGGTGTGAAGGACGGCCTCGTTGCGCTGATAGGGCAGCGCGCCGAGGATCTCGTGCTCGGCCGGGGACGGGTCGCTGAGCAGCGCCAGCGCCTGGTCGCTGTGACAGGCCAGGACGACCTCGTCGAACGTCTCGGAGCCGGCCGCCGTGAGGACCTCGACGTGCGTGTCGTGGCGGCTCAGGCGAACGACTGCCGACTGCGTGCGGATCGCCCCGGTCAGCTGCGCTTCGATTGCCCGCACATACGTCTGCGAGCCGCCGACGACCGTCTGCCACTGCGGCCGGTCGCGCAGCGACAGCATGCCGTGATTGGCGAAGAACTCGGCCAGGAAGCGGACCGGGAAGCTCCACAGCTGCTCGGGGTCGGCAGACCAGACGGCGCTGACCTGCGGGCCGATCAGCCGCTCGACGAAGAACGAGGAGTAGCGGCCCGCGCGCAACAGCTCGCGCAGCGTCAGGTCGCTGCCGGCCGCGCGCGCGGCCTCCAGATCGCGGTTGAACCGCAGCAGCTCGGCGACCATCCGCAGGAACGCCGGGCTGGCGAGGTTGCGCCGCTGCGCGAACAGGCCGCGCGGGGTTCCCGCATACTCGAAGTCCGACAGGCCCGCACCGGATGACACCGAGAAGCCCATGTGCGTCGGCTGCGTCGCGACGCCGAGCTCGCTCAGCAGCCGCGTGAAACCCGGGTAGGTCCGGTCGTTGAGCACGATGAAGCCCGTGTCGACTGCCAGCGGCCCGCTCGCGGGGTCGTCGACGAGCACGGTGTTGGTGTGCCCGCCCGCGCGTGTTCCGGCCTCGAAGACGGTGACCTCGTGGTCGACGTCGAGTCCGCGCGCGGCGGTCAGGCCGGCGATGCCGGCGCCGATGATGGCGATCTTCACGGGATGGGTCTGCGAGGGAGGGTCGGGGCGTGCGAGGTGGGTATTCCCTCTCTGTACGCGATCAACCCCCGTGCTGGATTCCGCCTCGATCCCGGTTCCCGGGCGTTTGGGACGGCGCGCGACCGGGCAGGCCGACGGTCACGACGTCGACCAAGGAGCCTCGCCCATGACCAACGTTTCCAGCAGTTCCCCCGACATCCTGTCCGGCGACGCGTCGGCGGCGCGCGACGACGTGATCCGCCTGCTCACGGAGGCCTACTGGATGGAGATCGAGACGGTGATGAACTACATCGCCAACTCGACCAACCCCGATGGCGTGCGCGCGCAGGAAGTGATCGACTCGCTGGCGGCTGACATCACCGAGGAGCTCAGCCACGCGCAGCTGTTCGCGCAGCGGATCAAGGTCCTCTACGGCACGGTCCCCGGATCCCACGACTTCCGTCCGTCTCAGGATGCGCTCCAGCCGCCGGCCGACGCGATCGACATCACGCACGTCATCCGTGGTGTGATCGAGGCCGAGCGCGGTGCCGTCGAGCACTACTCGCGGATCATCCAGGCGACCGACGGCGTCGACCCGGTGACTCAGGACATGGTGACGACGATCCTCGCCGACGAGCAGCGCCACCTGCGGACGTTCGAGGGCTTCCTGCGCGAGTACGACGACAGCGCCCGCTGAGCCGGGACCTTCAGCGCAGGATCCGCCTGCCGAACGCGATCACGCAGATCGCGGTCCAGCCCAAGCCGAGCGCCAGGCCGCCGATGACATCGGTCAGGAAATGCACCCCGAGCAGCACGCGGCTCGCGGCGACCGCGACGGCGATACCCGCCGCGAGTCCTGCGAGGGTCGCGCGGGCCGAACGGCCGCGCCCCCGGCTCATCAGCACCGCCGCCGCCGCATAGAACGCCGCGGCGGCGGTCGTATGGCCGCTGGGGAACGACGGCCCGAGCGTGTGGGCGATCGGATTCAGCGCCGGGCGCACGCGATCGACGAGCTGCTTGATCGTCGAACTCAGGAGCAGCTCGCCGACGAGCACGACCGTCAGGAACGGAAAGATCAGCAGGTTGCGCCGGCGTAGGACCTCGGCGATTGCGACGACGATCGCAAGCGGCACGACGACCGCGGTCGCGCCGAGGTTGGTGATCACGTCAAGCCCGTGCGTCGAGGCGGCCGTCGCGTGGCGGTTCGCCCAGCGCATGATCTGATCGTCGAGGCCGGTGAGCTTTGGATTGCCGTGCAGCAGCAGCGCGAGCCCGCCGACCACAACGCCCCCGGCGACGATCAACAGCAGCGCAAGCGTCAGTGCCAGTCCGCCGGCGACCGTGCGGTCCAGCCGTGAGTCGACGAATCCGCGCAGCCGCGGGTGCCGGGCGATGGCGCGCTCGCCCGTCGCCCGCACGTCTTCTGCGGCGGCCGCCGCCACCTCGACCGGTTGCAGGTGGCGCGCGACGGACGCCACCAGGACGCCACTGACCAGCGCGAGGACCAGCAGGATGATCAGCGGCACGGCGCCAGTCTCCTGCGGTCGGATTCGGATCTGTGAGTGATGGGCAGGACGGCAGGCACGATGACTGCTGGGACCCGCCCGAACACGATGCCAACCGCTCCGGCGACGAGCGCCGACGCGACGATGCGCCGTCCCGTCGCCGGCGACCGGCTCGACTTCCCGATCCTGCAACCGGCGCCTGGCGGGCGGGCCGAGCGGTTCGCCGCACGGCTCAACGGCCGCCACCCGGCGCTCGTGTTCTTCGCCGCGCTGCTGCTCGGCTTCGCCGTCGTCGCCGCGATCTCGATCGGGATCGCCGAGCTCGTCGTCAAGCTGCTGCTGCCGGCGGGCGGCATCGGGCGTGCCGACGAGTCGGTCAACGTGTGGCTCGTCGAGCACCGCAGCGGGTCGCTGACCGACGCCTCGTCCGTCGGGTCGTTCGTCGGTGGCGCGCCGCTGCTCCCGATCCTCGTCGGTGTCCTGGCACTGGCCTGCGTCGCGCTGCGGCACTGGCGCCTGGCGGCGTACATGGCGTTCGGGCTCGCGGTCGAGTCGGCGCTCTATCGCGTCACCTCACTTGCCGTCCCGCGGCATCGGCCGACGGTCGATCGCCTCGACAACCTCCCGGTCAACGCGAGCTTCCCGTCCGGCCACACGGCCGCGTCGGTCGTCGTCTACTCGGGCATCGCGCTGCTTCTGACCTCGGGACTGGCGCGGCGCGGCAGCCGCGCGCTCACCTGGAGCGTCGCCGCGCTGATCACGCTGTTCGTCGCCGGTTCGCGGATGTATCGCGGCATGCACCACCCGATCGATGTCGCCGCCGGTGCGCTGCTCGGCTTCGCGGCGCTGGCCATTCTCGTCGGCGCGTGCAGGGCCGCAGGAGCCGCCGCCGATATGCGCGCCGCTCGCAGGGGCGCTGCGGCATGAGTCCGCGCGTCGCGGTCATCGCCCACGCCGGCAAGTCGTTCGGCGGTGGGCTGCCGGAGCTGCGCCGGGTGCTGGCCGCCCGCGGCATCTCCCACCCGTTCTGGGCCGAGGTGCCGAAGAGCCGTAAGGCGCCCGATCAGGTCCGACGCGCCCTGGACGACGGCGCCGAGCTCGTGTTCGTCTGGGGTGGCGACGGAATGGTGCAGCGCTCGGTCGACGTGCTCGCCGGCGGCGATGCACGGCTCGCCGTCCTGCCCGCCGGAACGGCCAACCTGTTCGCCTCCAATCTCGAGATCCCCAAGGACATCGAGCAGGCGGTCGACATCGGTCTGCGCGGCGTCACGCGTCAGCTCGACGTCGGGCGCTTCAACGGCGAACACTTCGCCGTCATGGCAGGTGCCGGATTCGACGCCGCGATGATCCGCGATGCCGGCAGCCTGAAGGATCGCCTGGGCCGGGCAGCCTACATCTGGAGCGGTTCGAAGAACCTGCGCTCCAGCGGATTCAAGGCCGAGATCGCAGTCGACGGCGCCGACTGGTTCAGCGGTCGCGCGAGCTGCATCCTGGTCGGCAACGTCGGGAAGCTGTTCGGTGGCCTCGAGGCGTTTCCCGACGCTGCGCCCGATGACGGTGCGCTCGAGCTCGGGATCGTCACCGCTGAGAGCATCGGCGCATGGGCTCGCACGATCGCGCGCGCGACCGTCGGCGACGCCCACGACTCGCCGTTCGTGCGCGTCACCAAGGCCCGCTCGGTGAAGGTCAAGCTCGATCGCAAGGTCCTCTACGAACTCGACGGCGGCGACCGCAGCAAGGTCAAGTCGTTCAAGGCCGAGGTCCGGCCGTCCGCGATCGAGGTCTGTGTTCCCGCGCTCCCCACCCCCGCAGCGGAAGGCTGATCATGCCCACGAACCACGTCGCCAGGGCGACTCGCCCGGCGAAGGCCCAGGGCGAGCGCGTCGCCCACAGCACCGCGTTCGAATGGCTCGCACGGTCGGGCTTCGTCGCCCGCGGACTGGTGTACGGGATCATCGGGGTGCTGGCGTTCAAGCTCGCGCTCGGCGACGGCGGCAAGACGACCAACCAGCAGGGCGCGCTGAAGACGATCGCGCACCAGTCGTTCGGTCAGGCGCTGCTCACGCTCGTCGCGATCGGCCTCGGCGGCTACGCGCTGTGGCGCCTCGTGCGAGCCGCGATCGGCCACGGTCCTGAGGCCGGCGACAGCACGTTTGACCGCCTCGCCGGCCTCGCCAGCGGGATCGCGTACGCGGCGCTGTGCGTCACGGCGATCCAGATTCTCAGCGGCTCGGCGAGCAACTCCGGCAAGGCCAGCAAGCCGGCGGCGGGCGTCCTGGGCTGGACCGGTGGCGTCTGGATCGTCGGCGCCACCGGCGCGATCATCTTCGGGGTGGGGATCTACCAGGCGCACAAGGGCATCAGCAAGGACTTCCTCGAGGACTCCAAGGTCGAGCAGATGTCGCAGCACACGCGCAAGGCGTTCACGACCCTCGGCATGATCGGGTATGCCGCGCGCGGCTTCGTGTTCGGTCTGATCGGCTACTTCCTCGTCAAAGCGGCGATCGACTACTCGCCGAGCCAAGCCGTCGGTCTCGACGGCGCGCTCGCGCGGCTGCAGAGCAACAGCTACGGCCCGTTTCTGCTCGGGATCGTCGCCGCCGGGCTGATCGCGTTCGCGTCGTATTCGCTGGCCGACGCCCGCTATCGGCGGCTGTAGCCGTCCCGCCTGCCGCCTCGGCTAGCGTTGCCCGGGTGGTCCTCGATGCCAACGTGCGTCTCGTCGTCGCACTCGCCGGGCTGACGCTGACGGTGGCCCCAGCAACGGCCGCGGCGTCGTCTCCCGCCCGGCACGGCGAGGTCATCGGGCGCTCGGTCCAGGGCCGCGCCATCCGCGCCGTCCGGATCGGGCCGGCGAGCGCGCAACGGCGGCTTCTGATCATCGCCTGCATCCACGGCGACGAGCCGTCCGGGCAGGCGGTCACGCGCGCACTGCGATTCCGGACGCCGCCTGCGGGCACGGCGATCTGGGTGATCGACCGCGCCAACCCCGACGGCTGCGCCGCCGGAACGCGCAAGAACGCACGCGGCGTCGACCTCAATCGCAATTCGCCCTGGCGCTGGGCGCACATCACCGGGCCGTTCGGGGTCTACTTCTCCGGTCCGCACGCCTGGTCGGAGCCGGAGTCCCGCGCGCTCGACGCGTTCATCCGCCGTCTGCATCCCGCGATCACGATCTGGTACCACCAGCACGCCGACCTCGTCGACGCATCGACCGGCGGCAACGCCCGGATCGAGCGCGACTACGCGCGCCGCGTCGGGATGCGCTTCGTCCACCTCGGCGTCTACCGCGGGTGCTTCACCGGCTGGCAGAACACGAACCTGCCGGGAACGGCGGCGTTCGTCGTCGAGCTTCCCGGCGGCGCGTTGCCGGCGTCGGCCCTGCGGCTGCACGTGGCGGCGGTGCTGGCGCTTGCGCGGCGGCGCTGACTCGGTCACGTTGCACGCATGAGCCACCCCACCAACCGCCGCGTCTGCATCGATCACCTGACGCTTCCAGTTGGCGATCTCGACGCATCGACAGTCTTCTACCGCGCCGCGCTGGTCGACGGGCTCGGCTGGTGCGAGGAGGAGATCGATGGCCTGCTGACGTTCGGGCCGCCGGGCGCGGAGGACCTCATCCTCGCCGGCGGCGGACCACTCACGCCCGCCATCCACCTGGCGTTCGCGGCCGCCTCATACGAGGAGATCGAGCGTTTTCACGCGTGCGGCCTGAAGGCCGGCGGACGCGACAACGGCGCTCCCGGGCCGCGCCTGCAGTATTCCCCGGGCTACCACGGGGCGTTTCTGCTCGATCCCGACGGCCACAACGTGGAGGCCGTGTTCCACGCTCCGGTGCCGACCCTCTAGGCACGCAACGTGCCGACCTCATGACCACGACCACCGCCCCCACACCTGTGTCGAAGTCCGCCGTCGCGGTCCTGTCGCTCGCGGTGGGCATCGTGCTCGCCGACTCGGCGGTCGTGACGCTCGCGTTGCCGAGCATCCTGCGCGAGTTCGACGCGCAGGTGTCGCAGGTCGCGTGGGTGCTGACCGGCTTCAACCTCGTGTTGTCACTCGCCGCCGTGCCTGCAGCGAAGCTGTGCACGCGTGGTGCCGCCGGCTCCGCGGGAGCGGCGGGGCTGATCGCGTTCGCGGCGGCGTCTGCCTGCTGCGCGCTGGCGGGTTCGCTCGAGACACTGATCATCGCGCGCCTCGCGCAGGCGATCGGGGGCGCGTTCGTGATCGCGTCGTGCCTCGAATTGCTCGTCGCGGCGACGCGCGACGAACGACGGGGCGCCGCGCGATGGGCCGCCGCCGGCGTCGTCGGCTCCGCGATCGGGCCGGTGGTCGGCGGCCTGCTGACTGGAGCGATCGGCTGGCAGGCGATCTTCATCCTCCAGGTGCCGCTGGTGCTCCTGGCGGTTCCGGTCGCGCTCGGGCTGCGCTCGAGCGTCGAGCGACAGAGCGGCCCGTCCGACCGCCCCGACATCCCGGCGAACCTCGCGCTCGCGCTCGTCTCGGCCGCACTGACGGCGGCGTTGTTCCTGCTCGTCCTGCTGCTCGTCGAAGGCTGGGGCCGATCGCCGCAGCTGGCCGCCCTCACGGTGACGGCGATCCCGCTCGCCGCCGTCGCCGCGCGGCCACTCGCCCGCAGGCTGAACGCCGGCGTCCGCGCCGAGGCGATCGCGGGTTCGATCCTGCTCGGCGGCGGGCTCGCCTGCCTGGGTCTGCTGCCCGACGCGAGCCCGGTCTGGACGATCCCGGCACAGGTCCTCGTCGGTCTCGGCCTCGGACTGACCGTCGACTCGCTGATCCACTCCGCGCTGCGGGACCGCGTGCCGCGGGCGCTCCACGGCGGCTGGACGATCGCCGCCCGTCACGGCGGAATCGTGGTCGGTCTGCTGATCCTCACGCCGATCTTCACCTCCGACCTGCATGCCGCGCAGCGGCCGGCGCGGGAGGCGATCGCTGCGCAGGTTCTGGACTCAAGCCTGCCGGCCACCAGCAAACTCAAGCTCGCCGCGGGCCTCGGCGCACAGCTCCAGGCGGAGAGCGGGCGCGTCCCGGATCTCGCCGTCACATTCAAGCGCGCGCAGCTGCCACCGCAGCAACACGCGCAGGCGCAGGCGCTCGCGGTCCGGCTCGACGACCAGCTCGAGCGAGCGGCGACGCGCGCGTTCCGCGCCGCGTTCCTTGCCGCCGCCGGACTCGCGCTCGCCGCGATCCTCCCCGCTCTGTTCCTGCGTGAGACGGAGACCCCGCTGTGAGCTCCCGCGGACTCGGACTGATCGCCGCCGCAGTCATCCTCAGCGCGGGGCTGCTCGGCGTCCAGCTCGCCAGCGGCGGCTCAAGCTTCGTGCCCCAGCGCGCCGCCGACCCCTGCCGCGACCGCGGCGGGACGGTCAGCAATGACCTCGAGAGCCTGGGCGAGGCAGTCGTCCTCACCGGCGTCGACGAGGCCGCGTGCAACCTGGGTGTCTCGCGCGAACGGCTGCTGCTCGCCCTGCCATCCAAGCAGGACCGCGCAGACCTCGCTCACAAGGCCGGCACCGACGAGAGCGGCCTGTCACAGACGATCAAGGACGGCCTGCGCACCGGCGTGGGCCGGCTTGACCGGGCCGGCCGGCTCCCCAGTCAGAAGGCGCTCCTGGCGCTGGTCGCCGACCAGCTCGGCCTCTCCAAGGGACTCGTCGACCTGATCCCCTCCGGCCTGGCCGACACGCTCCCGTCGACGGCTGACCTGTTGCGCTCATCGCTCGACAGGCTCGACGTGAACACCGTCCTCGACAACCTCGGTGACCGCGCGTCGCTCGAGTCGACGCTCCGCGACGCGCTCCTGCAGGGGGCGATCGACGAGGCCAAGAGCCGGCTCGGGCAGGTGCTCCCCGGCCCGCTGCAGGGGCTGCTCGGCTCCACTCGGGCCAGCTCTGCACGCCACACCCGACTGGCGAGAGCGTCTCCGGCGGGCTTTGTCATCGATTCGTCATCGACACGACGGCTCCGCCCGCCTACGGTCTCAGCATGTCCGCATCGACTGTGCACCGGCTCGCGCTCGCCATCCGCATCGTCGCGGGCGTGATCTTCGTCGTCTTCGGCGCCGGCAAGTTCGTGAACCATGCCGCCGAGGCTGATTCGTTCGCCGGCTACGGCCTGCCGCTGGCAGGACTCACCGTCGTGGTGATCGGGATCGTCGAGATTGCCGGCGGGGCACTGCTGCTCGCCGGGCGGCTCGTCCGGCCGGCGGCGGCCGTGCTCGCCGCCAACATGACCGTCGCTTTCCTGGTGGCCGGCATCGGTCACGGCGAGGTCGTCCCCAGCCTGACGCTCGCACCGGCGCTGCTCGTCGCGATGCTGTTCCTGGTGTTTCGCGCGCCGGGCGGCGGCGTAGCGTCGACGGTGCGCGACGCAGACGCGGGCCGGTAGCCGCCATCTGCGGCGAGTTCGGAATCTGCGCGGCACGCCCACCGACAGGTGACTGACGTAACGCGCGGCGGCGGGCGAAGACCATCGGGCATGAGCTCCGCTACGCAGACCACCCCCAAGCGCGCCGGCTTTCCGGGACTGGAGGGGAAGAACGTCCTTGTCACGGGCGGGACGTCCGGCATCGGTCAGGCAATCGCCGTCCGCTTCGCCGAACACGGCGCCAACGTCGCCATCAACTACCGCAAGACGGCGGACGAGGCGTCGGAGACCGAGCAGCAGGTGCAAGCCTGCACCCTGCGCGTTCAACAGCACGGCGTACGCGACGTGCTCGTCGGCGCCGACGTCTCGGACGAGGACGATGTGGTGCGCATGGTCGCTGAAACCGTCGAGCGGCTCGGGTCGCTCGACGTGCTGGTCAACAACGCGGGCATCCAGATCTCGCGGCCCTCGCACGAGTTGTCGTCGGCCGACTTCGACAAGGTGCTCGCCGTCAACCTTCGCGGCGCGTTCCTGTGCGCGCGGGAGGCCATCAAGGCGTTCCGTACCCAGGGCGAAGGCGGCTCGATCGTGAACGTCTCGAGCGTCCACCAACTGATCCCCAAGCCGGACTACCTCGGCTACTCGGTCTCCAAGGGCGGGATGATGAATCTGACGCGCACGCTCGCACTCGAGTACGCGGGCGAGAACATCCGCGTGAACGGCATCGGGCCTGGCGCGACGATCACCCCGATCAACCGCGCCTGGGTCGATGACCCCGAGAAGGCCGCGCAGGTCACCTCGCACATCCCCCTCGGGCGGGCGGGCACCGCTGACGAGATGGGCGGGGTCGCGTGCTTCCTGGCCTCCGACGACGGCGCGTACGTCACCGGGCAGACGATCTTCGTCGACGGTGGCCTGACCCTCTTCGCCGACTTCCGCGAGCCGTGGTCCTCCGAGTAGTCGACGAGCGCGGGATGCTCCGCCACGTGGACGAGGCTCGGCGCCTCGCCGCGCTCCGCCTCGTGCGCGAGGGGCGGCTCTACGACCTCGGCCGCGTGCTCGACGAGAACGTGCCGGTGTTCCCCGGCCGCTACTTCCGCCAGACGCTGGTGACCACGGCGCACCACGCCAACGGAACCGGCCTTGGCAAGAATCGCGTCAACTGGATCAGCGAGATCGTCACCGGCACGCAGCAGGTCGGCACGCATATCGACGCGCTCTCCCATCTTCAAGAGGGCGAGTGCTCCTACGGCGGCTACTCGGTGAGCGACTTGGCCGGCAACGGCGGAGTGCGGCACCTCGGCGTCGAAACCGTGCCCCAGATCGTGACCTGCGGCTGGCTCGTCGACGTGCCCGGCCTCGGACCGGGCGACGTGATCGGCCTCGACGCCGTCGCGGGCCTCGAGCCCGAGCCGGGCGACGCTGTGCTCTTCCACACCGGCTGGGGCCGCCACTGGGAGGATCCAGAGACCTACGTGTCCGGCGAGCCCGGACCGGGCGTCGAGCTCGCCGAGTGGCTGGCCGCGCGCAAGGTCGCGCTGACCGGCTGCGATACGTGGAGCTACGGACCAGTGCCCCCCGAGGATCCCGACCGCCCCTTCGAGGTGCCCCAGCGTCTCAACGTCCGGCACGGCGTCTTCATCGTCGAGAACCTCGACCTCAGCTCGCTCGCCGCCGACGGCGTCGAGCGCTTCGCACTCGTCCTCACCCATCCGCGGCTCCGGGGCGCCACCGGCGCGTGGACCTCTCCGATCGCCCTCGTCTGAACTGGAGCGCTGCATGTCCGAGCACTACGACGTCATCATCATCGGGACCGGGGCCGGGGGCGGCACGCTCGCCCACCGCCTGGCCCCGAGTGGCAAGCGGGTGCTCGTGCTCGAGCGCGGGGGCTACCTGAAGCGCGAGCCGGAGAACTGGAGCTCGCGCGAGGTGTTCGGCAAGAGCCGTTACGTCACCACGGAGGAGTGGATCGACAAGCACGGCCAGGCGTTCCGCCCACACACGCAGTACTACGTGGGCGGCAACACAAAGTTCTACGGAGCCATCCTGTTCCGCCTGCGCGAGCGAGACTTCGGCGAGGTGCGCCACTACGGGGGCATCTCGCCGGCCTGGCCGATCTCCTACGCCGACCTCGAGCCCTACTACGCCGAGGCTGAGCATCTCTACCTCGTGCACGGTGAGCGGGGCGAGGACCCGACTGAGGCACCGGCCTCCGGGCCGTTCCCCTACCCGGCCGTCTCCCACGAGCCGCGCATCCAGCAGCTCGCCGACGACTTCGCCGCGCTGGGGATGCGCCCCTTCCATCTACCCGTCGGCGTGGACCTCGACGAGCAGGACTCCGAGAAGGGCCGCTGCGTGCGCTGCGACCGCTTCGACGGATTCCCGTGCCTGACCGACGGCAAGGCCGACGCGCACGTGCGCTGCGTGCGCCCGGCGCTACGCCACCCGAACGTCACGCTCGAGACTCATGCCCGCGTCGAGCGCCTCGAGACCGACATGAGCGGCACCACCGTCACGGGCGTCGTCGTGGACCGCGGGCACGGTCGCACCGAGACGTACTCTGCCGATGTCGTCGTCGTCTCCTGCGGCGCCGCCAACTCGGCCGCGCTGTTGCTACGCTCGGCCTCGGCCGCCCATCCGCGTGGCCTGGCCAACTCCTCGGACACGGTCGGTCGCAACTACATGGCCCACCTGAACTCCGCAGTCGTGGCGGTGTCCGGCACGCCGAACCCGACCCGCTTCCAGAAGACGCTCGGCGTGAACGACTTCTACTGGGGCGCGGACGATTCCGAACTGCCGCTCGGGCACATCCAGATGCTCGGCAAGAGCGACGCGGACATCCTGCGCAGCGGGGCGCCGTGGTTCGCGCCGGGCCTGGCCCTCGACTACATGGCCAAGCACGCGATCGACTTCTGGCTCACGACCGAGGACCTCCCGCACCCGGACAACCGGGTCACGGTCGACAGGCAGGGGCGGATCAACCTGAGCAAGACCTATTTGAACACCGAGGCTCACCGCCGGCTGCTCGCCAAGCTCAAGGGCATGCTCGGCGAGCTCGGCTGTGCTGATCGGCTGATCCCCCGGTGGTCCGTGCTCGATCAGCAGATCCCGATCGAGGGGATCGCTCATCAGTGCGGCACGGTGCGCTTTGGCGACGATCGCGAGACCTCGGCGCTCGACGTGAACTGCCGGGCCCACGACGTCGACAACCTCTACGTCGTCGACACGAGCTTCTTCCCGTCGAGCAGCGCCGTGAACCCGGCCCTGACGGCGATGGCGAACGCGCTCCGGGTCGGAGACCACCTGCTCGAGCGGCTTGGAGCCTCGGGCGTGAGCGCGCAACCGCAGACGATGTCGCCGGAGGTGACGTCATGAACCCCGTGAACCGCCTGGCCCACACACTCGGCGAGGGCCTCATCGCCGGTGTCATGGGCACAGCGGCGATGACGGTCTCGAGCACACTAGAGGCGCGCGCTCGCAACCGGCCGCCGAGCACCGCGCCGGCGCGCGCGACCGAGAAACTGCTCGGGATCGCCGCTTGGGAAGACGACCGCGCTCGCGCTCGATGGGGCGATCTGACCCATTGGGCTTTCGGCACGAGCTGGGGCGTGGTGCGCAGTGCGCTGGGCGCGACCCGCCTGTCGCCCGCGGCCGCCACCGCCGTGCACGGCGCCGCCGTCTGGGGCAACGCCCAGGTCATGCTCCCAGCGCTCGATGTCGCGCCGCCATCCGTCTTCTGGGGCGTCAGGGAAGTCGCGATCGACGCCTTCCACCACGCGGTCTACGCCGCGGCGACGGGGCTCGCGTACGAGGCGATCCGGCGCGGCCGCAGCAACGGCGCGACGTAGTCGCTCCGCGGGCCTGCGCCGCAGCACGTGCGCGACGCAGGCCCGCGTCGCTCAGCCGCCGGAGCGGAACGCGGCGCGTGCCTGCGCCGTGGTCGGGTCGTAGTCGTCCTTGATGCGCTGGTGGATCTCGCGCAGGTCGCTCCACAGGTCGTAGATCGAGGGACGGCCCCAGAACCAGTAGCCGACATAGACCTTCTCGATCCGCAGGCCGGGCGAGAGGATCACCGTGTGCGGGACGGTCGCGGCGTGGTGCGTGTCGGTGTACTCGTCGATCTCGAGCGCTCGCTGGACCTCGAGATCCTCGTCGACGAGAAACGGCCAGTGCGCGCCCGTCGCGATCCGCATCTTGAGCGTGTCATGCGGAACGCCGGGGAGGACCGTCACCATCTCCGTGAAGGCGACCGGGCACCACTCGTGGAAGCGCACCATCTCCTTCTGGTGCTGACGCTCCCTCGGACAATGCTCGCCGCGGCCCAGCAGCAGGACGAGGCAATTCTCGCCCTGGATCTCTGAGAGGCGGTGCGGCGCGCCGCCGTCGTCGTTGAGTCGGAAGTCGGGCAGCGTGCTGCCCGACTCGAGTCCCTTGCTCATGTTCTGTCTCCTTACTCCGGGCGGATGCCCGGGACGTTGAGCCTCAGCCGGTAGACGCTGGTCAGCGCGGTCACGTAGAGCGTGCGCGCGTCGTCGCCGCCCCAGGCAAGGTTGTGCGGGGCCTCGGGCAAGGTGAGCGTGCCGAGGTGGCCGCCGTCAGGCGAGAGGATCCAGATGCCGCCTGGGCCGCAGGCATAGACGTTCCCCGCCCGGTCGACCTTCAGGCCATCGAGGGCGTCCTCGCCGCCCGCGTCTGTCATGTCGTAGAAGACCTCGGCACCGGAGAGCCTGCCGACCGCATCGACCTCGTAGCGCATCACGACCTTGTGCTGAGGATCCCAGTTGCCGACGTACAGATACCGCTCGTCGGGGGAGAACGCGAGCCCGTTCGGACCCTGCAGCTCCTTGGTGAGCAGGGTGACCGCCCCGTCACGAGCGGAGAACACACCCGAGAACGGCAGCTCCTTGGCCGTGTCGTCGAACGCCTCGGGCAGCCCGAACGGCGGGTCTGTGAAGAACAGCGTCCCGTCGGATCGATACACGAGATCGTTGGGCGAGTTCAGCCGCCGGCCCTCGTAGGCGTCGGCGAGCACCGTCTCATCGCCGTGCGGATTGACCCGGACGATGCGGCGGTTGCCGTGCTGGCACAGCGTGAGCCGACCCTCGGGGTCGAACGTCAGCCCGTTCGATCCCGGCTGGTGGTACCGACCGATGTCGGTGCCCGTGTACCCGCTCTTGGACCGGAACACGGTGACCGCACCAAGGGGGTTCCAGCGGTAGATCGCGTTTGTGTTCGGGGAGGAGAACAGGAGCGCGCCCTCGGGGCTCCACACGGGCCCCTCGGTGAACTCGAAGCCGCCCGCGACCCGTTCGAGGACCGCGTCGGCGGGGAGGATGTCGTCGAGCCCGGCGTCGGCGCGCTGGACCTCGAGTTCCGCGCGCTGCCCGACGCCCGCGCGCTCGCGCGCGTAGACGTCGAGCGTGGCCGTGCGCAGCCAGATGTAGTTCTCCGGCGAGGCGGAGATCGGCCCGTTGATGCCCAACACCGCGATCACGAACGACTGCCCGGCGCGGGCGTCCTGCGTGAGCACGACCCGGTTCGGCGCGTTGAACCCGCCGACGACGGGGCCGCCGATGTCGCCCAGGACGTGCGGCAGCTCACCGTTCACCCAGACCTCGGCGTAGTCGTCGATGACCGTCTCGAACACAACCGTCGCGCCGGTCGGGTCCAGCTCGCCGATCCGCTCGGGAATGGTCACCGACAGCCGGTACCAGCAGAAGCACACCCGGCCCGCGGCCCGCCGATGGCGCGTCTCGCTCGGGGCGATCTGCTCCCAGCCGGAGTCGTCGAAGTCGGCCGGCTCGGCGTGCGGCGTGACGTCGTAGGTGCGGTTGGGGACGTCGCCCGGTCCGAGCGGGTCGGCTGCCGAGCCGACCTCGACGAAGTCGATCTCGTGCACCCGCGCGTCGGCATAGCGCCAGCTCGTGCCGGCGAGCATCGCGCCCGCCTCGGTCTGGAGGTCGATGACCGCATCGGGGCATCCGGGCAGCAGCTCCGGCGGACCGGGAATCCGCGCGGCGGGAGTGGTGCTGGCGGCGCTCACGACGCCAGCCCGGTATCGGACGCTCTCGTCACGGCCTGGGCACCGAGCACCGCGAGAGCCTGGTCCTCGTCGGCCGACGAAGCGCCACTGACGCCGACCGCGCCGGCCACCTCGCCGTCGTGGAAGATCGGGATCCCGCCCTGCAACGGGACCGCGCGCGCGAGGTGCAGCGCGGACGGTCGTCCGCCCGCCGCCTGGTCCTCGAAGTCCTTGCTCGGCCGGCGGTAGATCGCCGCCGTGCGTGCCTTGTCGGTGGCCACCCCGACGCTTGCGACCTGGGCGTCGTCCGGGCGGTCCAGAGCGATCAGCTCGCCGCCCGCATCGACCACCGCGACCACGGGGGCGACGCCGCGCCGCTCGGCCTCGGCGCTGACGGCGTCGGCGACCAGGCGCGCACCGGCCCGGGTCAGCGCCGGGACCTCGACGGTGGACAGCTGAGCTGCGGCCGCGGCGATCGAGATCGCCTCGTCCTCGTCGGTCGTCTCGCCGCTCGTGCCCACGGCGCCGACGACCTCGCCGTCGACCATGAGCGGGATGCCGCCGATCAGCGCGCGCCCACCGCGCAGGGCGAGCGCCCCGAGGCGCCCAGCGGCGACCTGTTCCTCGAGCTCGCGGCTCGGGCGGACGAAGATCGCAGCGGTGCGCGCCTTGTCCTCGGCCACGCGGGCGGACGCAATCTGGGCCCCCGGGGTGCGCCGGACGGTGATCACCTCGCCGAATGGGTCGACGACGGTGACGTACACGCGGTGGCCGCGCTCGGCGGCATAGGCCAGCCCGGCGGTGAGCACGGCGTCGGCGCCGGCGTCGTCGATGACGCGGCGGGTGCGGATCGGCTGCATGTGTTTCAGGCTCCCTGGGTTGCGAGCACGGCGGCCCAAACCGCCGTGTCGGTGGTGATGTAGAGGACGCCCCGGTGTGGGCCGCCCCAGGCGAAGTTCACGGCGCCGGGCAGCTCGATCTCGCCGAGCAGGCAGCCGTCGGCGGCGAACACCTGCACCCCGGAGAAGGCGGACACGTAGACGCGCCCGGCGCGGTCGGTCTTGACCCCGTCGGGGAACCCCGGCACAGTCACGGCGAGCAGACGCGGCGCGGCGAGTCGGCCGCCGTGGACGTCGAAGGCAACCACGCGGTGGGGCCGAGCCGGGTCATAGCTTCCCGCCTCGTGGTTGGCGCCCGAGTCGGTCACGTAGAGCGTGTTCGCACCGGGGGCGAAGGCGATGCCATTCGGCTTGTCGAACGCGTCGCTGACGACCTCGGTGCGCCCGGTGTCCGGGTCGTGCCGGTAGACGTGATCCCCCAACGCGGGTGCAGGCCGGAAGCCCTGGAGGTGGCCGTAACTCGGATCGGTGAACCACACGGCGCCGTCGGGTGCGACGACGACGTCGTTCGGCGAGTT
>JBBRFO010000025.1:0-29348 GCA_038224135.1 Solirubrobacterales bacterium
CGATCAATCCTGCCCCCAGTCGCTGCGTCGATTCGGCTCCGCAGGCGACGCCGTAGCGCAGGCATTCGGGACCCGACTGGCCGGTGTAGCGGGCCGCCACATAGCCGGCCAGGAATGCGTCGCCGGCGCCGACGGTGGCGACCGCCTCCCGCGGTGCGATCCAGACGCGATGCAGCTCGGGACCAGCTTCGCCGCGGACGTTCCCGACGCAGCCATCCGGCAGCGTCACGATCGCCTCGCGTGCGCCGAGGTCGCAGAGTTCGCCGATCGCGACGATCCGGTCCTGCTCCTCGTGGAACTCGTGCCCGACGAGCTCCTCGGCTTCGAGCACGTTGGGCGAGATCACCGACGGTTCGGCACGAACGGCCAGGCGCATCGGCTCGCCCTCGGCATCGACGATCGTCGTCACGTTCATCGCCCGCAACTCGCGGATCAGCTCGGCGTAGATCGACGGCGCGACGCCGCGCGGCAGCGAGCCGGCAAACACGACGATGTCGGCGCCGCGCGCCAGGTACAGCAGCTTGTCGCGGAAGATCTCGACCTCGGCCTCGCCGACCTCGGGCCCGCGCTCATTGATCTCGGTCTGCGTGCCGCTCGTCGGATCGTGCACGGCCATGTTGGTCCGCGATTCCTCACGGATCCGCACGAAGTCGTTGAGGATCGACTCCTGCGTCAGCGCCTCGACGATCCGTGTGCCGGTCGGGCCGCCCGCGAAGCCCGTGGCGATCACCGGCTGGCCGAGCGTCTTCAGCGTACGCGCGACGTTGACGCCCTTGCCGCCCGGCATCGTGCGCTGCTCGACGGTGCGGTGACGGCGGGCGAGCTGGAAGCTCGGGACCGACAGAGATTTGTCGATCGCAGCGTTGAGGGTGACGGTGATGATCATGCGGTGGGGCTCCCGGCACTGCGGCGGCGCGTCCGGCGCCGATTGGCACGGGTCAGGCTACCGACCAGCCCGCCGATGATGGCCATCAGGACCAGCGCCTCGAGCACGGTGACGATCCACGGGTTGCGCTGCCAGAACGACGCTCCGCCGATCGCGGTCGCGCTGACGAGCGGCACGCTGCCGACGAGGCGGCCCGCGCGGCGAACGACGAGCGTCGCGACCGTCTCGCCGCGCCGCAGTGGGCCTTCGACTGACGACGGCAGCCCGCGAATCGCCGCCGTCACGCGCTGGTCGGGCCGCGCGACGATGCGCAGTGTTCGCGACGGGACGACGCCGACCGTCACGTCCTGGTCGCGCACGGGCACCTGAGCGGCAACGTTCCCGGCCCGTGCCGCGGTGACGCGGTGGTAGCGCGAGAAGCCGAAGTTGAGCGCCGTCAGCGTGTCGATGTTGCGCGCCGCCTCGCTGGGGTCCCCCATCACGACGCTGACGAGCTCGACGCCGCGGCGCGCACCCGATCCGACGAGGACGTACCCCGCCTGCTGCGTGTGGCCCGTCTTGACGCCGGACATCCACGGAACGTCGCGCACCAGCGTGTTGCGATTGGCGATCCGCCGTGTGTGATCGCCGCTGGTGAGCACGGCTCCGGCGCGGTTCATCACGGCGCGAGCAAACGCGCTGCGCCGCACCACGACGGCCAGCGTCGCCAGGTCGCGCGGGGTCGAGTAGTTGCCGGCGGCGTCGAGGCCGATCGGGTTGGCGTAGTGCGTGTGCTTGAGCCCGAGCTGCCGAGCACGCCGGTTCATCAGCGTCACGAACCGCGCCGGGGTCCGGCCGACGGAGTGCGCGAGCGTCGCGGCGGCGTCGTTGGCGCTCGCCAGCAGGACGGCGCGGAGCAGGTCGGCGACGGTCATCCGCTCGCCGGCGCGCAGCCCGAGGACCGACTCGGCGGGCTGCGCGACGTACCGGATCGCCCGTGGCCGCGCCGACAGCGGTGCGCGCTCGAGCGTCAGCAGGACGGTCATGAGCTTCGTCGTAGAGGCCATCCTGCGGCGACGGTCCGGCGCCTTGGAGAAGACGACGTCGCCGGACTGCTGGTCGAGCACGATCGCCGCCGGAGCCGCCAGCACCGGACGGGCAGGCGACGTCGCGGCGGGCGCCGCGGGCACGCCGACGCCCGCCAGCAGCAGCGCCGTCGCGCCGGCGAGCAGCGACCGTCTCACGGCCGCAGGGTCAGGCGCTGGCCCGGCTGCAGCGTCTGCGCGTCGAGGCGCGGGTTGAGCTGGTTGAGCCGGCTGAGCGGCACCCGGGTGTCGAGCGAGATCGACGACAACGTGTCGCCTGAGCGCACGACGTAGGTCCGCGGGCCGGTCGCCCCGGTGCTGGCGCGGGACGTCGTGGAGCGTGTCGAACGCTTCGTCGTCTTCGACCCTCCGGTGCTGCTCGTGGTGGGACCGCCGCCGCCCGAGGAGCCGCGGTTCGCGCTGACGACGCCGTAGCCCGCGGCCGCGACGGCCGCGATCGCGAACGGCGCGAGCCAGCGGGATGGCGGGCGGCGAGGCACGCGGGCCAGGATACGCGCGGCTCCGGTCGCCCGCGGCGCGTTTCGGCGCGGACTACGCCAGCGACCAGGCGCTCGCGCGCAGGCGCTCGGCCTCGGCGCGTGCCGCGGCGGCCGGGTCGCCGGCCGCCGCCTCGTGTGCACGGACGATCGATCGCGACGCCGTGACGAGGCCACCGGCGCGGCCAGGGGCAAACGCCGGCGCGAGATCCCCGACCCGGCCACCCTGTGCTCCGACGCCGGGCAGCAGGAAGATCGACCGCGGCAGCAGGTCGCGCAGGCGGGCGATGTGCTCGGGCCGTGTCGCGCCGACGACGGCACCGACGTCCGACAGACCCTCGCCGGCGCCCGCCAGGCCGGCCACGAGCTGCGCGACCCGCACCCAGACGGGCTCACCGCCGGCCAGTTCGAGGTCCTCGACGTCGGCAGCGCCGGGGTTGGACGTGCGAACGAGCACGAACACGCCGGCGCCGGCGAGCGCCGCCGCATCGGTCATGACGGCGAGCGTGTCGCGGCCCATGTACGGGTTGACGGTGATCGCGTCGGCGCCGAGTCCCGCGACCGTCCCGAACGGCGTCGGCGTGCTGCCCAGCAGCGCCTGCGCGTAGGCGCCCGCGGAGACGTCGATGTCGCCGCGCTTGCCGTCGGCCAGCACCAGCAGGCCCTGCTCATGGGCATGCTCGACGGTCGCCGCGAGCGCCGCCCAGCCCGCTGCGCCAAGACGCTCGAAGCACGCCAGCTGCGGCTTGATCGCGACGCAGGCCGGGCCTGCCGCATCGATCACCGCGCGGCAGTGGGCGGCCACCGCTGCTCCGGCCCGCTCGGCGGCCGAGCCGGTCGCCGCGGCTCCGGCGGCCTCACCCGACGGCCAGAGGCGCGCCGGGTCGGGGTCCAGACCGAGCACGATCTGCGACGAGCGCGCCGCGACGGACGCCGTCAACCGCGTGGCGAACGTTCCGGATGCGCCGAGCGTGGTGGAACTCATGGCGACGAGCGTATGCCGCGCGGCCGACGGCCGTCCCCCGGTCCTGCCACGATCTGCGCATGTCGCTCGAGCGCATCGCCTGGTCGGTGACCGTGGGCATCTGCCTGATCGGCTGCGCGCTGCTGTTCGTCAGCGGCTACCAGGGCTACGGCGCGCTGTCAGGCGTCGTCGGCCTGGCCGCCGCGGTCAACATCCGTTAGCCGCTCGCGGCAGGGCGACGGCCCGGCTCGTCCGGCTCGGCGTGGATCAGGACGTGAACCTGGCCGCCGAGCGCGGCCGCGATCCGGCGCTTGATGATCCCCGTCGCGACGTGCGCATCCTCGAGCGACGTACCGCCGGAGAACTGCACATGCACGTCGACGTGCCGCGTCGCTCCGGCGCGACGCGCGCGCAGCGCGTGAAAGCCCGCGACCGGCGGGCCATGGCCGGTGATCGCTTCGCGCACGAGCTCGAGCTCGGCCTCCGGGAGCGCCTCGTCGATCAGCGACCGCGATCCGCGACGCACGATCCGCAGCCCTTCGACGAGGATCACCATGCCGACGATCAGCGCGACGACCGGGTCCAGCCACGAGGCGCCGGTGATCCAGACCAGCACGAGGCCGACGAGGACGCCGGTCGATGTCAGCGCATCCGCCGTCAGATGCGAGGCGTCGGCCGCCAGCGCCGGTGATCCGGTGGCGTCCGCGGCGCTGCGCAGCCGGCGCGTGACCAGCAGGTTGACGACGATCGACACGACGAGCACGGCGATCGCGACGGGGACGTGGTCGACCGTCGCGCCCGACGAGAGGTGGCTGGCCGCGGTGTAGGCGATGACGATCGAGCCGACGAGGATCAGCACGCCTTCGATCACGGCCGCCAGGTCCTCGAGCTTGTCGTGGCCGTACGGGTGGTCGGCGTCGGCGGGTTCCTCGGCCTTGCGCACGCTGAGGAACGCGACCGCCGAGGCGACAAGGTCGATCAGCGAGTGCAGCGCCTCGGTCAGCAGCGCGACCGACCCGGTCACCAGCGCCGCCCCGATCTTCAACACGATCAGCGTCGTGTTGGAGGCGATCGACAGCGCCGCGACGCGCGAGCGCGGACGCTCGACGGCCGTGTTCAGCGGCTCGCCAGCCACGCCTTCAGCTCCCGCAGCGCGCGGCCGCGATGGCTGATCGCGTCCTTCTCGTCGGCTGTCAGTTCGGCCATCGTCCGGCCGGCGTCGTCGTCGTCGGGGACGAACGCGGGGTCGTAGCCGAAGCCGCCCGACCCGCGAACATGCGTCGTCAGCGTCCCCGTGCAGCGCCCCTCGACGAGGTGCTCGATGCCGGCGACGGGATCGACCCAGGCGAGCGCGCAGACATACGTCAGCGCGCTGCCGTCGGGTGCCCGGTCCAGCAGCAGTTGCAGGTTCTCGGCGTCCGTCGCGTGCTCGCCGGCGAAACGCGCCGACCGCACCCCGGGTGCACCGCCGAGCGCCGCGGCCTCGATGCCCGAGTCGTCGGCGATCGCCGCCCGCCCGGTCGCGGCCGCGGCGGCGCGCGCCTTGCCGAGCGCGTTGGCGGCGAACGTGTCGCCGTCCTCAGGCGGCAACTCGACGTCGTCCGGCAGCGGATCGACGCCGTCCGGCGCCAGCAGGGCCGCGAACTCGCGCAGCTTGTGCGGATTGCGCGTGGCGAGGACGAGCCTCACGCGGCGTCCTGCGCGCCGGCGGCGATCGCGGTCTCCTGAGCCTCGCGCAGCCGGTCGATGCCGAGGGCCGCGAGCGCCAGCAGGTCGTCCAGGTGGGCGCGCTGCAGCGGTGTGCGCTCGGCCGTCGCCTGCACCTCGATCAGGCCTCCGTCGCCCGTCATCACGACGTTGGCGTCGACCTCGGCCGACGAGTCCTCGGGGTAGTCGAGGTCGAGCAGCGCGACCCCGTCGACCATCCCGCAGGAGACGGCCGCGACCGAACCGGCGACCGGGCTCTGCGCCACGCGGCCCTCGCGGACCAGGCGGGCGGCCCCGAGCGCGAAGGCGACGTAGGCGCCGGTGATCGACGCGCAGCGCGTGCCGCCGTCGGCTTCGAGCACGTCGCAGTCGATGTTGACCGTCCGCTCGCCGAGCGCCGCGAGATCGACCACGCCGCGCAGCGAGCGGCCGATCAGCCGCTGGATCTCGACCGTCCGGCCGTCGAGTCGCCCGCGCGTGATGTCGCGCGCCTTGCGCTCCCCGGTCGACGCCGGGAGCATCCCGTACTCGGCCGTCAGCCAGCCCAGGCCGCTGCCTTTGCGCCAGCGCGGCACGCCGTCCTCGATCGAGGCCGTGCAGATGACCCGCGTGCCGCCGCAGGCGATCAGCGCCGAGCCGGTCGCGGTCCGCACGAAGCCCGGCTCGATGCTCACCGGTCGCAGCTCGTCGGGGGCACGGCCTGCGGGTCGTCGATCGCTCATCTGGGGATCTCCTCGGGGACGGTGACCTGCTCGACGACGCCGAGCGGGAGCTGCAGAAAGCGGGTGCCGAGCTCGCGGAACCGGTCGGGGTCGCCGGTCGACAGGAAGCGATAGTCGCCCTCGCCGGTGCGCGGCGTGCGCATCCCGCGGGCGGCCAGCGCGCGCTCCACCTGCCGCGCCAGCGCCTCACCGGACGTGATGATGCCGACGTCCGGCCCGAGCATCCGCTGGAGCATCGGCCGCACGAGCGGATAGTGCGTGCAGCCGAGGACGACCGTGTCGACGGCGGCCTCGCGCAGCGGCGCGACGTACGCGCGCACGAGGGCGACGAGCCGCTCGTCGAACGGGAAGCCGGCCTGGATGATCGGCGCCAGGTCCGGGCAGGCCACGGAGACGAGCTCGACGTGCGGATCGACCGCCGCCAGCGCGCGGTCGTAGGCACCGCTCGCCACCGTCGCGGGCGTCGCCAGCAGGCCGATGCGGCCGCTGCGCGTCGCTGCGACGGCGGCGGCGGCCTCAGGCCGCACGACGCCGAGCACCTCGATCCCCAGCGTCGTCTGGCGCATCTGCGCCTGCAGCGCCGGCAGCGCCGCCGCCGTGGCCGAGTTGCAGGCCACGACCAGCAGCTTGGCGCCGCGAGCGTGGAGCACCTCCGCGATCTGCAGCGAAAACGTCTCCAGCTCGCCTGCCGTGCGCTCGCCGTACGGGAAGCGCGCGGTGTCCCCGAGATAGACGAAGTCCTCGCTCGGCAGCCGCACCAGCAGCTCGTGCAGGACGGTGAGCCCGCCGACGCCGGAATCGAAGACGGCGATCGGGCGCTCGCGCGGGTCGCTCGGAGACACCGCGCGAGAATACGGGCGCCGCCCGCTACTTGCCCGCGCCGACGCCGCTGATCGCCTGCTTGAGCTGGTGCACGACGGCTTCGGCGATGCCGCCGCCCTTCAGTCCCTGGCCGACGGCGACCACACCGGCCAGGACAGCGGCGACGAGCAGGATCAGCGCGACATACTCGACGGTCCCCTGGCCGCTCGTCGACGCGCGTGAGCGCAGCGGGCGCGTGAGTGCGACATGGGCGCGGCAGAGCGTGGTGGTGATCATCGTGGCGTGCCTCCTCGGGCATCGGTTCAGCGGTTGGCGGCCATGTTCCGCGGACCCGTGTGACACATCCACCCCCGCTGCGTGGACAATCAGCCCCGAATGCGTGTCCTCATCGTCACGAACATGTGGCCCTCGCCGCAGCGGCCGGCGTTCGGCTCGTTCGTGCGCGACCAGGTCGAGGCGCTCCGCGGCCTCGATGCGCCCGACCTGCAGCTCCAGGTCGAGGTGCTCGCGACCGGCGTCCGAACCGGCTCCTATCCGGCGGCGGCCGCGCGGCTGGCCGCGCGCCGGCGAGGGCAGCGCTTCGACATCGTGCACGCGCATTTCGGGCTGACCCTGTGGCCGGCGCTGGCGGTCCGCGCCCGCCACCGCGCCGTCACGCTGCACGGCACCGACGTGCGCCATCCGCTGTCCGGCCGGATCACGCGCGCCGCGCTGCGCCACGCCGACCTCGTCGCCACCGCCGGCGAGGACCTGATGCGCGAGCTGCCGGCGCCCCGCCCCGGCCAGCGGCGCGCCGTCCTGCCCTGCGGCGTCGCCACCGATCGCTTCCGGCCGCTCCCGCGCGCCGAGGCGCGCACGCGACTGGGCCTCGATCCGGCAGGGCGCTACCTGCTGCTGGCCGCCGATCCGGCACGCCCGGGCAAGCGTGCCGACCGTGCCCGGCAGCTCGCCGCGGCGACGCACGCGACGCTGCTGACGGCCGGCGCGGTCGACCCGGCCGACATGCCGTGGCACGTCAACGCGGCGAACGCGGTCGTCGTCCCGTCCGAGCACGAGGGCTTCGGCCTGGCCGTGCTCGAAGCACTGGCCTGCGAGGTTCCCGTCATCGCGACACCGACCGGCATCCACGCCCGGGCGCTCGACGGCATCGCCGGAACATTGTGCGCCGCATACGACCTGCGGGCCTGGGCGGCGGCCGCGGAGCCGCATCTGGCGGCACGCGATCCGCGGATCGACGGGCGCGCACGGGCCACGGAGTTCGGCGCCACCAGAATGGCCGAGCGGGTGCTGGAGGCCTGGCGAGAGCTCGCGGGCAAGCCGTTAGACTCGGCCGCCGCGGCGTCCTGAGGGGCGCCGACGCGCATCATGGGCCTCAAGGACCGCATCTTCAGCCGCCCGGCCGGCACCGTGCCGCAGCCCGCGGCCCCCGACGACGACGCCAGCGCGATCGACGCACCGACACCTGTGGACACGATGGTGCTGCCGGCGGGATCGCTCGACGCGGCGCCTGCCGCCGACGCGACGCAGCAGCTGCCGATCGTCGTGATGGCTCCGGTCGACGCCGATCCCGACGCTGAGCCACCGCTCGCCCCCGAACCGGTCGACCCGGTCGCGGCGATCCCGCAGAGCCCCGGCTGGCGCGCGCGCGGTCGGCTGCGGCGACGGATGCGCTACCTGCGTGAAGTGCGCGAACTCGGCTACCGCGACCTCGGCGGCCTCGTCTTCGATCAGCATCGCTTCCAGCGCCCGAACGACGGGCTCGTCCACGGGAAGGTCCTCGCGGTCGACGCCGTCGACCGCGAACTGCGTGCGATCGAGCAGGCGCTGCGGGCTGCCACGCCCGTCAACGAACTCGCGCTGCCGGGGATCTCCGCCTGTCAGCGCTGCGGCGCGCTGCATGGCACCGACGCCCGCTACTGCCCGCAGTGCGGCCTGGCGTTCGCCGGTCCGCGCAACCTCGCGGGCATGGGTGACGCCACGGCGCCGGTGCCGGCACCGATCGCCGGGCCCGGCCAGGCGGCGCTGTTCGATCCGACCCGCGCCGCTGCGGCTGCACCCGCACCGATCGCGCCGCCGGAGCCCGAGGCGCCGGCGGCACCGTGAGCGTTCAGCCGCCGGCAGGCCCCGTCGTGTTCGTCCCGCTGCCGGCGGGGACCGTCCCCTGCCCCCGCTGCGGCGAGGTGCTCAGCGTCGGTCAGGACTGGTGTCTGAACTGCGGCGATCCGGCACGCACCGTGATCGCGCCGACGCCCCGCTGGCGCTGGCCCGTGGCAGCGCTCGCCGTGCTCGCCGCGCTGGCGCTCGGCGTGCTGACCGCCGCCTTCGTCGGCCTCAGTTCCGACGATCCCCCACCGGCGATCACGCGCACGCAGACGGTGACGACGCCGGCTGCGGCTCCCGTACCGGCACCTGCGCCGACCGGCACGACGGGCACCAGCGGGAACACCGGTGCCAGCGGCAAGACCGGCGCCGCGTCCAAGGGCACGACCGGTACAGGCGGCGCAACCGCGCCGTAGCCGCGCGGTCAGTCGCTCAGCCGCGCCGCAGCCTGCGCGGCCAGCGGATCGAGCGCAACGTCGGCGTCGCCGACCGACGGCTGCGCGGCGACCTCGAGTGTCGCGATCAGCCCGCGCGTGAGCGCGCCGAGGTCGTAGCCGCCCTCGAGCATGATCCCGAGGCCGATCCCCAGCTCGTCGGTCAGACGCCGCACGGCGGCCGTCATCGCGGCGAAGCCGGCGTCGCTGACCTGGCAGCCGGCGAGCGGGTCGTCGGCGTGGGCGTCGAAGCCGGCTGACACGAGCAGCAGCTGCGTCCTGTGCTCGCGGAGCCGCGGAACGGCGACGTGCTCGACGAGCGAGACGTACGCGGCGTCGCCCGTTCCGGCCGGGACCGGCAGGTTGACGGTGAACCCCTCGCCCGCGCCCGAGCCGCAGTCGCTCGCCGGCCCGGTGCCCGGGTACAGCGGCGACTCGTGGATCGAGATGAACAACACGCGCGGATCGGCATGGAAGATGTCGTTGGTGCCGTTGCCGTGGTGGACGTCCCAGTCGAGGATCGCCACGCGCTCCAGGCCGTGGGCGTCGATCGCGTGCCGCGCCGCGACCGCGACGGAGTTCAGCAGGCAGAACCCCATCGCCCGATCGGCGTCGGCGTGGTGGCCCGGCGGGCGGTGCAGTGAGGCGCCGACCTCCGCCGTGCCGCCCAGCAGCGCGTCGACCAGAGCGCAGGCGCCGCCGGCCGCGTGGCTCGCCGCAGCGAACGACCCGCGGGAGATCACGGTGTCGGCATCCAGCGCACCGCCGCCGGCGGCGCACGCCGCCTCCAGCCCGGCGACGTACGCATCGCCATGGACCGCATGCAGCTGCGCCGCGGTCGCCGCCGGCGAGTCGGTGACCGCGTAGCCCAGCCAGTCGCGGGCGGCCAGCTCGTGCTCGATCGCCTCGATGCGGGCGATGCGCTCGGGATGGGTGCCCGTGTCGTGCCCGCGCGAGGCGTCGTGTCGGTAGATGACCCCGGCCATCATGCGGCTACGGTACCCCCGATGAGCGACGGCGGGCCCACGCACGTCCTGGACGCCGACGTCGCGATCGTCGGAGCCGGCGTGGCCGGGCTGTACGCGGCGCTCACCGCGGCGGCCGCGGGCGCCCGCGTGATCGTCATCAGCGCGACGGAGCTCGCGCAGACCGCGAGCTACTGGGCCCAAGGCGGCCTGGCCGCCGCGCTCGCCGTCGACGACGGGCCCGAGTTGCACCTCCAGGACACGATCGCCGCCGGCCGCGGGCTGGTCCGCACCAGCGCCGCCGAGGTGCTGACGCGCGAGGCTCCGGAGGCGATCGCCGAGCTGCGCCGCCTGCGCGTGCGGTTCGACGCCGACCGCCACGGCAACCTCGCGCTGGGCCTCGAGGGCGGGCATTCACGCCGGCGCATCGTGCACGCCGGGGGCAGCGCCACCGGCCGGCGCCTCGCGCGCCAGCTGGCCGCGGACGTCGTCCATCAGGACCGGATCACCGTGCTTGAGAACGCCCGCGCCGCGGGCCTGTGGACGGCCGAAGGCCGTGTGCACGGCGTGCTCTGCGAGGACGGCCGCGCGATCCGCGCACGCGGCACGCTGCTGGCGACAGGCGGGGCCGCGGCGCTCTGGCGCCGCACGACCAATCCCCCCGGCTCACTGGGCATCGGCATCATGCTCGCGCGCGCGGCCGGCGCCCGCGTCGCGGACCTCGAGCTCGTGCAGTTCCACCCGACGGCCGTCACCGGCATCGCCGGCCGCGAGGGCTTCCTCATCACCGAGGCGATCCGTGGCGAGGGTGCAACGCTGCTCGGTCCCGACGGCGCCCGCTTCGTCGCCGAACTGGCGCCGCGCGACGAGGTCTCGCGCGCGGTCTGGGACGTGATGCTGCGCGCGGGTGTGCCGTCGGTCTCGCTGGACATGCGGATGGTCGACCCGGCCCGGTTCGAGAACGTCGTCCAAGGTCTGCGGACCGCGGGCCTGGATCCGATGCGCGAGCTCGTGCCGGTCGCGCCCGCTGTGCACTACGTGATGGGCGGCGTCGCCTGTGACGTCCACGGCTGGTCGTCCGTGCCCGGCCTCTATGCCGTCGGCGAGACGTCGTGCACCGGCCTGCACGGCGCCAACCGGCTGGCGTCGAATTCGCTGACCGAGTGCTGCGTCTTCGGCGCCCGCGCGGCGCGCGCGGCACTCGATGAACCGGCGAGCGGGGCACTCCCGGACGCTCCCGCGCCAGACCCGATCGTCGTTCCGACTGACGCGACGCGCGCCGCGCTCTGGGCCGACGCCGGCATCGTCCGCACCCCCGAGGGGCTGACCCGGCTGCTCGACGACCCGCACCCGCTCGCGCGGCTCGTCGCGCGTTGCGCACTGACGCGCGAGGAGACGCGCGGCGCCCACGTGCGCACCGACTTCCCGGAGCTGGACCCGGCGCTCGACGGCCGCCACGTGGTCATCAGCGGCGACGCCGCGCAGTTCGAACGCTGGGACTAGGCCGCGTGACGATCTCGATGCTCGGGCGTCGAGACGTGAGCACGTCCGGACGAATCGCGATCAGGCCCGGGGACGGCCTTAATACGAAGTTCATCTTTGGCGTGTTCCTGCCTTTACACGGGAGGCAGAGAATCAGCTGTGCAGGGGTTGCGAGGGACCGCACAGCCGGCCACAGGAGGAATCCGACGAGATGTATCAAGTGAGCAGAGCCATCTATCGCGAGCTCAGCTGCGCGATCACGACAGGGCGTGAGGGTCACGCCCAGGTCCTGAACGCCTGCGAGGCCGCCGTCCAGCGCCTCGCGACCGATCGTCACTACTTCGCCAACCCCGCGCGAACGCTGTTCCGCGACATCCGGCCCAACTTCCCGCTGCAGGCGCAGGAGCGCGTCTGGACCGTCGTGCGCGACTACGTCACCGCCGCGGAGCGCGTCCTCGACGACCTGTCCTCGCACGGGCGCGACGTGTTCGGCAACCCGCTGTCGTGCCGCGCGACGACCCGCCGCGGGACGCCCTGCCAGCGCACGCCCGTGCACGGCAACGGCTACTGCCCGTCGCATCAGCACCTGGCGCTGACCGAGGACGTGAGCGACGACGCTGCACTCGCCGACGTCGTCACCGCCCACGAGCGCCCGCTGCCGATCGCTGCCTGACCGCGCGGCGGCACCGGCCCGCCGGGCCCGTAGTCTGCGCCCCATGCGCGTCGCCTTCCTCGGCCTCGGAATCATGGGTTCGCGGATGGCGGCGAACCTGGCGCGCGCCGGGCACGAGCTGACCGTCTGGAACCGGACGACCGCGACGGCGCGGGCGTGGACCGCCGAGCACGGCGCCACACTCGCGCCGACACCGCGCGAGGCCGCCGCCGGCGCCGACGCGGTCATCACGATGGTCGTCGACGGCCCGCAGGTACGCGAGCTGCTGCTCGGTCCGGACGGCGCCGCGATCGGCGCCGCGCCGGGAACGCTCTGCATCGACATGTCGACGACGGCGCCGGACGACGCCCGCCGCATCGCCGCCGAGCTGCGCGGTCGCGGGCTGCGGTTCCTCGACGCCCCAGTGACCGGCTCCTCACCACGCGCGGAGGACGGCACGCTGACGATCATGGTCGGCGCGAACGCCGATGATCACGCGGCTGCGCTGGGGCTGCTCGAGGCGATGGGCCGCCTGATCGTGCACGCGGGCGACGTCGGCCAGGGCCAGATGCTGAAGGTGATCGGCAACAGCCTCGCGACCGCGAACCTGATCGCCGCAGGTCAGGCGCTGCTGGCAGCACAGGCCACCGGGGTCGACCTCGACGCGTTCGTCGCGGCGATGGGCGCCGGCTCGGGCGGCAGTGCGATGCTGGCGCTGAAGTCGCAGCCGATGCGCGATCACGACTTCACGACGCTGTTCAAGACCGGACACATGCTCAAGGACGTCGGCTTCTGCCTTGACGCGCTGGAGCAGTCCGGGGCCGCGTTCCCGCCCGCCGAGCGGGCGCGCGACATCCTTCGGCGCGCCGTGCAGGCGGGCCATGGCGACGACGACTTCGCCTCGCTGATCACCGTGCTGGAAGCCGACGCCGGCCGCCGGCTCTGACGGGCGCCGAACGGCTGAGCCGCAACACCGGCGCGCGAATCCGTGCGCCGGACGGCACGAACCTCCACATCGCGTGGAGCTTTTGCGCCGCAACGTGCGCAATTGCCGCTGGGCGCGTCCCAGCTGCCGATGAGCGGCATACAACGACCGTGCACGCATGTCCCAGGACCACGACCACAGCCCGATGAACCCCGCGCCGCCCGCGTCGGTCACCTCGCTCGCCGATCGCCGGCGCGCCCGCGCCGCGACGCTCCCGCTGCCGGCAGCCGACGCTCGGCCCGCGCGTCTGCGCGTGGCGGCCGTCGACGATACGTGCTGGTGCTGCCACGGCCCGGTCCGCGCGATCGTCGGTGTCATCGCCGATCCGTCGCTGACGGCGGACGGCAGCGGCTTCGTGCCGCTGGAGCGCGTTGACGAACTGCTCGTCGCCGCACTCGATCCGCGTGAGCTGCGCAACCGCCGGATCGCCCCGCTGCGCCACCGCGAGAGCCCCGGCGTCGCCGGCGGCTACATCGCCAACGGCTGTCTGGAGTGCGACGCACTGATCGGCCGCTTCCGCATCGAGGACCTGTTCCACGAGCACCGCATGACCGGCGCGCCGATCGGCCGCCTGGACGCCGGCGTCGTGCTGTACGCCGACCTCGAGCCGGCCCAGCGCCGCCTCGGTCGCACCACCTCGCTCTAGCCGCCTCGATCGGCGCCGAAAGGGCTGATTTCGTGGCAAAGACCTGCCCATTTTGCAGGTCTATTTGGGGGTTCTGGGCGATCTTTGACACAATGCGGCTGTCCCGTCGCCTTCGTCCGGCACGTCCGGCCATGGTGCGGGATCGTCTCTGTCACGACCCCGAGCACCCCTCGATCTCTATGCCAATTGCCCTGAAGGAATGGGCGGTCACCGTCCGCGCGCTCGCCGAAGGCGAGCAGCTCGTCACCCTGCGCACAGGCGGCATCCGCCAAGACCACAAACGCTTCGAGCTGGAGCACGATCGCTTCTTCCTGTACCCGACGTTCGATCATCAGCGCAACGACGTCGTCCGCGACGCCCATGCCCCTGAGCTGGGGCGGGCGCTCGAGGAGGGCGTCTGGCCCGACGGTGACCCGCCGACGCGGGCGCTGACGCAGGACGGCGGGATCCCGCAGCCCGAGCGCGTGCGCGTCCGGGCCTGGGCCGAGGTCGCCGACCACTGGACGATCACCGACCCGCGCGTCGTCTTCGATCTCTCGCCGTTCTACGTCTGGACGACGGACTACGCGCAGAAGCGCCTGGACTGGAAGCCGCGGCACCCGCTGCACGTCGTGCTGCTGCGCGCCTACCGCATCCCGCGCCCGGTCACCGTGCGCGTCCGCGGCGAGTACGGCGGCTGTCGCTCCTGGCTGGAGATCGCCCGAGACCTCCCGTTCGAGGGCACGCCCGTGCTGTCCGACGACGAGTTCGGCCGCGTCCACGAGAAGATCGAGGCGATCTGCTCGGGCCGCGTTCCCGCATTCGCCTGATCAGCGCCGCGCGGCGGCAGTCACGGCGTCACGCCGAGTCGCTGCGCGGCAGATGATCCGCTGGACGCAGACAGAATCGCCGGGGTTCGTCGCCCGGCACGCCGAGGACGACGCCGACGGCGCGCGTGCGACGCTCGAACTGCTCGAGGGCATGCGCGAGCGGCTCAGCGGGCTGCTGCCGGCGCTGCCCGACGGCGTTGACGTCGTCGTCCACCCCACCACGGCGGGCCTCGACCTCGCCGAGCCGCTGGTGCCCGTCATGCGACGGATCACCGCTGCGCCCGCGCGACGCTTCGTCGCCGGCTGGATCGGCGCCCACGAGCTGCACGTCCTGACGCCGGCGGCGCTTGAGGCGCGCGCCGGAAGCGTCGCCGGCTCGGGCGAGATGCTCGCCGCCACCCCGGCCGCGCTGTACGCGCAGCTCGCCTGCGGCACGCTGAATCCGCGCCTGGGACCGCCGTTCACAGCCCGCGCGACCGCGGCGACGCTGCGCTCGCTGTGGCTCGCCGTCGGCGCCGGCGCCTGGCTCGGCGGGCAGACGGCCCACGCGCGGCCTGCGATCGCCAGGCGCCTGCGGGCCGGCGGCGAGCCGCGATTCCCGCCCGGTCCGCGCGACGCCGTGCTGCTCGGCGGGACGGTGTTCGAGCTGCTCGCCGAGGAGGAGGGCGACGCCGCGGCGATCGAGCTGGCGCTGACGGCGCCGGCGGGCCTGCGCCGCACGCTCGAGCCGGCCTTCCGCGGCCGCTCGCTGGTCCACACCTCAGGCGCCTGGCGCGCCCACCTGGCGCGCATCGCCGGCGCCGCCGCCCGGCCCTGAAAACAGCCCGTCCAGCGCCGCGTCCCAGACTCAAGCGAATCGGCTCGGCGACCGATGGCATGGCATGTCGTCGTCGTCGGGAGCGAGCTGGTTGTGCCGCGATGCGGTCAGCCGTGAACGGCTCCTGGACATGGATCGCCGCATCACGCCGATGCGCACCGCCACGTTCGTGGTGCTCGGCGCCGCGCTCATCGCCAGCGGCCCATGGCTCGGGTGGTGGCCGCTGCTGCCGATGGCGCTCGCCGTCATCGCCTTCAGCCTGGCGAGGCTGCTCACCCCCCGGATGCGACACCCTGAATATGCGACAGCGGCCGCATGGGTGCTCTCGCAGATCACGATTGCGATCTCGATCGCCCTCACCGGCGCGGCGACGAGCCCGGCGGTCGGCTGGCTCGCGATTCCCGTGGTGACGCTCAGCGCCCGGTTCGACCGCCGCGTGGTGTTCGCAGGCCTCACGCTGACGACGCTGCTGATGCTCGGCGTGACCGTCGGCGCCGGCTGGTCGGACGTCGCCGCGAACCCCACCCCGGTGATCGCCCCGCTCGCGCTGCTGGCGTCGATCGCGCTCCTCTCGATGGCGCTGATGACGTCCGACGTCGAGCATCGCAGCAAGTCCGTGCTCGATCCGCTGACCGGCATGCTCAACCGCGTCTCGCTGGATTCCCGGGTCGCCGAGCTGCGCCAGCAGGCGCGGATGACACACGAGCCCGTCGGCGTGATCATCGGAGACATCGACCACTTCAAGCCGATCAACGACGAGCACGGCCACAGCGTCGGCGACGCGGTTCTCGTCGACATCGCCGCGGCGATGCGCACGGAACTGCGTGCGTTCGACCTCGCCTACCGCATCGGCGGCGAGGAATTCCTGATCCTGCTGCCAGGTGCCCACGCAGCCGACGCGCTCGACCTCGCCGAGCGCCTGCGCCGCGCCGTCGAGTCCGCGCGCGCTGGCGGTCTGCGTGTGACGATGTCGTTCGGCGTCACGGGATCGAGCCCGGGCGATTTCGAGTACGAGACCGTCTTCGCGGCTGCCGACGCGGCGCTCTATGGCGCCAAGAGTGCCGGCCGCAACCGCGTGCAGTCGACCGGCGAGCCCGGCGGTCGCGACCTGGCCGTCGCCTGAGCGCCCGTCACCGCACGAGCGAGCCGACCCACAGAACCAGCCCGACGACGACGATCGCCACCAGCAGCCCGGCCAGCACGCGCAGCGGCGGTGGGGCCGTCGGCCGGTCGGGTCCGTCGCCCATCTCAGCCTGCAGCAGCACCTGCCGCGCGACCGCTTCGCCGGAGCGGGCGACCAGCACGTCGCGCGGGCCGGCGGCGAGCATGTCGGGCACGTCGAACCCGCGCGAGCGGCGCACGAGGCTTGCCACGCCCTCCTCGAGCAGCAGGTTGGCGACGAAGTCGGCCTCGGCCTGGTTGCGGCCCGTCGCGACGACGACGAGCTCGCCCTCGCTGAAGCGCGCGTCGATCTTGCGTGCGCGGTCGCGGAGCTCGTCGGCGGGCTCGGCCCGAGCAGAGCCGTGATAGGTCAGCGGCATCCCGCAGTCGGGGCAGAAGCGCTCATCGAGCCCGTGCAGGGTCGCGCAGCGCGGGCAGATGAGCGGGCCGCCTTCGTCAGCCATCGCCGACGTCGATCCCGACCTCGGTCACGACGCCGCCGTCGATCCGGAAGCTGCGGAACTCCCCGTCACCCTCGACGGCGAGCCCGACGATGATCCACTCCACCCCCGGCCAGCCGGCGGCGAAGTTCACGTCGGTCTGCGACGGGTAGGCATCGGACCGCGTGTGCGAGTGGTAGATCGCGCCGAGATCCTCGCCGCGGTCCTCGATCCCGGTGATCAGACGCAGCAACTCGAGGCTGTCGATCTCGAACCGCAGCGGGCTGGCGGCGACGTTCTCGGCGGCGTGGACGGCCACGACGACACCGTCGCGCGTGGCGACCACGCCGCAGCACTCGTTCGGCGCGTCGGCGCGCGCATGGGCGACGACGGCGTCGCGGTGGGCGGGCGAGATCCGCATCGCCCAGACACTAGAGGTGCTCGGCCGCGCTGGGCGACCGGGCGAGGCTACCCGCGAAGGACGGGCTTCTCCTCGTCAGCGACGCGGTCTTCGCTCTCGCCCGAGAGCGAGTCCTTGAACTCCCGCATGCCCTTGCCCATCGAGCGCCCGACCTCGGGCAGCTTCTTCGGGCCGAGCACGAGCAGCGCGATGATCAGGACGATGGCGAGTTCCATGGGGCCGATGCCAGACATGGAGCAAAGAGTACGGGGTATGAGGGCGAAAAGCGACGGGTCGGCGAATGACCGACCGGCGCTACCACCAGACGGTCGACTCGAGGTCGGCGACCTCGTCGACGGGCAGCGTGTAGACCCCGCTACTGAGGTACTTCCAGCCGTCGTCGCAGACGATGAAGACGACGTTGCCGGAGTCCATCTCGCCGGCGATCCGATGCGCGACGCGGGCGATCGCGCCCGAGGAGACGCCCGCGAACAGGCCCTCCTCGTCGAGCAGCTTGCGCGTCCAGATGACCGCGTCGCGGTTGGTCACGAAGATCTTGCGGTCGAGCAGCGAGATGTCGATGATCGGCGGGATGAAGCCGTCGTCGAGCGAGCGCAGGCCCTGGACCGGCTCGCCCTGCATCGGCTCGGCGGCGACGATCTTGACCCGGTCGCCGAGTGCTTCCTTGAACCGCTTGGCATGGCCCATCAACGTGCCGCCGGTGCCCAGACCCGCGACGAACGCATCGATCTGGCCGTCGAGCTCCTCGAGGATCTCCTTCGCCGTGCCCTCGTAGTGCGCGCGCGGGTTGGCCTCGTTGCCGTATTGGTAGGGCATGTAGTACGACGGGTCGGCGGCGGCCATCTCGACGGCCATCGCGACGGCGCCGTTGGAACCCTGGTCGCCGGGCGAGTAGACGATCTCGGCGCCGTACATCTTCAGCAGCTGCGTGCGCTCCTGCGTGACGTTGTCGGGCATGACGACCTTCAGGCGATACCCCTTGCGCGAGCAGATCATCGCCAGCGCGATCCCGGTGTTGCCCGAGGTCGGCTCGAGGATCGTCTGGCCCGGAGCGATCAGCCCCCGTTCCTCGGCATCCTCGATCATCGCCTTGGCGACGCGATCCTTGACCGACCCGGTCGGGTTCTGGCTCTCCAGCTTGGCCCAGATCCGGACGCCCGGCTTCGGCGAGAGGCGCTTCAGCTCGACGAGCGGCGTGTTGCCGATCGACTCGACGAGGTCGGTGTAGCGCCCGCCGCACGGGCGATTCTGCAGCGGAAGGTCCATTGCTTCAGGAAAGATAGCGGCTCGCGAGGGTCGGCAGGACGCCGTGCGAGAGGATGCGTGCATGCCCATCGCCAGCACCCTCAACGCCTACCGTGACGCCTGGGTCGCCGGCGACCTTGCGCGGATCGTCGACGCCTACCACGACGACTTCGTCCTGCACTACTTCGGGACCAGTCCACTCGCCGGCACGCACTCCGGCAAGCAGGCCGCTCTGACCGTGCTCGCCCAGGCGACCCAGCGCAGTGAGCGCGAGCTCGTCAGCGTCGAGGACGTCCTCGTCGGCGAGCAGTTCGGCGCCCTCGTCGCGACCGAGCGCCTCGGCCAGGAGCAGCGCGAGCTGCGGCGGGTGCTGCTGTACCGCGTGATCGATGAGCGGCTGGCCGAGTGCTGGCTGTACGACAGCGATCAGGCGTTTGTGGACGGGCTGTGGTCGGACGGGCCGGGCATCTGAGCGCGGAACGGCTGCGGTGGACCGGTCAGCGCTTGCGCTGGTCGCGAAGCATCTCGAGGGCTTTCGTCAGTCGTCGCTCGCGCGTCTAGGGCGTCTTCGCCCCTCCGAGTGGGAGCACGTACCACTGCTGTTGGCTGTGGGACAAGCCGTCGAAGAACGTCTTCGCCTGGGGCTCACGGTCCAGCGCTGCGGCCAGGTCCGCGGGAACGGTCACCGTTCGCGGCTCGGTGTCGAGCTCAATCAGGACGTCAAGTTCATCCCCGGCCTGCACCCCGGCCAGTGCACGGTTCTGTGCGCTGACGCCGACGAGATAGCGCTCCCCGCGGGGGGCGATCGTGCTGCGGTAGGGGCGTGACCGTACCTCGCGGGTTCCTACCAGAGTGCTGGGATGGGCGGGCCTGCCGGAGCTGCCTCCGGGATCGGGCGATCACGGGACCCTGCGCAGGCAGCTCCTGTCCGCCGCTACGCCCACGCCGCCCGCAGCCGCCGCAGCCCTTCACGAATCTCGTCCGGCGCGTGCGTGGTGAACGACAGCCGTAACGCCTGCGGGTCGGGTGGGCCGGCGAAGAACGGCGCGCCGGGGACGAAGGCGACGTCGCGGGCGATCGCCTCACGCAGCAGATCCTGGGCGTCGTACATCTCCGGCAGCCGCGCCCAGACGAACATGCCGCCTGCGGGCTGGTTCCAGCTGCTGCCCGGCGGCAGCCCCTCGGCGAGCCCGTCGAGCAGCGCGTCGCGGCGCTCGCGGTAGACGTCGCGCAGGCCGGCGATGTGAGCGGGCAGGTCGGCGCTCGCCAGCCAGATCGCGGCGGCGGCCTGATCGATCGTCGAAGTGTGCAGGTCAGCCGCCTGTTTGGCGACCACCAGCGGCGCGCGGAGCGCCTGCGGCGGGCGGACCCAGCCGATCCGCAGGCCCGGGGCGACGACCTTGGACAGCGTCGACAGCGACAGCGTGCGGTCCTCGGCACCGGGCTGTGCTGCCAACGGCGCGACCGGATCGCCGCTGTAGCGCAGCTCGCCGTACGGGTCGTCCTCAACGAGCCACAGCCCGACGCGCTCGGCGATCTGCGCGATCGCGCGGCGGCGCTCCAGCGGCAGCGTGCGGCCGGTCGGGTTCTGGAACGTCGGGATCAGGTACACCAGCCGCGCGGCCTCGGCGACCGCGGCCGCTTCCAGCGCGTCCGGCAGCACGCCATCGTCGTCGCACGCGACCGGAACGACACGCGCGCCGGCCAGCTGGAACGCCTGGATCGCCGCCAGATACGACGGCTCCTCGACGAGCACGACATCGCCCGGATCGAGCAGCGCCGTCGCCAGCAGCGTCAGCGCCTGCTGCGAGCCGCTCGTGATCAGCAGGTCGTCAGCCGCCGACGGCACACCGCGCGCCGTCATCAGCGCCGCGGCGGCGGCGCGCAGCGCCGGATCGCCCTCGGTCGTCGAGTACTGCAACGAGCGCCCAGCGACATCGTCGGCCAGCGCGCCGGCGAAGGCCTCGCGCAGCCCCGCCACATCGAACAGCGCCGGCTCCGGCAACCCACCCGCGAACGAGATCACCCCCGGCCGCTCGGTCAGCGCCAGGATCTCCCGAACCGGCGAACTGAACGTCCCCCGCATCCGAGCCGCCAACGGCGGCATCCCCGAATCAGTCACACGCGCCCACCAAGCAGTTCATCGTCCCAAGAGCGAAGGGCGCTGGGCGCGGCGGATGCATCGAGCCCGTCCGCGAAGGAAGCAGGGAGCGTGGCGTGCTCCTGCACGCAAGCGACCGATGACGCACGCGGCGGGCTCGAGGCGCCGCCGCGCTCAGCGCCCAGAGCCGCCGGCCATGGCCGGAAGAATGACCAACGAGTCACCTGCACCGACGGCAGTCGACAAGCCATCAAGCACGCGAACATCCTCATCGTTCAAGTACACGTTCACGTAGCGGTTCAAGTCACCGTCAGCGCCGAACAGCTGCCCTCGCGTCTCCGGATGCGCCTCAGCAAGATTGTGCAAGACCGCGCCGACGGTCTCCCCGTCAGCGCTGACCTCCCGCTCACCCCCGACAGAGGGACGCAGAACCGGCGGAATGCGAATCGTGGCCATGGGTCTGGAACCTACCCAGCAGCGGCGCAGAACGCCTCGTAGTCGGGAAACACGCCCAGCTCGTCGTCACCGATGTCCTGCGGATCGCGCGAGCAGATCGGGCACTCCGGATCGCGGCGCACCTTCAGCTCGGTGAACTCCGTCCCCAGCGCGTCGTAGATCAGGAGGCGCCCGATCATCGGGTCGCCGATGCCGATCACGAGCTTGACGACCTCCGTCGCCTGCAGCAGCCCCATCGTCCCGGGCAGCACACCGAGCACGCCGTTGGCCCCGCACGACGGAGCCAGCTCGGCCGGCGGCGGCTGACGGAACAGGCAGCGGTAGCACGGGCCGTCGTGCGGCTTGAACACGCTGAGCTGACCCTCGAAGCCGAGGATCGCGGCCGAGACTACGGGGATGCCGAGCCGCACCGTGGCGTCGTTCAGCAGGTAGCGCGTCGGGAAGTTGTCGACGCCGTCGACGATCACGTCGTAGCCCTCGATGATCTCCATGATGTTGGAGGCATCCAGGCGCGTCTGGTACTTGACGACCTTGACGTCGGGGTTCAGCGCACGGATCGTCTCCTGCGCGGAGTCGACCTTCGGCACGCCGACGCGATCGGTCGTGTGGATCACTTGGCGCTGCAGGTTGGAGACGTCGACGACGTCGTCGTCGACGATGCCGATCGTGCCGACGCCGGCGGCGGCGAGGTACAGCGCGACGGGCGAGCCCAGCCCACCGGCGCCGAGACACAGGACCCTGGCGTCGAGCAGCTTCTGCTGGCCCTCGAGCCCGACCTCGGACAGCAGGATGTGACGGCCGTAGCGGTCGCGCTGCTCGGGCGTGAGCGTGCGCGGCACGTCGACCGGGTAGCCGCGGTCCTTCCACAGCGTGTAGCCGCCGGTCATGCTCTCGACGTTGGCGTACCCCATGTCGCGCGTCAGCGTCAGCGCGCCGAACGCCGAGCGGTTCGCTGACGCGCAGTAGAGGACGATGCGAGCGTCGCGATCAGGCTGGACGCCCTCGATCCGGGTCTCCAGGTAGCTGCGCGGGACGTGGACGGCACCGGGCAGCTTGCCCTTGTCGACCTCTTCGGACTCGCGCACGTCGATGATCGTCGCGCCGCCGTGCATCAGGTCCAGCACGTCGGCTGGATCGACCTCGTGGATCTGCGCCTTGACCTGACGCAGCAGCTCCTGTCCGGACACGCTCACGACGAAACCACCTGTTTCCTGATCGGGATTCATGAGTTACTTCAGAAAGGATAGCGCGGCGTGCTCGCGCGATCGCGTCCCGGAACGACGACGGGCGTCCTGCGGGGAACAGGACGCCCGTGTCGGGAAGTCAGGCCTCTGGTGCGCAAAGCCGCGACGGGGACCGGATCTGTCTGGGGTACGGCGGGAGGGGCAAGAGCACTATCGGTTCGCCACGGAGCGGCCGATATGGGGTGCAGACCCCAATGACCGACTTCCCTGACCGCCACCGGCGGCGTGCGCGGCTGAACCGCACGTCGCTGAGCAAGCAGATCCTGACCGTCAACGCCGCCCTCACGGCGGCGACGGTGCTCGCCGTCACGGTCGCCTTCCGCTCGGGAATCGACACGACCGTCGGCACGCGGCGCCTGGACCTGCTGGTCGCGGCGACGCTGGCGACGGTGCTCGTCAACGGCTTCGTCCTGCGCCGGCGGTTCGCGCCGCTGGAACGGCTGATCGACGCGATGGAGCAGATCGACTCCTCCCAAGGCAGCGCCCGCCCGGTGCTCCCACCCGGCGAGACCGATGAAGTCATCCGCGTGCACCACGCCTTCGACCGGATGCTCGATCGCCTCGACGACGAGCGCAACCGGACGGCGGGCGCCGTGCTCCGCGGTCAGGAGGCAGAGCGCACGCGGATCGCCCGCGACCTGCACGACGAGGCCAACCAGGCGCTGACCGGCGTGCTGCTGCGTCTGCAGGCGAGCGCCGAACGCGCCCCCGAAGAGCTGCGCGCGGAACTGCGCGAGACGCGTGAGGCGGTCGCCCAGGCGATGACGGAGCTGCTGCAGCTCGCGCGCGACCTGCGGCCGACGGCGCTGGACGACCTCGGCCTGGCAGCGGCGCTGCGGACGAAGATCAGCGAGTTCTCCAAGCGCACCGGCGTCGCCGCCGAGCTGGACCTGCCGGCCGGCATCGACGACCTCGGTGCCGACGAGCAGATCGTCATCTACCGCGTGGTGCAGGAGAGCCTCTCGAATGTCGCCCAGCACGCGCGGGCCGGATACGTCCATGTGGCGCTCGAGCACGGCGCCGGCGGGACGACGGCGCGCGTCACCGACGACGGCTGCGGCTTCGCGCCGTCGCCCGGCGACGGCCTCGGGCTGACCGGCATGCGCGAGCGCGCCGTGCTCGTCGGCGGCTCGCTGGACGTGCGCTCGCGGCCGGGCGCCGGAACCTCGATCGAACTGCGGCTGGGAGAGACCTCATGGGCACACGGATCCTGATCGCCGACGACCACGCGATGGTGCGCGGCGGCCTGCGCCTGCTGCTCGAGCGCCAGAGCGGCTTCGAGGTCGTCGGCGAGGCGGCCGACGGCGCCGAGGCGGTCCGCGAGGCGCTGATGCTGCGTCCGGACATCGCGATCCTCGACGTCTCGATGCCGCTGCTGACGGGATTGCAGGCGGCGCGAGAGATCCGCGCGCAGGCGCCCGAGATCCAGGTGCTGATCCTGTCGATGCACGACGACGAGCGCTATGTCTTCGAGGCGCTGAAGGCCGGCGCGTCGGGCTACGTGCTCAAGCGCGAGGCCGACACGGCGCTCGTCGACGCCGTCCACGCGATGACGCGCGGCGAACCGTTCCTGACCCACGCGGCGACCGAGGCGCTGATCCGCGAGTGGATGTCGGACGACAGCAACGCCCCGTCGGAGCCGCTGACACCTCGCGAGCAGGAGGTGCTGAAGCTGATCGCCGAGGCGCACACCAATCGCGAGATCGGCGAGATCCTGCATCTGTCCGAGAAGACGGTCGAATCGCACCGCGCGAACATCCTGCGCAAGCTCGGGATGCGCGACCGCGTCGAGCTCGTCCGCTACGCGATCCGGCGAGGTCTGGTCGAGGCCTGACGTACCCTGGGCGCGTGCACCCGCGCCTGCGCCTGACGCTGATGACGGTCGTGGCGCTGTTCGTGGCGATCTCCGCGACGGTGCTGCTGACGACCGACACCTCCCCCGCCCCGCCGGCGGCGCAGATCCCGGCCGGCCGGTTCGCCGGCGGGCTGCGCAACGATCCGCGCCCGATCGACCTGACGCTCTTCGACGAGGAGGGCCGGACCGTGCGCACCGCGTCGCTGCGCGGGCGGCCGGTGATCGTGACATTCCTCTACACCGAGTGCCAGAATGACTGCCCGACGCTCGCGGCGCAGATCCGGATCGCGCTGGACCGGCTCGGAACGGCGGTCCCGGCGCTGGCGATCAGCGTCGATCCGGCCAACGACTCGCCGGCGGCACGGCGCGCGTTCCTCACGCGTCAGCACCTGACCGGGCGGATGCACTTCCTCAGCGGCTCGGCCGACCAGTTGCAGCTGGTCTGGCGGCGCTTCGGCATCCAGCCGCAGGCGTCCGGGCGCGAACACTCTGCGTCCGTCGTCCTGCTCGGCCGCGACGGCCGCCAGCGGATCGGCTTCCCGATCAGCCAGCTGACGCCCGAGGGCGTCGTGCACGACGTGCGCGCCCTGGCCGCCGGTGCGTGAGTCAGCCGTCGCCGCGGCTGCTCCACCACATCATTCCCATCACGACCGCGACGGGAACGAGGTAGATCAGCGCGTGGTACCAGTGGCCGAAGTGTGCGAGGACGAAGGTCATCTGGAGGTGGCGGACAGGAGCCAGAGGCCCAGGCAGGTCAGGGCGACCATGACGAGCAGCATCCAGTATTGCGAACGGACGGCCAGGCGACGGTCCGGCCACAGCTCCAGCGCGCGGTCGTGGGCGAGCGCCAGGCCGGCGACGTGGCCGGCGACGAGCGCCGCCACCTGGACGTACCAGATGCCCGCCGCGCTGACGACGGAGTAGTTGATCGACCAGGCGGCGCTGCCGAACAGATCGTCGCCGCGCCCGAGCGGGTCCGAGGCCAGGAAGCCGACGGCCTGCCCCTGAAAGACGAGCAGCGAGAAGTAGTGGGCGACGAGGTATGCGAGCGCGATCGGGATCAGCGAGTGCACGTAGCTGCCGGGCGGCGTGCGGTGCTCGCTGCCGGCGACGGTCGACGCCCGCCGCATGCCGAGCACGACGAGGCCCGAGACGATCGCCACGACGAGCACAAGCCCGGCGGTCGCCCCGAGCTCGACGGCCGCCTGCGGGCCGCAGCCGAGGTCGCCGAACAGTCGCGTCAACCGTCCGCCCAGCCCCGACTCGCCCGACCACAGCGCGCCCTGTTGGAAGCCATCGAAGCTCGTCGTGCCGATCCCGACGCAGAGCAGCGCGGTCGTGCCGGCGACCGGCCTCAGCGTCGCGGCGCCGCTCAGCGGCGCGCGCAGCTGCAGCGTGCCGGCCCGCCAGCGCAGCGGCGCCAGCCGCGCGAACAGACCGAAGTAGACGGCGAACGGATCCGCGCGGCGCGTCCACGGTTCGATGCCGTAGACACTCATGCCGACCAGCATCGTCGCCGCGTAGGCGACAGCGAGCCCGGCCAGGATGTCGGGGTGGTCGCGGTTGACGAACGCGAGTTCCAGCCAGGCGAACGCAAGGATGCCGGCGGCGGCCGGCCAGCGCCCGAGCCGCGCCGGGTAGGCGAGCGGCGTCGGCAGCGCGCCGCCACCCACGCGTCGCGCAGCCCAGCCCGTCGCGCGCGCCAGCGCCCGCCAGGGGCTGACCCAGGCGAACACGTCGCCCAGCAGTGCGCTGGTGACGGGAATCGCGACCCAGATGACGACGTAGACGAGCGTCGGCGTAGCGTTGGCCGTCGCGGCCTGGTTGCCGGCGAAGCCCGCGTAGACGATCAGCGCGAACCCGGCGCAGCCGAGCACGCCGCCGACGGCCTCGAGCGCGCGGGCGCCCGGGACGTGCAGCGTGCGTCCCCCGGCCGCGGCCTGTGCCAGCAGCGGGCGCTGCCAGAGCACCGACAGGCCGACGAACGAGGCGATCAGCACCGCTGCGGCGCCCCAGGCGAAGAGCCACTCGGGGATCGGCAGGTCGGCGCGCTGCGCGATGCCGTGTGCCTGCGCGGCAGCCGGCACCACCAGGTCGGCGGCGGTGATCGCGGCGAGGGCGAGTCGGATACTTCGGCGGCGTCGGGTGCTCAAGAGGTCGCGGACGTTACGCGCCCGCCCTGCCGGAACGACGAAGGGCGGGCTCGATGGAGCCCGCCCTCGTCACGACTGATCCTGCTCCGGCTGCTCAGCTGCAGGGAACCTTCATGTCCACGCGCTGGCTGGTGTTGTCGGTGTACTCGCCCTTGTAGCCGACCTTCAGGCCGCCCTTGGGGCAGCTCTTGACCGAGACGTACGAGACCTTGCGCTTGCCGGTCGGCTTGGCGGCGATCGACGTCTTGAAGTCGACCAGCGCGGCGATGATGCCGTCGGACGGCGACTGCAGACCGGCCGGGATCGTGAAGCGCAGTTCGTACCCGTACGGGCCCGTCGACTTCTTCAGCACGCCGTCGATGACGCCGTGGATGGTCAGCACGGAAGAGCCGTCGACCAGCAGATAGAAGTGATTGTTGGGACCGTTGAACGCACGGACCTTGAGGTCGTTCTGCTCAATGCCGAGCGCGCGGCCGACGGCGCTGCCCGAACCGACCTCGGAGCCCTTCGGGCATGCTGCCGGCGTCTTGCTGATGACGCCCGACTTGCAGGTCGGGAAGGCCTTCACGTTGAAGACGAAGTTCTTGTCGAGGTAGACGTGCGCGATCTTCGTCGCGAACGGCGCCGCGTCGACCGCGGCCGTGCCGGCGGGGGTCGAGACGTCGAAGAACGGGTTGACGTTGAACGTCACGCCGACCGGCTTCTTGGGCTTCTTGCCGATCTTCTTCGGCGAGATGCTCGCCTTGAGCTGCTGCTTGGGACCGACGGCGAACGCCGGAACGGCGAGCGCGAGCGAGGCCATGAGGCCGGCGACCGCGACGCAAGTGAACTTCCGCATCGTGACTCCTGGGATGGGGTGGGTGGTGACCATTGCCTTCTACTACCCAATTTGGCGGTCAGAGTTGCGCTTTCCGCCGATTGTTATTCCGGCTTTATCCCGGTTGTCCTGCGCCCAAGGCGAAGCGGATCACGTCCCGGCGCCTCCCGCGCAGGGCGATGCCGCCGCGGACCAGGTCTCCGCGCTCGTACCCGCAGATGACCGCCACGCGCTGCGAGACGAGGTTCGTCGGCTCGGCGAACAGCTCCAGCCGCGTGACACCGCCGGCGTCGAGTGCCCAGCCGGAGAGCAGCGACAACGCGCTCGTCGCGACGCCGCGACGCCGCGCCCACGGCGCGGTCCAGTAGCCGATCTCCGCTCGCCCGCGCTCGCGATCGACCGCGTGCAGTCCGACGGCGCCCAGGACTGCGTCGTCGGCGAGGTCGACGACGGCCAGCGGCAGCGTCGTCGCCGAGCGGCCGGTGGCGATGAACATCCGCGCGTCCTCGAGCGTGTACGGCGCCGGCACCGAGGTGTAGCGCCGCGTCAGCGGGTCCGAGCAGGCGCGCACGAGGGCCCAGGCATCGCGCTCCGCCCACGCACGCAGTGCCACGGCGCCCGTGCGCAGTGGCGGGTCCGGCAGGTCGATCAGGACGCTGCGAGGGCGGGCGCGCGCCCGTTCAGCCGCTCGACGCCGTCGAGCAGCTCCCAGTTGCCGCGCAGGACCGCCTCGGCCTCAGCGAGCAGCGCATCGCCGTCGCCCGGCTGCATGCGCCGCTCGAGCAGCTCGCGGCCGTGCTCAGCGTGGTCGACGTCGCGCACGGCGTGCAGCTCGAAGTAGCTCGTCGCGTCACTGCCGGGCGCGAACCCGTAGTGCTCGACGAGGCCCTCGGTCTTCGTCTGGGAGATCGCCGGCTGGCCCGACTCGATCGCGTACAGCGCCGCGATCGAGGGCAGCAGCGAGCGCTCAGCGGCCCACGCCTGCGCGCAGGCTGCCGTCTCGGCGGTCGGCTCGGCGCTGACGTCGCCGCCGACCGCGGCGGTGAAGGCGTCCCACAGGTCGATGTGCGCGGTCTCCTCGGCTGCGTGCGCGCGCAGACCGGGCTGCAGCGCGGCGTCGGCGACCTCCGCCGCGGCGCTCGACGCCTCGGCCAGGGCGACGACGGCGTGACGGTACTGGCCGGCGTACGTCGCCAGTTCCTCACGGGTCAGCTCGCCGGCCGACCAGCGCTGGTAGAACGGATGCTGGAGCACATTCCAGCGGTCACGGACGGTCTCGATCTGGGTGAAGAAGTCCATCAGGATGATCTCCTCGGCGGGACGGTGGCGGGCAGGCGGCGATGGTAGCGTCCGCGGCCCGGAATGCGGCCGCCCGTCGACACGATCCTGGCGCCGCAGGTCCCGCGATCCCTGCGCCGCATCCAGCCCGCGCGGCCGCTCGACGACGCCCCTGCGCGCGCGCAGGTCGTCTGCTTCTGGGACCTGTTCCAGCCGGCGTCGCTGCGCGCACTCGACTACCTCGTCGCCTGGCAGGAACGTCACGGCGCGAGTGGACTGCGAACGCTCGCCGTCCACGCGCCGAGCCTCGACGCCGGCCGCGACGAGGACCTCGTCGCCGCGGCGGTCGCCGACCTGGAGCTGCCGTTCGAGGTCGCGCTGGACACCGAGTTCGAGCTCTGGCGCGCGTACGAGAATCCCGGCTGGCCCGCCCGCTACGTCCTGGCGCCGGGGCTGCGGCTCGCCGACGTGCACTTCGGCGAGGGTGGCTATGCCGAGGCCGAGGCGGCGATCATCGTGCTGCTCGGCGGTGTCGCGGCGGTCGCGCAGCCGCTGCGCGCCGCCGACCACGAGGACGCCATGGTCGTCGTTCCGACGGCCGACGTCGACGGCGCCTACAGTGGGC
>JBBRFO010000026.1:0-29120 GCA_038224135.1 Solirubrobacterales bacterium
CGCTCGGCAAGCGCTACCAGCTGAGCGTCCGCGCCCCGCGCGAGGCGCAGCCCGCCATCGCCGCCTTGGCAGGGGTCGCCGCCGCGAGCAGTCGCTACACGATCGACGCCGCCAACTCGTTCGACCTCGGCTCACCGGTGCGCCTGATCGCCTACAACGCCGACCACACGCGCTTCGAGGCGCCCGCGATCGCCTCCGGGCGACGCGCGCGGACCGACCGCGAGGCCGAGGTCGGCGTCGGGCTTGCGCAGGCGCAGGGGCTCGCCGTCGGATCGACGCTCGCCGTGCAGCTGCCGAGCGGACAGGAGCAGCGCTACCGCGTCAGCGGGATCGTGCGTGCGCTGGAGAACGACGGCCGCGTCGCGTACGTCGCCGCCGGCCCGCTGCTGCGCGCCGATCCGGGGCTGAGCGGTCCCGTCGTCGTGCGCCTGCGGCCGGGCGCCGATCGGGCGCGCGTCGCACGGGAGATCGAGCCGATCACCGGTCGCCCCGCGCGGACCGTCGGCGGTGCCACCGGCGGCAGCAGCCGCGAGCTGATCAGCGTGCTGGCTGCCGTGCTGCGACTGCTGGCCGCGAGCGTCGCGCTGGTCTGCCTGTACGCGCTGGCCCAGACCTTGGCGCTGACCGCGCGCGAGCGGCGCGGAGCGATCGCGACGCTGCGGGCGGCCGGCGCCGACCGCGGTGCGCTGCGGCGCCTGCTGCTCGGCGCGACGCTGGCGGTGTGCGCGCCGGCGGCGCTGCTCGGCGTCGCGCTGCAGGCGTTCGCGCTCGGACCGGCCGTGACCCGGATCACGGCGGGATACGCGGACCTGTCACTGGCGCCGACGCTCGGCGATGTCGCGCTGCTGATCGCCGGGCTCGGCCTGCTGAGCGGTCTCGCAGCCGGCTGGACCGCACGCACGCTGACCCGCGAACCCGTCGCGCACGGCCTGCGCGAGGACGCAGCGTGAGCGCGCCGGCGATCACGCGCCGTGAGGCGCTGCTGGCCGCTGCCGCGGCATCAGGCGCGGCGCTGCTGGCCGGCTGCGGCTCGTCAGCGGCTGCCGGACCCGCGCCGGGATCGACGCTCGAGCGGACGCTCGTCGATCCGCGCGGCAGCGGGCGTCTGAGCCGCGGCCCCGGCGTCCCGCTGCGCGACCGGACCGAGCTGGCCTCCGCCTCGGCTCGCGGCACGCGGATCGCGACGCTGGCGCAGATCAGCGACCTGCACGTCCACGACGCGCAATCACCCGCGCGCGTCCCGTTCCTCGATCGCGCCGGGCGCCAGTTCGCGTCGGCCTTCCGCCCGCACGAGACGCTGATGGCGCTGACGCTCGCCGGCGCGCTGCCGCAGATCGACGCGGCGGGCGCTGACGCCGTCGTCGTCAGCGGTGACTTGATCGACTCCGCGCAGCGCAACGAACTCGACTGGGTGCTGGGGATCCTCGCCGGTGGCCGCGTCTGGCCGGACTCCGGTGGCCGCGGCTATGCCGGCGTCCAGGCGGCGAGCAATCCGGACCCGCTGTTCTACCGCCCCGACGTCGATCCGCCACGCCACCGCGGCCTGCTCGACGACGCGATCGCGCCGTTGCGGTCGCCCGGCCTGCGAACCCCGTGGCTGCCGGTGCTCGGCAACCACGACGTGCTCGTCCAGGGCGCGCTGGGCCCGACGGCCGCGACACGCTCGGTCGCCACCGGGAGACGGCTGATCGTCTCGCCCGACGCCGAGCTGCTGCGCCTGGGCCGCGGCGGGCGGATCACGCCGGCACACGTCGACGCGCTGCTGCGCGGCGGCCTGCCCGGCCGCGCGATCAGTGTCGCCGCCGACCCGAACCGCACGCACCTCGATGCCGCTGACGTCGTCGCTCGGCTGCGGGATGCCGCGACGGCACCGCTCTCCCCCGGTCCCGAGCCCGCGCGGCTGGATCACCACGCGCACATCGGCGAGCAGGTCGAGCTGATCACGCTCGACCTCGCGCGGCGCGACGCCGGATCAGGCGGCCTGGTCACGGCGTCGACGACGGCATTCCTGGCGGCCGCACTGCAGGCCGCCGGCGACCGCTGGATCGTCGTCGCCTGCCACCAGCCGCTGGAGTCCGCGTCCGGCGCCGCCGCGGCGTTCGCGCTGCTCGACGGCGATCCGCGCGTCGTGGCGGTGCTGTCGGGCCACACGCACCGCAACCGGATCACGCCGCGGCGCACGCCGGCAGGCGGCTACTGGCTGATCACGACCTGCTCGCTGATCGACTGGCCGCAGCAGTGGCGGATGCTCGCGTTGCGCGACGGCGCCGGCGGGGCGCTCAGCATCGAGACCTGGCTCGTCGACCATCCCGGCCGCCCGGAGGACGACGCGGACGCGGCCGGCATCGCGCGCGACCTCGCCTACATCGATGTGCAGGGCGGGCGCCCAGCCGGCGCGGCGGGTGACCGCGGCTCCGGCAATGTCCGGCTGCACCTGCCGGCCCGGGCGCGGCGTCCGGGGCGCGTCGGACGGGTTCCTCAAGTGCCCGCCGGGACGGCGCCGCCGAGGTCGAGCCTGCTCGGAGACTCGTTCTAGAGCGCTGAGACGGGCTCGGCGTCCTCGTCCTTCACGCGGAAGGACGAGCCGCAGCCACAGGCGGCGACGACGTTCGGGTTGACGACCTGGAAGCCGGCACCCTGAAGTGATTCGACGTAGTCGATCTGCGAGCCGTCGACGTACGACAGGCTCTGCGCATCGACCAGCAGCTTGAGTCCGCGATCCTCGAACACGACGTCACCGTCGCGCTGCTCGTCGAAGGCCAGCTGGTACTGGAACCCTGAGCAACCGCCGCCCTTGACGCCGACGCGCAGGCCGGCAACGGAGACGTCGGCGTTCTGGCCGGCGAGGAACTCGCTGACCTTCTCGGCACCCTTCGGGGTGAAGGAGATGCCCTGTGCGTGGATGGTGACCTGCTGGCTCATGCTTCCCAAAATATAGCGACTCGCGTCGCGGGCCCTGGACAGGCTTGCCGCGACTGACTCCCTGATTCGCCGCGCGGCCGCCGGAACCTGCCGGAGATCGTTGCGCCGCGTACTACGCTGTGACCTCATGCCGACCGCCGCCGAGGTCCAGCAGCGCATCGAGTCCGGGATCCCCGGCGCCCGTGCCGAGGTGCAGAGCGCCGACGACGTGCACTTCAGCGCCCGCGTCGTCGCCGACGCGTTCTCGGGCATCAGCCGCGTCCAGCAGCACCGCCTGATCTACGACCTGTTCGCGCCCGGCGAGCTGGGCGGCGCGATCCACGCCCTGTCACTGAAGACGGAGACCCCATGAGCGAGACGACCGAGAATCCCCTTCGCGACGCGATCGCAACCGCGATCGCCGACAACGACGTGTTGCTGTTCATGAAGGGCACGCCCGAGCAGCCCGCCTGCGGATTCAGCGCCCGTACCGTCGCGGCGCTGCAGAGCCTGGAGACCGAATTCGCGGCGATCGACATCCTGCCCGACCCGCGGATCCGTCAGGAGCTGTCGGCGCTGTCCAACTGGCCGACGATCCCACAGCTGTTCGTCGCCGGCGAGCTCGTCGGCGGCTGCGACATCGTGATGGAGATGTACGAGAGCGGCGAGCTGGCGCAGACGCTCGGCCTCGACGCGGACGGCGGCGGGTCCGCCGCCCCGATCGCCGACGACGAGCCGGCCGCGGCGGCGGCGCCGCTGCAGATCGAGAACCGGCTGAGCTAGGAGAAGTCAGCGCACGTCGAGCGCGACGCGGGTCCGGCCCGCAATGCGCAACGTGTCGCTGCGGAAGACCGCCCGGCGCCGCTGGGCCATGCCTTCAGCGCCGCCAGGCAGCCGCGTCGGCGCCGGCGCGCCGCGCGGGACGAACCGCGCGCCGAGCGCGTCGTCGTTGTGCAGCTTCGCGATCGCCTTCGCCAGCGCCCGCAGCGACTGCGGCGCCGGCGCGTCGCCGCCGGATCCGAACAGGTCGCTGAGGCTGAGGTCGCCGCCGCCCTGAGCCGGGCCGTCGGCCGGCGTCCCGGTCAGCAGCAGGTCGCGGTGGCCGGCCGGCGTCGTCGCCGGAACCGCGACGCGGATCGTCCGCGTGAAGCGCCCGCCGCCGACGCGGCGCAGCGTCAGCCTGATCGCGACCGTCGTCCCGCGGTGCACGACAGCCGGCCCCTGCGCGCGGACGAGCGTCCCCAGTCGCGGGCTGCGCGTCAGCCGCAGGCCGGCCGTGATGCCGGTGATCGCCAGCGGGCCGGCGTCGTAGGCGTCGAGCAGCTTCGCCGCGCTGCCGGCGTCGATCACGAGCGGGCTCTCCGCCAGCGCGGTCGCGCCGCCGCCGATGCCGACGTACGTGTTGCAGAACGACAGCGGCGCCTTGCGCCCCTTGACGGCGATGCGCAAGCACAGCCGCGCGCTCATCTGGGCGGGCGCGCCCTGCAGCGTCGTGTACGCAGCCTGTGCGACTGCCCCGCCGAGCAGCGGCGCCAGCGAGCCGCCGGCTGGCGAGCCGACGGGCCGCTCGTCGGCGACCTGGGCGCCGAGCTCGGTCCGCCGGTTGCGATCGGTGTCAAGGCTGACGACGCGGACCGGGTAGCGGCGCGGCAGCGGGCCGAGGCGCCCGACGACGCCATCGACGCCGTCCTGCACGAGCGTGCCGATGTCGCCGAGTGGCGCGGCGAGCTTGTAGGTGTCGACGTCGGCGCTGGCGACCGGGTTGGAGACGACGGTGTAGACGTAGGCGCTCGACAGCGTCAGTGAGCGGCGCCCGGCGCCGTCGAGCTCGTGCCCGAACGCCCACACGCGATCGCCGTCGACGTAGGCGACGGTGCCGATCGCGCTGCTGCTGAGGTCGCCGGTGACCGTCGACGCGGCGACCGAGGAGCCGGGCACGAGCGGGCCGAGCGGTGTCTGTGCGGCGAGCGCTGTGGCCGGCGCGGTGATCAGCGTCCGGTGGGCGCGGCGTGCGGCGGTGGTGAACGCCTGCGCCAGAGCGGGCGCCAGGCCGGTCAGGACGTGCGGCTCGCTGAGCGGGCGCGCGCGGCGCAGCAGCGCCGTGGCGACCTTGGCGCCCGCGGGCGGATCGGCCGGCTCGCCGAGGATCGCCTCGATCGGCGTGGCAAGCCCGCGGTGTCCGCCGTACTCGCCGATGCCCTCGGAGATCGCCGCGGCGATGCGCGGCACCCCGTCGGCGCCGATGCAGGTCAGCGGCGACCCGGAAAAGCCCGGGCCGATGCCGGTCGCGTCGATTGCCGCGCCCGAGAGCGTGACCAGGATCCGCGTGCCGCGCGGGTCGCGCGTGCGGAGCAGGTCGTCGATCCGTGCGTCGAAGGTCGTGACCGCGGTGCCCTGGATGACGGACGCGACGCTGCAATGCATGCCGGGCTGCACGTCGGCGAGCGGCATGATCGGGGGGCCGACGGCGGTGGCACCGACGGGCAGAGCAAGTGCGGCGATCGCGACGAGCAGGGCGATCGCGCGGGCGTGCATCGCCGGGACGGTAGTGCGTCGGTCGGCGCTCGCGCGCAGGCCGGGCGGGTCGGCGCACGGACGTACAGGGATACGATCGCCCGGATGGCGGTCGCGACATCGGGGCACCCCGCGCTGCGCTGGGACGGCGGGCGTCTGCGCATCCTCGACCAGACGCAGCTGCCGGCACGCGAGGTCTGGATCGAGCTGACCGGATCTGCCGACACCGCCGCCGCGATCCGTGAGCTGCGCGTCCGCGGCGCGCCGCTGATCGGTGTCGCCGCCGCCTACGGGCTGGCGCTCGAACTCGCAGCGCTGCCGGGACTGGGGACGCTCGAGCGCGCGGGCGACGAGCTGCGCAGCGCCCGGCCGACGGCCGTCAACCTGACCTGGGCGATCGATCGCGTCGCCGCGGCGGCACGCAGCGCCGGGCCGGCGCGGATGGCCGCGGCAGCGCGCTCCGCCGCGCAGCTGCTGCACGCGCAGGAGGACGCCGCGAGCGGCGTGATCGCGTCCGCCGGCGCCGACCTGCTGGCCGGCGTCGAGCGGCTGCTGACGCATTGCAACGCCGGCGCGCTGGCGACCGGCGGCGAGGGATCGGCGCTGGCCGTCGCAGCCGAGCTGCACCGCCGCGGGCCGCTGACCGTGATCGCGGGTGAGACGCGTCCGCTGCTGCAGGGCGCGCGGCTGACCGTCTGGGAGCTCGCGCGGCACGGCATCGAGCATGAGCTGATCGTCGATGCCGCCGGCCCCGGGCTGATCCGCCGCGGGCTGGTCGATGCGGTGATCGTCGGCTGCGACCGCGTCGCCGCCAACGGCGACGTGGCGAACAAGGTCGGCACCTATCCCCTGGCGCTGGCGGCGCATGCGGCGGGCATCCCGTTCGTCGTCGCCGGTCCGACATCGTCGATCGACGCGGCGCTCGCCGACGGCGACGGCATCGAGATCGAGGAGCGCGGTGCCGACGAGGTCCGCACCGCGGCAGGCGTCCTGCTGACACTGCCGCGGACGCCCGTGCGCAATCCCGCCTTCGACGTCACGCCGGCGGCGCTCATCAGCGCGCTGGTGACCGAGCGCGGGACGGCCCAGCCGGTCGCCGCCACCACGATCGCGAAGTTGCTGACGTGAGGGTCGCGCACTCGATCACCGCGCGCGAGGTCGCGATCGAGGAGCGGCCCGACCCGGTCGCCGGGCCGGGCGAGGCGGTGGTCCGCGTTCTCGCCTGCGGCGTCTGCGGGTCCGATGTCAGTGACGACTGGGTCGCCCGCAAGGTCCCGGCCGTGCTCGGCCACGAGATCTGCGGCGAGGTCGTCGCGCTGGGCCCGGGCGCGCTCGCGCCCGCGATCGGCACGCGCGTCGTCGTGCACCACCACGCTCCGTGCGGTGAGTGCCGTCGCTGCCGGCGCGGCCACGAGACGCTCTGCGAGCGCTTCCGCGACTCGGCGCTCGACCCCGGCGGCTTCGCCGAACTCGTCCGCGTCCCGGCCGAACTGACGCCCGAGCTGCTGGCGATCGGCGACGTGGACGTCGAACGCGCCACCTTCGTCGAGCCGCTGGCCTGCGTCCTGCGCGCCCTCGACCGCGCCGAGCTGCGCGCCGGCGACAGCCTGCTGGTCGTCGGTGCGGGCACCGGCGGACTGCTGGCGATCGCGGCCGCCCATGCGCGCGCGGTCGATGTCGTCTGGGTCCGCGAGCCCCAGGCCGAGCGGCTGGCGCGGGCCGTGGCGCTGGGCGCCGACCGCCACGGCAATGAACTCGTCGATGTCGCACTCGTCTGCACGCCGGCTCCGGCGGCGATCGCCGCCGCCCGGGCCGCGCTCGCCCCCGGCGGCACGCTGGGTCTGTACGCGCCGCCGCAGCCGGGCGCCGACGGCCTACCGCTCGACGGCTTCGCGCTCTACCGCGAGGAGGTCGACGTGCGCGCGTCGTACTCCGCCGGCCCGCGCGACATGGTCGCCGCGCTGGCGCTGATCGCCGCGGGCACGATCGACCCGGCGCCGCTGGTCACGCACCGCCTGGCGCTGGAGCAGACGGCGCAGGCGCTGGAACTGCAACGCAGCGGCGCGGCGCTGAAGGCGCTGGTCCTCCCTACGGCGTGAGCGCCGAGAGGAGCCCGCCGGCACGGCGCACCCCGAATCCGGCCAGCCGCAGCGCGATCGGCTGACGGGCGCCCGGCTCGCGCAGCGTCGCCGCCTCGCGCTCGCGGTACCAGGCGATCGTGTCGACGAGCGTGTCCTCGTGATGCGAGGGCTTCCAGCCCAGGTCGCGCTTGGCCTTCGTCGAGCGGAACGACCACCACAGCGAGGCGGATGTGATCTCCGTCACCGTCGCGACCGGCCGGCCCGGAAGCCGCTCGGCAGCCCCGGCCAGCTGGAGCGCCACCGCCAGCGGCAGCTTCAGCGCCGGCGGCTCGACGCCCGACAGGCGCCCGAGGTCCATGAAGAAGCGGTCCATCGTGAAGTTGCGATTGCCGAGGATGTAGCGCTCGCCGAGCGCCCCGCGCTCGTCCGCCAGCAGGTGTCCGTGGGCGACGTCCTCGGCGTCGACGATGTTGATCGCCCCGTCGACGTAGAGCGGGATCTCACGTCGCAGGAACCGGCGGACGATCTCGGTCGAGGAGTGATAGACGTCGCCGCGCCCGAGCACGAGGGCCGGATTGACGATCACCAGCGGCAGGCCCTGGGCGGCGATCCGCAGCGCTTCGGTCTCCGCCTCGCGCTTGGAGTTCAGGTACGGCAGGCCGTAGCCGCCCGCGCGGAAGACCTGGCTCTCGTCGGTCGTCGTGCCGCGCGGCGCCGGACCGATCGCCGCGATCGACGAGGTGAAGACTGCCCGCTCGACGCCGGCGCGGCGCGCCTCATCGAGGACGATGCGCGTGCCGTCGACGTTGACGCGGAACAGCTCATCCGGGTCGGCGCGCAGCGAGGTCAGCCCGGCGACGTGGAAGACGCGCGTCACGTCGCGCATCGCCCGCCGCACAGCCTGACGGTCGAAGATGTCGCACGTGACCTGCTCGAGGTCGAGGCCGTCCAGCCGCTCCAGATTGGAGCCGACGCGGACCGTCGCGCGGACGCGGTCACCGCGCTCGACCAGCAGGCGCGCGACGTGGGAACCGACCAGGCCGGTGGCCCCGGTGACGAGGGTCACGGACACGCTGCAAGTCTCGCAGCCCCGGGGCCGCGGCGCGCCTGCGGCGGCTAGGGTGCGCGCATGCCCCCCGTCGCGATCGTCGCTGATACGACGCACTACATGCCGGCCGAACTCGTCGCCGAGGCCGGCATCCACAGCGTCAGCCTGTACGTCAACCAGGGCGGCGTGACGACGCGCGAGTCGGACATGCCGAACTTCGACGCCTTCTATGAGGGCCTGCGCACCGCGGCCGAACTGCCGAAGACCTCGCAGCCGTCGGTCGGCGATTTCCTCGAGGTCTACGAGCCGCTGATCGAGGCCGGCAACGACATCGTGTCGGTGCATCTGGCGGGCGGCGTGTCGGGGACGGTCGAGGCCGCGCACAAGGCTGCCGCCGAGATCGCGACGCGTGGCGGGCAGCGGCGCGTCGCCGTGGTCGATTCGCGCAGCGCTGCCGGCGGCGTCGGCGCCGTGGCCCTGGCAGCGGCTGCCGCGGCGCGGGCCGGCGGCGACATCGATCAGGTCGTCGCGCGAGCCGAGCTGGCCGTCGCGTCGGTGAAGATCTGGTTCGCCGTCGACACGCTCGAGTACTTCCAGCGTGGCGGGCGCATCGGCCGGGCAGGGGCCTGGGTCGGCGGCGCACTGAAGATCAAGCCGATCCTGTCGATCGTCGATGACCAGGTCGCGCCGGTCGAGCGCGTGCGGACCGAGCGCCGTGCGATCGAGCGGATGATCGACTACCTGCGCGCACGGCACGACGACGGCGCCGACGGCTGGTTCGTCCAGCACATCCGGGCGCCCGAGCAGGCCGAGATCGTGGTCGCGGCCGGCCGCGAGATCTTCATGTCCGAGCCGCTGTTCGTCTCGGAGATCGGCGCCGTGCTCGGCGTCTACGCCGGGCCCGGGCTGATCGGCGTCGCCGGCCTGCCGCTGGCGCTGCTCGACCAGCGGCTGTAGGACGGCGCGGCGCCTCAGCGGCGCCGGCGCCCGCCGAAGATCGCGCCGATCCCGCCGGCGACGACGAATCCGGCGACGGCCGCCCCGACCAGCACCTGTGGGCGATTGCGCTGGAAGTGCCGGCGCCAGTCGGCGATCCCGACGATCTCGCCGCGCAGGCCGCTGAGCGACCGCGCCAGCTCCATGCGGTTGGCCTCGAGCGAGGCGTGAATCTCCTGCTGGCTGCGCGTGCTCACGAGCGCTGGTCCTCCGGCTTGACGATGACTTCGCGGACCTCGGTGGTCAGCGCATCCGCTTCGTGCGCGACGACCGCCTGGATCTGCCTCCCCTGCGCGATCGCCTCGGTCGGCATCGGCGGCTGGACCTTCTTGATCAGGCGCGACGCGACAAGGCCGGCGATCGCGGCGACGATCAGCAGCAGCAGCGCTTCGACGAAGAAGCCGATGTAGGCGTGGTCGTCGAACAGCACGTCGGCCAGCAGCCAGGCGACCCCCTGCATGATCAGCAGCAGCGCCGCGAGGATGAACACGCCCGCTGCGGCACCGATCGCGACACCACGGCCGGCGTTCTTGGCCTTCGTCGTGACCTCGAGCTTGGCCAGCTCGATCTCGTCGCGGATCAGCGCCTGGGCGCTGGCGGTGACCTGCTGGATCGCGGCGGCCATCGCCGTCTCAGGGCTCGGGTCAGCCGGCATGCCGGCGCCCCAGGAGCTTGGCGAGAACGATGCCCGACACGAACGCGCCGCCGAGCAGCAGCTCGGGTCGCGGACCGCTCGGGGCGGTGTGAGCCGCGTCTGAGGACGCCGTGTACGGCTCGGGCTGGGGTGCGGCGATCGGCTCACCGACCGGTTCGTGGACGGTCGTGACCGGCTCGGCCACAGCCTCCTCGTGGGCTGCGGTGGCGAGCGGTTCGGCCTCTTCGGTGCTCATTCGGGCGGGTCCTCTCCGTAGACGCGGCGGTACAGCAGCGTCGCTGCGCGCGCCGCCACGATGCTGGCGAGCGCGCCGCACGCGGCGAGCATGCCCGACCAGACCAGGCGCTTGACGAGTTCGTTCTCCATCGGCGGATCAGGCTATCGCAGCGCGGCGCGCGGTCAGCGCGAGTGCACGGCCGGGTGCTCCAGGCCACCGCAGATCGTCTCGATGATGAAGCTCGTCGCCTGCGGGAAGTCCTCGGAACCGCTCGGCAGCAGGTCGAAGATCCAGCCCGTCAGCACCTGCTCGATCGCGCCGTAGAACGCCATCGCGGCGAACTGCGGCGTCACGTCGCTCTTGAACTCGCCGTCGGCCTGCGCCTTGGCGACGATCTCCGCGATCAGCGCGTAGGCCTCGGAGATCTTGCCCAGGTGGCGGCGGCCGAACGAGTTCGCCGCCCGCGTGACCTCGACGATGATGACCTTCATCAGCTCGGGGTCGTGGCGGTAGGACTCGACGATGAACGTCGCGATCGAACGGAGCTTCTCGCGCGCCGGCAGGTCGCCGTCGTCGACTTCGCGGATCGCGGCGAGCAGCACGTCCCAGCGCTCGAGGAACAGCGTGTCGAGGATCTCGTCCTTGGAGCGGAAGTAGTGGTAGACGAGGCCGTAGGCGACGCCCGCCTCGTCGGCGATGTCCGACACCCGGCAGGCATGGAAGCCCTGGCGCGCGAACGTGCGAATCGCGGCGTCGAGGATCTGGCGGCGCTTCTCGATCGCGCCCTGTGGGTTGCGCGAGGTCATCGGGCCGGCGCTCCCCGGCGAAGGCGCGCGTAGGCCTGCGGGCGGCGGCCGGCGAGCGCGGGCAGCCGGCGGCGGATGTCGTCCTGGCGGGCGGTGTCGATGTCGGCGGTGATCACGGTCGGTGCGTCGGGCGCCTGCGCCAGCACGACGCCCCACGGATCGATGATCATCGACCGCCCGCCGGACCGAAGCCCGGGCGCGTGCTCGCCGATCTGGTTGGCGGCGACGACGAAGCACTGGTTCTCGATCGCGCGAGCGCGCAGCAGGACCTCCCAGTGGTCGCGCGTCGTCGCCAGCGTGAAGGCGGCCGGGACGAGCAGGACCCGGGCGCCCTCGATCGCCAGGATCCGGAACAGCTCCGGGAAGCGCAGGTCGTAGCAGATGCTCAGGCCCAGCCGGGTGCCATCGGCGGCGGTCGACAGGACCGGCTCGTCGCCCGGCACCTCGTGCTCGGACTCGCGATAGACCGTGCCGTCGACCTCGACGTCGAACAGGTGGATCTTTCGGTACTGCGCGTGGATCTCGCCGTCGGGGCCGATGTGCAGCGAGGTGTTGCGCAGCGGCGGGTCGCCGCCGGCGCGCTCGCTGATCGATCCGGCGACGAGGTCGACGCCGAGCTCGCGGGCGCTCTGGCGGGCCCAGCTGACGGCCGGCCCGTCGAGCGACTCGGCACCAGCCAGCAGATCGTCGCCTTGGCCGAGCACGTTCCACTTCTCGGGCAGCAGGATCAGCGTCGCGCCGTCGGCTGCGGCCTGGCGCACGAGGCGATCCGCCGCGGCCAGGTTGGCGGCCGTGTCGGGTGTGGCGGTGAGCTGGATCGCGGCGGCACGCACAGGCGGAGCGGCCGGATGACGAGATTGACTGGCGAGTCAACCGGCAGGCGGTGAGAATACCCAGCGTGCGCGCAATCGAGCCCATCCGCGGGGACGGCAGCACCCGTCCCGCGGGCCTGACGCTGCCGCCGGCGCGGATGCCGCTGCTGCACGACCGGCGCCCGCTGAAGCGCTGGCGCTACGTCGGGGTGTACGCGGAGGAGCTGATGCTGTGCGCCGCCTCGGTTCGGATCGGCGGGATCCCGCAGGCGTTCTGGGCCGTGCTCGAGCGGTCCGCCGGCGTGTTGCACGGGCGCACGGTGTTCACGCCGGGACTGGTCGCTGTTGGCGACGGCCGGCTGTCGGTGCGCGGTCGCGGCGTCGCGATCGACCTGCTGCTGACGCCGGCCGGCGATCCGGTCGAGGTCGTCAGCCCGCACGGGCGCTCGTACATCTGGACGCGCAAGGATCCGATCCGAGCTTCCGGGTCCGTCGTGGTCGGCGACCGGCGCTGGTCGCTCGACGGCGCCGGCCTGATCGACGCGTCCGCCGGGTACCACGCTCGCGAGACGGCCTGGCGCTGGTCGGCGGGGGTCGGAACCGACGTGGCGGGGCGAGCCGTCTGCTGGAACGTCGTTGCCGGCGTGCACGACGCGGCGACCGCGAGCGAGCGGACCGTGTGGGTCGAAGGTGCGGCTCGCGAGCTCGGACCGGTCGGCTTCCCCGGCGATCTGGCGGGGATCGACTTTGCGGAGGACGGCGCGGCGCTGCGGTTCACCGCCGAGGCCGAGCGGGCGCAGAGCGACAACGTCGGCGTGTTTCGCAGTTCGTATCGCCAGCCGTTCGGGACGTTCGCCGGGACGCTGCCGGGAGGCGTGGAACTGGCGCAGGGCTTCGGGGTGATGGAGTGGCACGACGTGCGGTGGTAGCTGCGGGCGCTTGGCGCCGTTGACGCTCGGGGCTTCTGAACGGCGGGCATCGGAGGAGCGGGCCGGACGCCGGCGTGCTCCGCCGCGGCGGCCGGTGGCTCGACGTTGCACGACGTGTGGTCGATTGACCGCGCATGGAGCGGTCAATCGACCACACCTCGCTCCGGGCGGGCGGGTTTGTGACGAGCGACGCGCTGATCGCTGCCTCGTTGCAGCGGCGCTGATCGCGACGCTGGTGTCCGTCAGGGGCGGGCGCGCTCGCCGGCGGTGAGCAGCGCCTCGATCAGCGCGATCCACTGACTGAGGTGGCGTGGCTCGAGGAAGGATTCGCGGACGCGCTCATGCGCGGCGCGACCGAGGCGCTCGGCGAGCGGCGCATCGCTGAGCAGGTGCGAGACCGCGCGGCCGAACGCCGCGAGGTCCGTGGGGTCGACGAGGATGCCGTCGACGCCGTCGATGACCTGGTCCTGGATGCCGCCGACCGCCGACGCCACGACGGGTCGCCCCTTCCACAGCGCCTCGGACACCGTCAGCCCGAACCCCTCGGCGAGCGACTTCTGCACGACGACGGCGGCGTGACGCTGGACCGCGTTGACCATCGCCGCGTTCTCCTCGGCGTCGGCCATCGGCAGCGAGACGACGTGAACGCGAGCTCGCACGTCGCGCGGGAGCGCCGCGCGTGCAGCGATGACCTCGGCCAGCACCTGGGCGCCCTCCGGGTCGTCTGCTGACGGCGTCGACCTGCGGGCCGACGAGCAGCAGGTGCGCATCTGCCGGCTCGCGCACGTGGTCCGCGAAACCGCGCAGGACACCGATCGGATCCTTCAGGTGGTCCCAGCGCGAGACCTGGACCACGACGGGGTCGTCGTCGGCCAGGGGGCCGTCCTGCACGATCGCGGCGCCGCGGTCGACGCGCGCGGGGCTGCCGTCCTCGCGCACGTACGTGGCGCCCTCGATCGGCCCCGGCCGGAGGATCCCGGCGACCCGCAGGATCGCGCGGGTCGCCTGCTCGTCGAGCTCCTGGTTCTTGGCGGAGAAGATGTCGATCGACGGGGGGACGATCGCGACCCGGCCCGGCTCGAGCCCGGTCCAGACGAACGGCGCGCGGGAGAACACGAACGTGTCGGCGGTCACCACGTAGGGCCGCAGGAAGTCCCACGCCTGGCGGACCAGGTCGTTCGGCTCGTCGACGCCGATGTGCGCCCGCCAGATGACGTGGGCGCCGACTGCGCGCAGCGGCGCGGCGAGCCCGGCGGTCTGCGGATCGTGGAGGATCACGATGTCCCCTGGGCGGACCAGCGGCGTGAGCTCCGCCGCGGCCGCGTCGGTGACGGCCTCGTACTCGGCCCGCTCGGCGTCTGCGAGGGGACCGCCATCCCCGGGGCTGCCGTGCAGTCGGTTGTGCAGGCGCTTGGTGACGTCGAAGAACAGCGGCCGGCCGTTGACGACGACCCAGCGCGTGTCCACGCCGGCCCCGCGCGTATAGGCCAGCAGCGAGCGCAGCATCTCGGCCACGCCGCCGCCGTGCGCGGTGGAGTTCACGCACCAGACGACGCGTCCCTCCAGCAGCTCGCGCGCGTGCGCAGCGAGCTCGACGAGGTCGGCGAACTGCCCCGCGTCCAGCACGTCGGCGAAGCGGTCGATCGGCAGCGCCGCGATCTCGACCTGCTCGAGCGCGCTCATGCCGGCTGGACCGCCCAGGCGGTCAGGGTGGCAACCGGGCGGAGCATCACGCTGCCTTCGCGGCGGTACTCGACTGCGCGGGTGCCCGAGCAGCGCCGGCAACCTTGCGGGGCCGGTAGCGGAGCACCAGCAGGCCGACGATCGGGATCGCGCTGAGCAGCACGATGCCGCGGAGCCAGAGACCGCCGCCGTCAGAGCCGGCGCCCAGCGCATGCACGACGCCGAGTGCGTACACGACGACGACGAGCCGGTGCGCCTTGCGCCAGCGAGCCGGCCCCAGACGCCGGCGAACGTAGAACGAGAGCCCGAGGAGGGCCGCGAGATAGCCGCCGAGGATGCCGAGCCCGGTGAACAGCGGGCGGTAGCCCATCGTGAACGGGACGAGGATCCCGCTGATCCCGGGGTTCAGCCACGTGTCGCCGAGCAGCAGCGCACCGTGCAGCGGGATCGCGATCAGCGCGGCGACCGCGAGCTGCTCGTGCAGCTTGACGAGGACGCGCTTGTACCCGGGGCGCCGGCCGAGGTTGCCGGCCATGTACAGCCCGAGGACCACGGCGGCACTCACGAGGATGAAGGCGGTGATGCCGCTCGCGCGCGAGGCGAGCCAGAAGACGTACCGGGAAGGATCGCGCTCAACCACCGTCGTTCCCTTCCGGCTCGTGCCGCACGGCCGGCGCGGTGACGGCCGGCGTGGCGCGGGTCGATGTCGCCGGTGCGGGCTTCATCCCCCACAGGGCGACCGCCGCGAGGACGGCCAGCGCTGCGATGACAGCGGCGGCGAGCATGACCTCGCCCCACACCGGCTGCCAGCGGTCGCGGGCGACCGATCCCGAGCTCACGAGGTCCTGGTCACGATCGACTTGGCCGCGTTCGTCGACGCGGCCCCGGACGTCGCCGGGCTCGACGTTCCGGCGCCGGATGAGAGCGAGGGATCCTTGCCGGAGCGGACCTGCAGCGCGAGAAGCGTGAGCATGACGAGAAACAGGCCGAGGCTCGCCGTGATGACATGCAGCGGGCTCGGCTGCCGACGGCGCTGCGCCGGCGGGCGTGGGCGGGCGGGGACGGCGATGTCGCTCAAGGTGTCCCGCACTTCCTGAAGCCGTACCCGCGAGCGAAGCTGCGCACGGCGACGCCGAGGGCCTCGAACTGCGCCTGATCGCGCGCGGCGGCGCTGTCGTCGCCGGCGGCGAGGTCGCGCTGCAGGTACTGGCGAGCGATCAGCCGAGCATGGAGCCGGTCGACGACGTTGCGGGCGATCAGCGAGCGATCGGCCGGCGGCGGCGGGATCGCGGCGATGCGGCGCAGTTGCTCGCCGGCGAGCGCGACCGTCGCGGCGTAGGCATCGACGGGACTGGGAGCGCTCTTGACCTCGCGCAGCTTGGCCTCGCGCTCAGGGTCGAGCGTCCCGCAGACGCGATCGGCGGCGCGGATGTAGGCCATGCGTGCCGGGTCGGTCACGCGCGCAGTGCCGCTCGTCTCGGGGACGGTCACGCCCGAGGACGTGGGCGCGGGGACCGTCACCGTGACCGCCGCACGACGGGGCTCGCCACCGCACCCGGACAGCAGGACAGCCGACACGAGCACGACCGGCGTCAGCTGGGCGACCGAGGGCATTGAGGACACTCCATCGGACACGCTGCGGGGTGCCATCCGGTCCTCGCCGCGGAGCGCGTGCGGCTTTTCCGCATCCCTCGTCGCCGAGCCCACCACCACCTCGATGACCTGGCCGAGCGTCGCCAGCACATGGCCCTCGCTGCGCACTGGTGACGAGAGCCCGAGGCTGGCGAGCGCGGACTGCAGGGGGCGGTTGCCGCGGCGTCGCAGCGCACGGTACGCCCGCATGTTCGCGCTCGAAGCCGCAGGGCATCCGGTCGGAGTACGCCGCATTGCGGGAGCCAAGGCCCGTAGTTCGCCGCACCGCGGGCGAGTGCTCTACGGATGATCGAGCGGCGTCCAGCGGGCAGGCTGGCAGGCACCCCGAACCTCTCAAGGAGGACGCATGACGACAGCCACCCCGAAGCAGCACACCGCATCGACCCTGGACCACCTGCAGCACGCCGCGACCGACCTGGACAAGGCGCGCGGAAAGGCCAGCCAGGACGTCGCGGACAACATCGACGCCGCACTGACGCGGATCCGCGAGGCCGCAGACGACATGCGCAGCCGCGCCAAGGAGCAGACGGACGACTGGCAGCAGACGCTCGAGCAGGCGGGCGATGACCTGCGCGTCGAGATCGGTCGCCGCAGCGTCCGTGCGCAGACCAGTCCGGAGGCGCTGAAGGAGCTCACCAGCGAGATCCGCAAGCGTCAGGCGGAGCTCACGGCCTGAGCCGTCGGGCCGCCTCGCCGTCGGGGCGGCCCGCGCTCGACCATGGGGCGACCAGGGCCGGGCGGCGGGGTCAGCGGGGGCCGTAGTCGGCCGCGCTCGCGTCCCGAAGTCCCCCGACGTAGCCGGCGCGCTCGTGGGCGGCGGCGTCGGTCCCGGCCGCCACGGCGAGCAGCCCGCGCAGGTCATCGACGGTGGTGAACCGCTTGCGCGCCATCCACGCTGAGAGTCCGTCGAGCAGCACGCCCGCGTGTGCCGCGCCGTGCCGCAGAAGCGCCGAGGTGGTCATGACGACGTCGGCGCCGGCCAGCAGGAATCGAGCGACGTCAGCCGCCTCCTCGACGCCGGTCGTCGCGGCCAGCGACGCCTCGACGCGACCGTGGAGCAGCGCGATCCAGGTGCGCGGCAGTCGCCCCTCCGCCGGGCTGGACAGTTCCCAGGCGGAGGTCGTGGCGATCGCCTCGGTGTCGATGTCGGGCTGCAGGAAGCGGTTGAAGAGGACGAGCCCGTCGGCGCCCGCGGCGTCGAGCCGCAGCGCCATCTCGCCCGGCGAGCTGTAGTACGGCCCCAGCTTGACGGCGACGGGCACCGTCACCGCGTCCTTGACGCGCGACAGGGCGTCGACGTGGCGCTGCTCGACGTCGCGGCCGGATGTCGCCGGATCACCGGGGACCTCGTAGACGTTCAGCTCGATCGCGGCGGCGCCGGCGTCCTGCATCGAGCGGGCGTAGCCGGCCCACCCGCCGGGGGTGGCGCCGTTCAGGCTGGCGATCACCGGGACGTCGACGGCGTTCGCCGCGCGCTCGAGCAGGCTGAGGTAGCGGCGGGGGCCGGGCTCCACGTCGGCGGCGTCCGGGAAGTACGACAGCGACTCGGGGAAGCTCTCGCTCCCCGCCGCGGCGAGCCGCTCATTGAGCGCCGCCTCGCGGCGCACCTGCTCCTCGAAGAGCGAGTACAGGACGACCGCGCCGACGCCACCCGCGGCCAGGCGTCGCACGCCGTCGACGGTCTTCGACAACGGCGAGGCCGACGCGACGAGCGGGTTGCGCAGCGCGATCCCCATGTAGGTCGTGGAGAGGTCCATCAGCGCTCCTTGCGGGCGTCGGCAGGGAAGCGGTGCGCGCCGCGCGCCGCCATCTCCTCATACAGATCCCAGCGCTGCGCGACCGCCTCCGCCGCGAGGCCGTGCAGCCGCTCGGCCTCGGGCGGGTCGGTGTTGGCAAGGCTGCGGTAGCGCAGCTCGCGGTCGGTGTAGTCGGCCAGCGGAATGCGCGGCCGCGCCGAGTCGAGCAGGAACGGGTTCGCGCCCGCGGCACGCGCCATCGGGTCGTAGCGCAGCAGCGGCCAGTAGCCGCTGGCCACGGCCCGATTCTGCTGATCGAGGCCGTTGCGCATCTCGATGCCATGCGCGATGCAGTGGCTGTAGGCGATCACCAGCGACGGCCCGTCGTAGGCCTCCGCCTCGCGGAAGGCCTCGAGCGTCTGCTGGGGGTCGGCGCCCATCGCGACGCGCGCGACGTAGACGCTGCCGTAGGCGATCGCCTGCAGCGCGAGGTCCTTCTTGGCCACCGTCTTGCCGGCGGCGGCGAACTTCGCGACGGCGCCCAGCGGCGTCGCCTTGGACATCTGACCGCCGGTGTTCGAATAGACCTCGGTGTCGAGCACGAGCACGTTGACGTTGCGTCCGCTGGCCAGGACGTGGTCAAGCCCGCCGGCGCCGATGTCGTACGCCCAGCCGTCGCCGCCGACGATCCAGACGCTGCGGCGGACGAGGTGGTGCACGACGCTCAGCAGGTCGGTGACGGCGGCGCCGTCGAGCCCGCCGAGGCGCTCGGTCAGCTCCGCGACCCGTGCGCGCTGGGCGCGCAGCTCGGACTCCCGCAGCTGGGGGGCCGCCAGGATCGCGTCGACGAGGTCGCCGCCGACCGCGTCGCGCAGCTCGGCGAGCCGCCGGCGCGCCAGGTCGGCGTGCCCGTCGGCGGCCAGCCGGAAGCCGAGCCCGAACTCGGCGTTGTCCTCGAACAGCGAGTTCGACCACGCGGGGCCGCGGCCGTCGGCGTCGGTGGTCCACGGCGTCGTCGGCAGGTTCCCGCCGTAGATCGAGGAGCAGCCGGTTGCGTTGGCGACCATCATCCGGTCGCCGAACAGCTGCGAGAGCAGCTTGATGTACGGCGTCTCGCCGCAGCCCGCACAGGCCGAGGAGAACTCGAACAGCGGCTCCAGGAACTGCGTCCCGCGGACCGTCCCGAAGTCGACGCGGGAGCGGTCGCTCGCCGGCAGCGTCTCGAAGAACGCGATGCTGTCGCGTGCGGCCGCGACCAGCGGCTCGCGCTCGGCGAGGTCGATCGCCTTGCGCACCGGGTCCTCGCCCGGAGCGGAGATCGGGCAGGCCTCGACGCACAGCCCGCAGCCGGTGCAGTCCTCGACGTAGACCTCGAGCGTGAAGCGGCTGTCCGGCAGGCCGGGCGCCTCGAGCGGCGCCGATTGGAAGCCCGCAGGGGCCCCTTCCAGGCGGGCCGGGTCGTAGTACTTCGAGCGGATCACGCTGTGCGGGCAGACGAAGCTGCAGTTGCCGCACTGGATGCACAGGTCGGGATCCCAGACCGCGACGACCTCGGAGACGTTGCGCTTCTCGAACGCCGTCGTGCCGCTCGGGTAGGTGCCGTCCACGGGCAGCGCGCTGACCGGCAGCGCGTCGCCGCGGCCGGCCATCATCTCGGCCGTGACGGTGCGCACGAACTCCGGCGCGTTCGCCGGCACCTGCGGCGCCGGCGCGCGCGTCGCCGTGACCCGGTCGGGAGTCGCGATGCGGTGCAGCCCGGCCAGCGCGCGATCAACCGCCTCGTGGTTGCGATCGACGACCTCGTCGCCGCGGCGGCCGTAGCTCTTGGTGATCGCCGCCTTGATGCTCGCGATGGCCGCCTCGCGCGGCAGCACGCCGGAGATCGCGAAGAAGCAGGTCTGCAGCACGACGTTGATCCGCCCCGGGAGTCCGGCGTCGCGCGCGACCCGGCCGGCGTCGATCGCGTGGACCGCGATGCCCTTGGCGAGGATCTGCTCCTGGACGGGCAGCGACAGCGCGTCCCAGACCTTCTCCGGCGGGTGGCGGCAGTTGAGCAGCAGCGTCGCGCCGGGCGCCGCGCAGCCGAGCACGTCGACGTCGTCGAGCAGCGAGAACTGGTGGCAGCCGACGAAGCTCGCGCGCCGCACGAGGTAGGGGGCGCGAATCGGCTGCGGGCCGAAGCGCAGGTGCGACACGGTCTGCGCTCCTGACTTCTTGGAGTCGTAGACGAAGTACCCCTGGGCGTGGAGCCCCTCCTGCGCCCCCAGGATCTTGATCGTGTTCTTGTTCGCGCCGACCGTCCCGTCCGAGCCCAGGCCGAAGAAGACCGCCCGGACCGTCTCCGGCGCCTCGATGTCCAGCGAGGCGCCGTACTCGAGGCTCGTGTGCGCGACGTCGTCGGTGATGCCGACGGTGAAGTGCCGGCGCGGCCGCTCGCCCGCGAGCTCGGCGAAGATCCCGGCGACCATGCCCGGCGTGAACTCCTTCGACGACAGCCCGTAGCGGCCGCCGGAGATCCGCGGGAGGACCCGCCCGGCGTCCTCGTGGGCCTCGGTCAGCGCGGCCAGCACGTCGAGGAACAGCGGCTCGCCGATCGAGCCGGGCTCCTTGGTCCGGTCGAGCACCGCGATCCGCTGCGCGCTCGCCGGGAGCGCCGCGGCGAGTTCCCTGGCGGGGAACGGCCGGTAGAGGCGCACCTGCGCGACGCCGACGCGCTCGCCCTGCGCGACGAGCGCCGCGACCGTCTCGCGCGCGGTCTCCCCTCCTGAGCCCATGACGACGATCACGCGCTCGGCGTCGGGGTGGCCGCTGTAGTCGACGAGGTTGAGCGGGCGCCCGGTGCGCTCACCCAGCCTGGTCATCGCGGCCTGCACGACCTCCGGCACGCGGGCGTAGAACGGGTTGACGGTCTCGCGCGCCTGGAAGTAGACGTCGGGGTTCTGCGCCGTGCCGCGGATGAACGGGCGCTCCGGGGACAGCGCGCGGTCGCGGTGCGCGCGCACCAGCGCTTCGGGCACCAGCGCGCGCAGGTCGTCGTCGTCGAGCAGCGCGACCGTGTTCAGCTCGTGGGAGGTCCGGAAGCCGTCGAAGAAGTGCACGAACGGCACGCGCGTCTGGAGCGTCGCGGCCTGCGCGACCAGCGCGAGGTCGTGAGCCTCCTGGACCGAGGCCGAGGCGAGCATCGCGAAGCCCGTCTGCCGCACCGCCATCACGTCGGAGTGGTCACCGAAGATCGACAACCCCTGCGTCGCCAGCGACCGGGCGGCCACGTGCATCACCGCCGCGGTCAGCTCGCCGGCGATCTTGTACATGTTCGGGATCATCAGCAGCAGACCCTGCGAGGCGGTGAACGTCGTCGCCAGCGCCCCGCCCTGGAGGGCACCGTGCAGCGCTCCGGCCGCCCCACCCTCGCTCTGCATCTCGACCACGGTCGGCACCGTGCCCCAGACGTTCTCGCGCCGCCTGCTCGACCACTCGTCGGCCAGCTCGGCCATCGGCGAGGACGGCGTGATCGGATAGATGCAGCAGACCTCGTTGAGCCGGTAGGCGACCGAAGCCGCCGCCTCGTTGCCGTCGATCGTCGCGCGCGTCACGAGGGCTCGCCGAACATCTCGATCGCATGCACGGGGCACTGCTCGAAGCACGCGCCGCAGCCGGTGCAGCGGTCGTTGTCGAAGCGGTAGCCGTGCCCGACGCCGAGCTTGATGACCGCCTCCTCCGGGCAGGCGCCGAGGCAGCCGTCGCACTCGGTGCAGGTACCGCAGGACAGGCAGCGGCCGGCCTCGAACGTCGCCTGCGCGGCCGACAGCCCGCCGGTCACCTCGGCGAAGCCAGCGACGCGCTCGTCGGGCGCGAGCTCGGGCTGATGGCCCCGCGCGGCGTCGCCGAAGAACCACAGGTTGAGCTTCTCGAAGCTCGCCACGTCGTGCTTGGCGGCGCTCGTGACCGCCGTGCCGCGCATCCACGCGTCGATCTGACGGGCGGCCTTCTTGCCGTGCCCGACGCCGACGGTGACGGTGCGCTCACTCGGCACCATGTCTCCCCCGGCGAACACGCCGGGACAGCCGGTCATCAGCGCCTTGGAAACGATCACCGTGCCGTCCGGCTCGAAGGCGACACCGGGCACCGCACGTAGGAACGCGGTGTCGCTCTCCTGCCCGAGGGCGAGGATCACGGTGTCGGCCGCCAGCGTCTCGAAGCGCCCGGTCGGCTGCGGGAAGCCGGCGGCGTCGAGTTCCATCAGCTCGACCCGCAGCTCGGGGCCGTCGAACGCGGTGATCGTCCGCAGCCAGTTCATGCGGATGCCCTCACGCTCGGCGTCCTGCGCCTCCTCGTCGTGGGCGGGCATCTGCTCGCGGGTGCGGCGGTAGACGACGAGCGCTTCGTCGGCGCCGATCCGGCGGGCCGTCCGCGCGGCGTCCATCGCCGTGTTGCCGCCGCCGTAGACCGCGACGCGGCGCCCGATCTCGGGGCGCTCACCGGAGGCGACGCTGCGCAGGAACGAGACCGCATCGACGATCCGCGCCGTGTCCCGCGCCGGTATGTCGACGCGCTTGGACAGGTGCGCGCCGACCGCGACGAAAACCGCGTCGAAGGCGCCCTCCTCGCGCTCGGCCGCGAGATCGACGACGGGATGCGTGCCGGTCAGCCGCACCCCGAAGGCCGCGATGCGGGCCAGCTCGCCGTCCAGGACGTCGCGGGGCATCCGGTAGGCCGGTATGCCGTAGCGCATCATCCCGCCGGGCTCGGCGCCGGCGTCGCGGATCTCGACCTCATGCCCCAGCCGGCGCAGGTGGTAGGCGGCCGAGAGCCCACTCGGGCCGGCGCCGATCACGAGCACGCGTTTGCCGCTGGCGACGGGCGGCGCCGCGAACGCCCACTCCCGCTCCAGTGCCAGGTCGCCGAGGAAGCGCTCGACGGCGTGGATCGAGACGGCGCTGTCGAGCTCGCCGCGGTTGCAGACGGTCTCGCACGGGTGGTAGCAGACGCGTCCGTGGATCGCCGGGAACGGGTTGTCGGCGACCAGCTCGCGCCACGCCTGCTCGTGGCGTCCGGCCAGCGTGTGGGCCAGCCAGGCCTGGATGTTCTCGCCGGCCGGGCAGCCGGCGTTGCACGGGGGCAGCAGGTCGACGTAGACCGGTCGACGCTGTCGCACGGGCCCGGCGCGGGCGTGGCCGTGGACGAGATCGGGGAGCGCGGTGAGGTCGGGACGGTCCACAGAGTGATGCTCGCCGCACCCCGCCCAGCCGCCATCCGTAGGCGCCCACACGACCGCGCGGAGATTCCCGACCTCTCGCGTCAGCCGCCTGGCGCGAAGTCGGGCCGCACGTACCTGATCGAGCACGTGCCTACCGCCACGGGTGGGTCGCCTCTGCAGTCGGCGGTTCCGGAGCTGTCGGTCAACACGATCGTCATCAGCGCGTCGCGTTCCTGGCTGAGGAGTGGGCGCGGGGCGAAGGCCTGCAGTTCAACGAGCGTGCCGGTGTAGCCGGCCTTCACGAGGCGTTCCCGGCCCTGACAGCCACTGGTGTCCCCAAAGCAGCCGCGTGACCAGAACAGGCGCCCGCCCTCAAAGCTCGGCCAGCCGATCGGGACCGAGGTCAGGCCGCCACCGTTGATGTGGTCCATGAGCCGGTGGCCGGCGCCGACGGTGTCGATCCGCAGTTCGTAGTCGGGCCCCTCACGAAATCCTTGATACCGCCACGCGAATGCGAGCCTCGTGCCGTACAGCTCCAGTGCTTGAGGTACTGAGCGACGATCGTCCGAGCACACGCGCTTGCCGTCTTGTCTGGAGCATGTCTCGCGCGGCCCGCCGGGCATGCGCTGGGACGGTGCCTGCGATGCGACGGTCTTGACGTACAGGTACGGGTAGTCGCGCTTGTGGTCGTACACACGCGCGAACGCGATCCGGCCTTTCCAGTACGTCGGCCAGAACTCCGTGCCATCGGCTGCATTGACGGCGGTGTAACGCGTTTCGCGACCACCAGCGAGGTCGACCTTGAACACGTCGCAGCCACGGCCACCCTGATACTCCGTGATCCCCGGGAAGCCCAGGTTGACACGCGGCTCGGTGGCGCAGCGTGTGTAGACCGCGAGGATTCGGCCGCCGGTCGTCGGGCCGACATCGACATCGAACGGGACGCTGCGCAACGGAACAGGCACGCGCTGCAGCGGCCCGTCGGCGATGCGCTGCACGAGCTCGAACCCGCCGTTGCCGACGGCGCGGCTGAACACGAGATGTCCACGATAGGACGCGATGGGCGTTGCGTCGGCGACCGGGGTGAGGCTGGAGGGCGGGTCCTGCTGGGCGAACGCTGCGCCCGCGGCCGAGACCGCGACAAGACCGATCACAGGCCACATCGTCAGCGTGCGCACGCGCGGACGGCTGTCGGAGCGCCGCCGCGGGAGACCTGGGGGCCGGCGCACCGTCACGCCGCGGCACGCAGCGCCGTCATCGTCGCGCGAGCACGGAACACGAGCGCCTTGCTGGCCGCGACCGAGACGCCGAGTTCTGTGGCGACCTGCTTGTGGGTTCGGCCCTCGAACGCGCGCTTGACGAGTGCGTCACGCTGGCGGGCGGGCAGGCGCTGGAGATCGCCGACGACGAGGCGCAGCGCCTCACCGCGAGCGAAGCGCTCGGCGGGATCGCCCGCCGGGTCCGCGAGACCGGCGTGCACAGCTTCGAGCGAGACGGTGTGCAGCGGTTTGCGCAGCCTGTCGAGGCATGCGTTCCGTGTGATCGCGTACAACCATGGGCGCATCGCGATCGGGCTCGCGGGAACGCGGAGCAGCCCGTTCCGTGCGTTGACGAAGACGTCCTGGATGACCTCCTCGGCGTCGTGGTGGCTGCCGGCGAGCAGCCTGCGGGCGTAGCCCGTCAGCGTGGCCGCGTAGCGATCGACGAGGGACTCGAAGGCTGATGAGTCGCCGGCGCGGATCCGTATCAAGAGCCGATCGTCGTCGCTCAGTGAGCGCATCAACGCGGTCCCGTGCCGCCAGCAGCGACGGGGACCAGCACGCGCTCGGCGAGGTCGACGAGCCGGGACGAGTAGCCCCACTCGTTGTCGTACCAGGCGATCACCTTGACCTGCGTTTCATTGACGACGTTCGTCAGGCCCGCGTCGAAGATCGAGCTGTACGGCGACTGCACGATGTCGGTCGAGACGAGCGGCTCGTCGGCGTAGGCGAGGACCCCCGCAAGGTGCCCGGCGTCCGACCGCTCGCGGAACGTGGCGTTGACCTCCTCGACGCTCGTCGCGCGCTCGGCCTCGATGGTCAGGTCGACGAGCGAACCGGTCGCCAGCGGCACCCGCACGGCGAAGCCGTGGAGGCGGCCGGCCAGCTCCGGGATGATCAGCCCGAGCGCCTTCGCCGCGCCGGTCGAGGTCGGGATCAGGTTCAGCGCCGCGGCGCGGGCGCGCCGCAGGTCCTTGTGCGGCCCGTCCTGGAGATTCTGGTCGGACGTGTACGCGTGGATCGTCGTCATCTGACCGTGGCGGATCCCGAACGTCTCGTGGAGCACCATCGCCACCGGCGCCAGGCAGTTGGTCGTGCACGAGGCGTTGGTGATGATGTGGTGGCGCTCGGGGTCGTAGACCTCGTCGAAGTTGACGCCGAGCACGACGTTGGCGTCGACCGGCTCGTCGCCCTTCGCGGGCGCCGAGATGATCACCTTGCGCGCGCCGGCCTCGAGATGGCGCGCGGCGCCGGCGCGCGTGCGGAAGCGTCCCGTCGCCTCGATGACGACGTCGACGCCGAGGTCGGACCACGGCAGGTCGGCGGGGTCGGGCTTCCCCGGCGCGAGGATCTCGCGGCCGTCGATGACGATCGCGTCATCGGTCGCGGACACCGTGCCGGGAAAGCGGCCGTAGACCGAGTCCCGGGCGAGCAGCGCCGCGAGCGTGGCGGCGTCGCTGACGTCGTTGATCGCGACCACCTCGACATCGGCGTCGCGCTCATGGGCTGAGCGCAGGAAGGCTCGGCCGGTCCGGCCGAATCCGTTGATGGCGACGCGAATGGGCATGGCTCGACGCTAGGTCGGCCACCCGTCCCGCGCATCCGCAGGGACTACGCAGGACACTGCGGGAGACTGCGGCCGTGGCCCGGGCCGGCGGATGTCGCGTCGACGACGCGAGGGGGAACTACGGAGCACGTCGCGGATGACTCCCCGATGGCGCACGGGCCGCGCGCTGCGACCGTCTGATCTCGTCGCTCCCCACCAGCGAGGTCACGCCATGCAGGCCGCAGTCGTCCACAGGTTCGACCTCCACCGCCTGTGAGCACGGCGTCGCCCGTGCCGCCCGCGAAGGAGCGGGCTCGCGCCTACCCTGCGCACAGCGAGGCCGATGTCGCGCTGCGCAGCGGCGCGACGATCCGGCTGCGGCCGATCCGAGCGGACGACGAAGACTCGCTGCTGGAGTTCCTCTCCGGCCTGTCGATCGAGGCGCGGGCGTTCCGCTTCTTCTCTGCCGGCGTCGACCTGCGCGCCGCCGCCCTCTGGGCGACCGACGTCGACTACGCCGACCGCTACGGGATCGTCGCCGTCACGGGCGGCGGCAAGACGATCGTCGCGCACGGCATGTACGTCCGCGATGGCGCCGACAGCGCCGAGGTCGCGTTCGCCGTGGCCGGCGCGCTGCAGGGCGAGGGGATCGCGACGACGATGCTCGCGCACCTGGCTCAAGCGGCCCGCGCCGTCGGCATCGAGCGCTTCGTCGCGGGCGTGCTGCCGGAGAACCATCGCATGGTCGACGTCTTCCGTCGCAGCGGCTTCGACGTCACCGTCTCCGCCGATCCCGACGCGCTGAACTTCGTGATGCCGACGGAGCTCGGGGCGGGGGCACAGCGGCGCTACGACGAACGCGACGCGGTGGCGGCTGCCGCGGCCGTCGCGCGGGTGCTGCGCCCGAACGCCGTCGCGGTGGTGGGTGCATCGGCGCGCGCGGGCTCGGTCGGCGGCGCACTCCTGCGGAACGTCCTGGCTGGGGGCTTCACCGGCGAGGTCCATGCGGTCAGCACCCGTGGCGGGACGCTGGAAGGCATCACGGCGCACCGCTCGGTGCGCGACGTCCCCGGCGAACTGGACCTCGCCGTCATCGCGGTCCCCGCCGCCGCGGTCCTCGGCGTCGCTCGCGACTGCGCGGCCAAGGGCGTCCGCGCGCTCGTCGTCGTGTCGGCCGGCTTCGGCGAGACCGGCGCGGAGGGCCGTGAGCGCCAGCGCGAGCTGCTGTCCGTCTGCCGCGCCGGCGGCATGCGCCTCGTCGGACCGAACTGCCTCGGCGTGATGAACACCGATCCCGCGGTCGGCCTGAACGCCACCTTCGGCCCTGTCCAGGCGCCGCGCGGGCGGGTCGCCTTCATGTCGCAGAGCGGCGCGCTCGGCATCGCGATCGTCGACGCGATGAAGGAGGAGGGCATCGGCCTCTCGTCGTTCGTCTCGGTCGGCAACAAGGCCGACCTCTCGGGCAACGACCTCCTCGCCTACTGGGATCGCGACGCGGAAACAGACGTGATCCTGCTCTACCTCGAGTCCTTCGGCAACCCGCGGCGCTTCTCCCGCGTCGCGCGCGACGGCGCGTCGCGCAAGCCGATCGGCGCGGTGAAGGGCGGGCGCGCCCCCGGCGGGGCACGGGCCGCGGGCTCCCACACCGGCGCGCTGCTCGCCGCGTCGGACTCGACCGTCGACGCGCTCTTCGCGCAGGCCGGGGTCGTGCGCACCGAGACGCTCGGCGAACTCTTCGACGTCGCCGGGCTGCTCGCGGCGCAGCCGCCGCCCGCGGGAAAGCGCGTCGGGGTCGTGACCAACGGCGGCGGTCTCGGCATCCTCTGCGCCGACGCCTGCGAGGCCGCCGGGCTCGACGTCGTGCCCACGCCGGACGCTGTCCAGCGCGCGCTCCGCGCCGAGCTCCCCGCGGCCGCGGCTGTCGCCAACCCGATCGATCTGCTGTTCGGCGCCTCCGCCGCGCAGTTCGCGCTCGCCGTCGACGAGCTCGCCGCGAGCGGGGCGGTGGACGCGCTCATCGTGCTCTACGTGCCCCCGCTCGTCACCGATGCCGAGGCGATCGCCGTCGCGGTGCGCGACGCCGCGGACCGGGCGCCGATCCCCGTGATCGCCGTGTTCGCGATGCCGCAGGCGCCCGAGGCCGTGCGCAGCCTGCCGTGCTTCCGCTTCCCGGAGGATGCCGCTCGGGCGCTCGGGCGCGCCGCGCGCTACGGGGCGTGGCGTGAAGCGCCGACCGGGCTCGTCCCCGCGCTCGACGTCGACGACGCGGCCGCCGCGGCGATCATCGCGCGGGCACTCGGCCGCGGGGCCGGGTGGCTGGCGCCGGCGGAGATCTCCGCGTTGCTGGACTGCTACGGCATCGCGCAGCCACGGCAGGAGTTCGTTGCCGACGCGAAGGCGGCGGCGGCTGTGGCCCGGCGGTGGCGCCAGCCGATTGCGCTGAAGGGCGTCGCCGACGGGCTCGTGCACCGCAGCGACGCAGGCGCAGTCGCCACGGGGCTCAGCGGCGAACAGACGATCGAGCACGCGGCCGCGACGATGACCAGCCGCATGCGCGCCGCCGGTCACGAACCGAGCGGGTTCCTCGTCCAGGCGATGACCGCGCCGGGCGTCGAGCTGCTGGTCGGCGCGGTGGCCGATCCGACGTTCGGGCCGGTCGTGGCGGTCGCCGCCGGCGGCGTGACGGCCGAGCTCCTCGGCGACACGGCGCTGCGCCTGACGCCGCTCACCGATCGCGACGCCCACGACGTGGTCCGCGAGCTGCACAGCTTCCCGCTGCTGGACGGCTACCGCGGCGCTCCGGCCGCGGACGTCGCGGCGGTCGAGCAGACGCTGCTGCGGCTGAGCGCGCTGGTGGAGGCGCACCACGAGATCGCCGAGATCGAGTGCAACCCGCTCATCGTCTCCGCAGAAGGCGCCGTCGCGGTGGACGCCCGCGCCCGCGTCGAAGTCGCGCGAGCGCGTGCGCCCGAGCCCTCGCTGCCGCCCGCCGCCTGAGCGCCGACCGCCGGCGCTCAGGCTTGCGCGGCCGGCTGCTGGGTGCCGTTGGTGGCCGGCGCCGCGGAGGCGGCGGCCGGCAGGTCGCCG
>JBBRFO010000027.1:0-29082 GCA_038224135.1 Solirubrobacterales bacterium
CGCCTGCGTCAGCGCACGCAGTACGACATGGAGATGCTGCGGGAGATGGGCTTCTGCAACGGCATCGAGAACTACTCGCGGATCCTCGACGGCCGCAACCCGGGCGACCGGCCGTACTGCCTGATCGACTACTTCCCCGACGACTTCGTCTGCTTCATCGACGAGTCGCATCAGACCGTCCCGCAGCTCGGCGCGATGTACGAGGGCGATCGCAGCCGCAAGAACACGCTCGTGGACTACGGCTTCCGGCTGCCGAGCGCGCTCGACAATCGCCCGCAGAAGTTCGACGAGTTTCTCTCGATCACGCCGCGGATCGTCTTCGTCAGCGCGACGCCGGGGCAGTTCGAGCGCACCCGGTCGGGAACCGTCGTCGAGCAGATCGTCCGGCCGACGGGCATCGTCGACCCGATCGTCGACGTGCGTCAGACGCAGGGGCAGGTCGATGACCTGATGAACGAGGTCCGCGTCCGCGTCGACAAGAGCGAGCGCGTCCTGGTCACGACGCTGACGAAGAAGATGAGCGAGGACCTGACCGACTACCTGCTGGAGATGGGCTTCCGCGTGCGCTACCTGCACAGCGAGGTCGACACGCTCGAGCGGATCCAGATCATCCGCGACCTGCGGCTGGGGGAGTACGACGTGCTGGTCGGCGTCAACCTGCTGCGCGAGGGACTCGACCTGCCCGAGGTCACCCTCGTCGCGATCCTCGATGCCGACAAGGAGGGCTTCCTGCGCGGGGAGACCTCGCTGATCCAGACGATCGGCCGCGCCGCGCGGAACATCGAGGGCACGGTGATCATGTATGCCGACAAGCGCACGGCGGCGATGGCGGCGGCGATCTCCGAGACCGACCGTCGCCGCGAGATCCAGCTCGCCTACAACGAGGAGCACGGCATCACGGCGGCGTCGATCGTCAAGGGCGTCAGCGACATCGCCGAGTTCCTCACCGCCGAGAGCAAGACGCCGCGCGGCAAGCGCCGCTCGGAGCGCAAGCGCCGCACCGACCTGGCGCCGGACGAGCTGGAGAAGGCGATCATCGAGATCGAGGAGGAGATGCTCGCCGCGGCCGAGGACCTGCGGTTCGAGTACGCCGCGCGACTGCGCGACGAACTGCGCGACCTGACGCGCCAGCGCGCCGCGTTGCGCGAGGCGGGGCTGCAGATCGAGCAGGCGTAGGGCGTGCAGCAGACGCTCCTGGCGTGGTACGACCGTGGGCATCGCGACCTGCCGTGGCGGCGCACGCGCGATCCGTACGCGATCCTCGTCAGCGAGGTGATGCTGCAGCAGACGCAGGCCGCGCGGGTGGTCCCGCGGTACGAGGCGTGGCTGGAGCGCTGGCCTGACGACGCGGCGCTGGCTGCGGCGTCGCGCGCGGAGGTGCTCGGCGCGTGGGTCGGGCTCGGCTACAACCGGCGCGCGGTTCGCTTGCAGGAGGCGTGCGTGATCGTCGCGCGGGACGGCTGGCCTCGGTCTGCCGCCGGACTTCGCGAGCTTCCGGGCATCGGGCCGTACACAGCGGCTGCCGTCGCGTCGTTCGCGTTCGGCGAGCAGGTGGCGTGCGTCGACACGAACGTGCGACGCGTCGCTGAGCGGCTCGGTCGTGGCCTGCCCGAGGAGCTGGTGCCTGCGGGCTCGGCGGCCTCCTGGAATCAGGCGATGATGGAGCTGGGCGCGACCGTCTGCGGTGCGCGTGAGGCGCGGTGTGGCGTGTGCCCGGTCGCGCCGTGGTGCACGTCGGCGGGGCTCGTGGAGGTCGCAGCACGCGCTCCGGCAGGGACGCGCGAGCGCTTCGAGGATTCCAACCGCTGGGTCCGCGGACGGATCGTGGCGGCGCTGGCGGCGGGGGAGGGGCTCCCGGACGCGATTCCGGATGAGCGCCTGGCGCCGGCGCTCGAGGGGCTCGTGCGTGAGGGCCTGGTCGTCCGCGATGGCGCGGGCGCGCGGCTGGCGTGAGCCGTCGCCGGTGGGCGGCGCGCGACCGCCAGAGCCGCCGGTACGCTCAGCCCCGATGGGCACCGACGACGATCCCCGTGCCGACGCGCTGGCCCGCCTCGAGCAGCTGGCCGCTCGGCTTCACGCCCACGCTGACGAAGCGGCCGCGTTGAGGGACGAGCTCGCGGCGCTTGGAGCGAGTGTGGAGGCGATCCCCGTTCCGCCCGAGCCGACTCCCGAGCCCCAGCCCGAGCCCGTGTCGGCCGCCGTTCCCGGGACCGGCGACATCGCCGGTGCTCGCCTGGTCGCGCTCGACATGGTCACCAGCGGCGTCCCGCGCGACGAGGCCGTGCTGCGCCTGGCCGTCGACTTCCCGGGTGTCGACGTCGCGACGTTGCTGGACGATGCCGCAACCTCGCGCGGCTGAGCGGGTTCTACAGCTGGAGATGCGTCGCCTGCTCACCATCGTGGCCGTCCTGTTCGGCTGCGCGCTGCTCCCCAGTGGGGCTGCGAGCGCCCGCTCGGTCCCGCCGTCCTTCTTCGGCGTGATGGCCAACGGACCGCTCGACGAGCCGAGCATCGACCTCGTCGCCGAGGACGCCGTCATGCGCTCGGCCGGTGTCGAGACGATCCGCCTGCCGATGCAGTGGTCACGGCTTCAGCCGTATCGCACGGCCGCGGACATCCGGCCCGCCGACGCCGCGCGCTTCACGGTCGCCCGCGGCACACCGATGGACTTCACCGCGATGGATGTCCGCATCGGTGCGGCGGCGCGCAACGGTCTCGACGTGTTGGGCCTCATCCTGGAGACGCCGTCCTGGGCGGCACGCGACGCCGGCAACGTCTTCTCGCCGCCGCGCGACCCGGCCGACTATGCGCGCGCGGTGCTGGCGTTGATCGACCGCTACGGACCCAAGGGCAGCTTCTGGACGGCCAACCCGTCGATCCCGAAGCGCCCCGTGCGCCACTGGCAGCTGTGGAACGAGCCGAGCCTGCCGCGCTACTTCGCGGTCAAGGGATCGTGGGCGACGGCGTACGCGCAGCTTCTCCGGCCGGCGTACGCGACCGCGAAGGCCGCCGACCCGGGCTCGACGGTCGTCTCCGCCGGGCTGCCGAACTTCTCCTGGCGCGACGTCGACGCGCTGTACCGGGCCAAGTCGATCCTCAAGCTCCGCGGCCGGCTGTTCGACGCCGTCGCGATCCACCCGTTCACCGGCCGGCCGGCCGACAGCGTGCGAATCCTGCGGCGCGTGCGTGCGGTGATGGACCGCCACCGCGACCGCACGACGCCGATCTGGGTCACCGAGGTGTCGTGGCCGTCGGGGCGCGGCAGGGCGGTGTCCAATCAGCGGTGGGTGACGACCCAGGCCGGCGAGGCAACCAAGGTCCGCGAGGTCTACACGGCCTACGCGGCGGCTTGGAAGTCGCTGCGGCTGGCCCGCGCCTACTGGTACGCGTGGGCGACGCTCGACCGCGACTCCCCGAACGCCTTCGACTACGCCGGCCTGCGGACGTACACGCGGGCGGGGGCGTTCGAGGACAAGCCGGCGATCGGCGCGTATCGCGCGATCACGCGGCGGCTGACGCGGTAGCGTCGGCGGCGGATGGGGCTCAGCGACGAGATCCGGCGCGTCGAGGACGAGTGGCAGATCGCGGTCCGCGACCGCGACATCGCTGCGCTCGATCGGCTGCTGGCCCCCGAGTTCACGCTGACGACCGGCCGGCCCGACGCGCCGGTGCGCACCCGCGCCGAGTACCTGCGGATCACGGCTGAGATGTACGTGATCTCGACGTTCAGCTTCGAGGAGATCGACGTCGCCGAGCTCGCAAACGACGCCGCACTGGTGCGCGCCCGCTACCGCCAGACGGGAAGCATGGCCGGCGAGGACCGCAGCCAGACGTTCCTGCTCAGCGACGTGTTCGCCAGGCGGGGCGCGCGCTGGGTCGCGGTTGCACGGCACTCCTCCGGGCTCCCGCACCCCTAGGCCCAGCGAAACACGCAAAAGCGAACGTCTGTTCGCCCATCTATTATGTCCCCCGATGGCGCGTTCCAACTCGATCGTGGTCTCCGGAGCCCGCGAGCACAACCTCAAGAACATCTCGATCGAGCTCCCGCGTGACTCGCTCGTCGTGCTCACGGGCCTGTCCGGATCGGGCAAGTCCTCGCTCGCCTTCGACACGATCTACGCCGAGGGCCAGCGCCGCTACGTCGAGTCGCTGAGCGCCTACGCGCGCCAGTTCCTGGGCCAGATGGACAAACCGGACGTCGACTCAATCGAGGGCTTGTCGCCGGCGATCTCGATCGACCAGAAGACGACCTCCCGCAACCCGCGGTCGACCGTCGGAACCGTCACCGAGGTCTACGACTACCTGCGCCTGCTGTGGTCGCGCGTCGGGCATCCGTTCTGCTTCAACTGCGGTGCGCCGATCGCGGGGCAGTCGGCCGAGCAGATCATCGACCAGGTGATGGAGCTCGAGGACGGCACGCGGTTCATGGTCCTCGCGCCCGTCGTCCGCGGGCGCAAGGGCGAGTACGGCAAGCTGTTCGAGGAGCTGCGCGCCGACGGCTTCGCCCGCGCCAAGGTCGATGGCGAGCTGGTCACGCTTGATCAGACGCCCGTGCTGGACAAGAAGTACAAGCACGACATCTCGGTCGTCGTCGATCGCCTGGTGATGCGGCAGGACCTGCGCAAGCGCCTGGCCGACTCGGTCGAGTCGGCGGTCGCGCTGGCCGACGGCATCATCGAGATCGAGATCATCCCGCGTGAAGGCGAGGGCGAGGGCAGGACGCTGCTCTTCTCCGAGAAGTTCGCGTGCCTGAACTGCGGTTCGTCGATGCCCGAGCTGGAGCCGCGGATCTTCTCGTTCAACTCCCCGCACGGCGCCTGTGAGCGCTGCACCGGGCTCGGCTCGCAGATGGAGATCGACCCGAGCCTGGTGATCCCCGACCCGTCGCTGTCGATCGGCGAGGGCGCGATCGCGCCGTGGGCCGGGAGCAGCTCGCAGTACTACGACCAGATCACCAGCGCGATCGCCGAGCAGTACGGCGTCAAGATGACGACGCCGTGGGAGCGACTGCCCGCCGAGCAGCGCGATCTGTTCCTCGACGGAACCGGCGGAGATCGTGTCGCGGTCACCTACCGCAATCGCTTCGGCCGCGAGCGCTCGTACGCGACGAAGTTCGAGGGCATCGTCCCGAACCTGCAGCGCCGCCACCGCGAGACCGACTCCGACGCGATGCGCGAGCGGATCGAGGAGTTCATGGCGATGGTGCCGTGCCCGGCCTGCAAGGGCTCGCGGCTGCGGCCGGAGTCGCGGTCGGTGCTCGTCGGCGGCATGCCGATCCACGAGTTCACGGCGCTGTCGGTGCGCCAGGCGCTGCGCTGGATCGACGAGATCGAGCTGACGGATACCGAGCGCCACATCGCGAGGCTGATCCTGCGCGAGATCGAGGAGCGCCTGCGCTTCCTGGAGGACGTCGGGATCGGCTACCTGTCGCTGAACCGCGGCGCCGCAACGTTGTCCGGCGGCGAGGCGCAGCGGATCCGGCTCGCGACGCAGATCGGGTCGGCGCTCGTCGGCGTCCTGTACGTGCTCGACGAGCCGTCGATCGGCCTGCACCAGCGCGACAACACAAAGCTCATCGGGACGCTCGAACGGCTGCGCGACCTGGGCAACACGGTCCTCGTGGTCGAGCACGACGAGCAGACGATGCGCGCCGCCGATCAGGTCGTCGACCTCGGACCTGGCGCCGGCGAGCACGGCGGGCACATCGTCGCCCAGGGGACCGCGGCGCAGATCCAGAAGGTCAAGGCGTCCCTGACGGGACAGTTCCTGGCCGGCACGCGGACGGTCGCGGTGCCGGAGCGGCGCCGCAAGCCGTCGGGCAACGTCGAGATCCGCGGTGCGCGGCAGCACAACCTGCGATCGGTCGACGTCAAGGTCCCGCTCGGCGTGCTGACATGCGTCACGGGCGTGTCGGGATCGGGCAAGTCGACGCTCGTCAACGAAGTGCTGTTCAAGGCCGTCGCCAGCCGCCTGCACCGCGCGCGGTCCCGGCCCGGGGCGCACACCGCGGTGCTCGGCCTCGATCAGCTCGACAAGATCATCCAGGTCGACCAGTCGCCGATCGGGCGCACGCCGCGATCGAATCCGGCGACGTACACGGGCCTCTTCGACGTGATCCGCGACCTGTTCTCCAAGACGCAGGAGGCGCGGGCGCGTGGGTACCAGCCGGGCCGGTTCTCGTTCAATGTCAAGGGCGGGCGCTGCGAGGTCTGCAAGGGCGATGGGCAGATCAAGATCGAGATGCACTTCCTGCCCGACGTCTACGTGCCGTGCGAGCAGTGCCACGGCAAGCGCTACAACCGTGAGACGCTGGACATCCGCTTCAAGGGCAAGACGATCGCCGACGTGCTCGACAGGCCCGTCGAAGAGGCCGTCGTCTTCTTCCAGCACATCCCGAAGGTCCGCCGCCGGCTGGAGACGCTGAACGACGTCGGCCTGGGCTACATCCGGCTCGGGCAGCCGGCGACGACGCTGTCCGGCGGTGAGGCGCAGCGCGTGAAGCTCGCCACGGAGCTGTCGAAGATCGCGACCGGCCGCACGCTGTACATCCTCGACGAGCCGACGACCGGGCTGCACTTCGCCGACGTCCAGCGGCTGCTCGAGGTCTTGCACCGGCTGGTCGACCAGGGCAACTCCGTCGTCGTGATCGAACACAACCTCGACGTGATCAAGACGGCAGACCGGCTGATCGACATGGGACCCGAGGGCGGCGAGGAGGGCGGCCTGATCGTCGCCCAGGGGACGCCGGAAGAGGTCGCCGGGACGCCCGGATCGCACACCGGCGAGTTCCTCGCCGAGCTGGTCGAGGCGAAGGCACCGGCGCGCAAGGTCGCCCGCAAACCGCGCCGCAAGCCGGCCGCGGCCGCCGCGTAACAGGCCGGGTAGGGTCGGTGGCGATGCGCGCCGCCGCCCTCGGACTGCTGCTGACGTGCTCGGTCGCCGGCTGTGCGGCGGGCCGGGCGGACGCTCCACCGACGCCGGTGGCGGCACCGTGCTCGACCCCGACGGTCGCCGGTGCGCCGACGCTGGCGTTCACCAGCGGAGGCGTGGCCCAGCGGGCGCGGCTCGACCTGCCGCCGGCGCCCGCGGGGACGACGGTCCCGCTGATCGTCGCGCTCCACTTCGCCGGCGGCACGGGGTCAGACATGGCGGCCTACACCCGGCTCTCCGTCCCGGCGCGCGCGGCGGGCTTCGCCGTCGTCTACCCGACGGCGACCGCGGACGACCACGTCTGGCGCCTGCGGCGAGACGCCGCGGGGCGGCGCGACGTGCGGCTGATCATGGCGCTGCTCGCTGGGGTCAAGCGAACGGCGTGCATCGACACCGAGCGGACGTACGTGACCGGCGTTTCCAACGGCGCCGGGATGGCGGCGCGGCTGGCCTGCGCGCTCGGCTCCCGGCTGCGGGCGATTGCGGCAGTCGCGCCCGGGCTCAAGGCCGTCGCTCCGTGCCACCGTGGCCCGCCCGTGGGCATCCTGGAGATCCACGGGCTGGCCGATCGCGTCGTCCCCTACGCAGGCAGCGGCTCGACGCACGCCGGCTCGGTTCCGAGCTGGCTGGCCGACTGGCGCCGGCGCGACCACTGCACGAACGAGGTCGGCGCAGCGAAGGTCAGCGGGCGCCGGCGCGCGCGCGTCCTGCGGACGTCGTATGGCGGCTGCGTGGTTCCGGTCATGCAGATCCGCCTCGAAGGCACCGATCACGGCTGGCCGGGATCAGGTGGCCCGCTCCCGCGCCACGACCCGACGGGCATCAGCAGCACGGACCAGGTCGTGCGGTTCTTCCAGCGCATGGCAGGATCCCAGCGGTGAGCGACGCCCCGGGTGACCTGCAGCTGTGGTGGACGAAGTGGCGCTGGTACCAGCGCAACACGCTGCCGTGGAACCGCGCGCGCATCCACCTGGCGTTTGCGCGATCGCGTGCGTTCGTCCGCTGGCCGGTTCACGGCGAGGTGCTGGAACTGCTGCGCGAGGGGCGCCTGAGCATCGGTGAGGGATCGCTGCTGGAACCTGACGTCTGGCTGACCGCCGGCGACGGCGGGCGGATCGTCATCGGGGCCGGGACGTTCCTCAACCGCGGGGTGATGATCGCCGCGACGGGCCTGGTCGAGATCGGCGATCACTGCATGCTCGCCAACGGCTGCTTCGTCACCGACGGCAACCATCGCTTCGACGACCTGGGCAAGCCGGTCACGTGGCAGGGCTTCACCACCAAGGGCCCGACGCGGCTGGAGGACAACGTCTGGCTCGGCGCCAACGTCGTCGTCACCAGCGGCGTGACGATCGGCTCGCGCGCCGTCGTCGGTGCCAACAGCGTCGTCACTGAGGACGTCGCGTCCGGCACCATCGTTGCCGGCAGCCCGGCGAAGCTGATCCGCCGGATTCAGTTTGCCGGCCCGGACCCGGCTACTTCTGCGTGACGACGATGATGCCCTTCACGGCGAGCGCTGCAAACGCGGCGTAGCCCAGCACGGCGAGCAGCGTCCACGGCACTGCGCCCGCGACGCTGCCGCCGCGCCGTGACTCTGATGCACGGACCGTGCCGACGAGGGCGAGGGCAAACGACAGGCTGACGCCAAGCGTGGCGATCGTCGCGTAGAGCACCAGATCGACGAGCTGCGAGCTGACGGACTGCGCGGCGAGGATCATGCGTCGGCCTTCGTGCGCCGGGCCACGCGCGGGGAGCGCTTGCCGAGGATCGCGAGGCCCAGGCCGAGCGCGCTGATCGTCACCAGCAGCGGACCGGTCACCGCCGAGCCGAAGATGCTGCAGAACCCGTACGCCGCCGCGCCGATCGCCGCGGCGGCGGGCAGCGTCAGCAACCAGGCGAGGAGGATGTTGCCGGCCACGCCCCAGCGCACCGCGCTGATGCTCTTGGCAGCGCCGGCGCCCATCACGCCGCCGGAGATCACGTGGGTCGTCGACAGCGGATACCCGAGCGCCGACGCCGTGAACAGGACCGACGCGCCCGCGCCCTGGGCCGAGAACCCCTGCGGTGGGTCCATCTTGATGATGCGCGTTCCGACCGTGCGCATGATCCGCCAGCCGCCGGAGTAGGTCCCCAGGCCGATCGCGGTGGCGGAGCTGATGATCACCCAGGTCGGCACGTCGGCGTCGGCACTGACGTTGCCGTTGGCGATCAGCGCCAGCAGGATCACGCCCATCGTCTTCTGCGCATCGTTGGTGCCGTGTGCGAGCGCGAACAGGCTGCTCGTCGCAAGTTGCCCGGCGCGATAGCCGCGCTGGACCGGCCCGGGTCGCAGCCGCCCGGCGACGAGGTAGGCGATGGCGATCGCCATACCGGCGATGACGAAGGCGAGGATCGGCGCGACGAGGCCCGGGATGAGCACCTTGTCGAGGATCGCCTTGCCCCGGATCGCACTCGACCCCGCATGTGCGAACGCCGATCCGACAACGCCGCCGATCAGTGCGTGTGAGGAACTCGACGGCAGACCGAACCACCAGGTGACGAGGTTCCACGTGATCGCGCCGACCAGCGCGCCGAAGATGACGGTGGTCGTCACAGCGCCGGCGTCGACGATGCCCTTGCCGATCGTCGCTGCGACCTTCAGCGACACGAACGCGCCGACGAAGTTCAGGATCGCTGCGAGCGCGACAGCGACTCGCGGCGGCAGTGCACGGGTGCCGACGGTCGTGGCGACCGCGTTGGCGGTGTCGTGAAAGCCGTTGGTGAAGTCGAACGCCAGCGCTGTGAAGACGACGATCACCAGGACCAGATCCGAGCCCATCGGCTCGCCCTACGCGTTCTTGACGATGATCTCGTCGATCACGTCGGCGACTCGTTCGCAGGCGTCGATCGCCTGCTCGAGCCGTTCGAAGATGTCCTTCCAGCGGATCACGACCATCGGGTCGACGCCGTCGCGGAACAGCGACGCGACCGCCCGGCGACTGACCTTGTCGCCCTCGTTCTCGAGGCGGTGTACCTCGTAGATGAACGTCGATGCGTCACCGAAGTCGCGGACGCGGGGGACGGCGAGCTGCAGCTGCTCGGTCGCCTGGCGCAGGATGGCAGCGAGGTGCTGGGCCTGTTCCATCGGCGCCTCGATGCCGTACAGGCCCAGATAGTCCGCAGTCTCCTCGGTGAAGTCGATGACGTCGTCGAACGCCGACCCGAGCTCGAGGATGTCCTCGCGGTCGATCGGCGTGACGAACGACGTGTTGAGGTTGCTGCGGATCTCATGGAGCGTCGTGTCACCGTCGTTCTCCAGGCCCTGGAGCGTCTTGAGCCGCTCGGCGCTCCCTTCGGGGAAGTGCTCGAGCATCTGTTCCAGTTCGGTCGCGGAGCGCACCGCGATGTCTGCGAACTGGGCAAACAGCTGGTTGTAGATCCGATCGCGCGAGGAGAAGAGGTTGGTCAGACCGGCCATGAGTAGTGGGCCTGGGGGACGGGGAAGCCCAGCCGGGCGCCAACCATAGGGAACGGCGCGGTCACCGGGCGTGCGGCGACCGCTCGCGGGTGACGCGCGCCGTCCGGCCTCAGCGACCGGCCGCGCTCGAATCGAGCCGTGCCCGGAACTCGTCGAGCTCCTGCGCGTCGATCGAATAGCCGTGCTGGGGCTCGGGATAGCTGCGATCGCGGACGTCGTGGGCGAACGCGGCGACGCCGGCGATCATCTCGTCGAGCAGGTTCGCGTAGCGCTTGACGAACCGCGCGCCGAGGCCCTCGCGGATGCCGAGCAGATCGTGGAAGACGAGCACTTGCCCGTCCGCCGTCGCTCCCGCGCCGATGCCGATCACCGGGATCGTCATCCGCGGCATCAGCTCGGCGGTGACCGCCGACGGGATCGCCTCGAAGACGATCGAGAAGCAGCCCGCGTCCTGGAGCGCCAGCGCCTCGCCGGCGATCTTGGCGGCGGCACCGGCCGTGCGCCCCTGCGCCTTGTAGCCGCCGAGCGCGGTCGACGTCTGCGGCGTCAGGCCGACGTGACCCATGACCGGGATGCCGGCGGCGACGATCGCGCGGGCCCGGGCGACCGGCGTTGCGCCCCCGCCTTCGAGCTTGACCGCGTCGCAGCCCGCCTCCTTGACGAACCGCATCGCCGTGGTGACCGCCTGCTCGTCGCTGATCTCGTACGAGCCGAACGGCAGGTCGCCGACGAGGAAGGGGGTCTTGAGCCCGCGCCGCACCGCCCGCGCCAGCATCAGCAGTTCCTCGAGCTCGACGGGAACGGTCGAGGGGTGGCCGAGGACCGTCATCGCGCCGGAGTCGCCCATCAGCACGAGGTCGACCCCCGCCGCCTCAACGGCCAGCGCGCTGGGGTAGTCGTAGGCCGTGACCATCACGATCGGCTCACCGAGGCGCTTCTTCTCGAGCAGCCGCGGCAGCGTCATCGGCAGCCGCGAGGCGTCGGACGGGACCTGCAGGTGGGGCATGGTGGACATCGTGGGCTCCAGTCTGCGGTGGTTGACGCTCCCTCAGCAGGGAGTCGCCACCTCCGCGTGGACGTCGCTGTGGGTGATGGTCGTGCCCGCGGGCACGTTGTCGATCAGGCGCACGCCGTCGACGGTGACGGCGGCGAGGATCAGGGCATCGGTCGACTCGGACGGGGCGAGCGTCGACGGGTCGGCGATCGCGAAGTACTCAGGGATCAGGCCGGCGTCGCGCAGCGCGGCGAGGCCGCGGGCTTCGACCTCGCGCGCAGGCTCGCCGGCGGCCAGCTCGCGAGCGGCTGCGTGCAACGCGGCGGGCAGCGCCAGCGCGCGCTCGCGGGCCTGCGGCGACAGCCGCGCGTTGCGGCTGGACAGCGCCAGGCCGTCGTCGTCGCGGACCGTCGGGCAGAGCTGCAGGCGGACCGGCAGGTCCAGGTCGCGGACCATCCGCGCGACGACGAGCGCCTGCTGGGCGTCCTTGCGGCCGAACAGGGCGACGTCGGGCTGGGCGATGTTCAGCAGCTTGGCGACGACGGTGGTGACGCCGTCGAAGTGGGCGGTCCCGCGGTGGGCGCCCTCGAGGGTCTCGGTCAGCGGCCCGCGGACGCCGACCGTCGTCGCCGTCCCGCCGGGGTAGATCTCGCCGACCGCCGGTGCGAACAGGACGTCGGCGCCCGAGGCCTGCGCCAGCACGGCGTCGCCGTCGAGGTCGCGCGGGTAGGCGTCGAGGTCGCCGGCGTCGCCGAACTGCGCCGGGTTGACGAACAGCGAGACGACGACGACATCGGCCGCTTCGCGCGCGGCGCGGATCAGCGACAGGTGGCCGTCGTGCAGCGCGCCCATCGTCGGGACGAGCGCGATCGAACGGCCGCGGCGCCGATCGGGCAGCAGCTCCGCGCGCAGGTCGGCGATCGTCGCGACGCGCCTCATGCGGCAGCCTTCCGCGGTGCCGTCGCCGCGAGCTCGGCGGTCGCGGTCGCGAGGGCGTCGAACAGGTCTGCGAGCTGCGGGGCGTGGGCGGCGACCGCGTGGCGCTGGCGGGCGACGGTGGCGGCGTCGCCGCGAGCGATCGGGCCCGTCAGCGCCGCCTGCGCACCGACGGCGGCCCAGTTGTCGACGCTGGCGCGGACGAGCGGGACGAGTGCCTCACGCGGGACGCTCGCGGCGGCCGCGAGCTGCCCGGCGAAGTCCTCGATCGTGATCAGGAAGTTCGACGCGATCGAGGCGGCGGCGTGGTACGCGGGACGGTCGGCGTCGGCCATGGCGAACGGGTGCATACCCAGATCGGTCGCGATCGAATGAATCCGCGCCAGCGCCTGCGGCGTCGAACCGGCGATCGCGCAGCCGGCGCCGCGCAGCGACGTGGCCGGCCCGATGACCGTCATCAGCGGATGCAGGCCGACGCGCTCGCGATCGCCCAGGACGTCCAGCGGGGTCGCGCCGGAGCAGTGGCCGACGATCGCGCCGGGGACGATGCAGGCCGCGGCGGCGGCGATCTCGGCGTCCGGGACGCAGAGCAGGACGAGGTCCGCGCCGAAGCCGTCGGCGCCGCGACCGAGCGGGCCCCAGACGTCGTGACCCGCAGACCGCAGTGCTGCGGCGAGGGCGCTGCCGAGTCGGCCGTTGCCGACGATGGCGGTGTGGTGGGGCATCTCGGTCCAGTTCCCAGCTGCGGGGATACCGGTCGCGTCAGGTGATGGTGGTGCTGCGGGGCGCTGCATCGAGGTGCGACCCGTTGCGGGTGCCGCCCTCATGGCGAAGGGTAGCGCGGGGGCGGGCGGGCGCAAGGGCGTTTGTGTGCGAGGGCGCACACGGGCTCGCGGGCGGCCGGCTGACCTCCCCGCGCGTAGGATCCGGCCGATGCCCGCAGCCGCCACCGCGCAGGACCGGCGCGAGAGCCTGACGCAGGTCTTCGCGCAGGCGCGGGTCTGTGAGCGCTGTCCGCAGCTCGTCGCGACGCGGACGCAGGTCGTGTTCGGCGCCGGCAGCGCGGACGCCGACCTGCTGTTCGTCGGCGAGGCGCCGGGGCGCAGCGAGGACGAGCAGGGCGTGCCGTTCGTCGGCGCCGCCGGGAAGCTGCTGACCGAGCTGCTCGGCGAGGTCGGCATCGCGCGCGAGGACGTCTTCATCGCCAACGTCCTCAAGTGCCGTCCGCCGGACAATCGCAACCCGCTTCCGGAGGAGATCGAGCGCTGCAGCCCGTGGCTGTGGCGGCAGATCGAGCTGATCGAGCCGACCCTCGTGGTGACGCTCGGCAACTTCGCGACGAAGCTGCTTCGCGGCGACACGACCGGCATCACGCAGCTGCACGGCCGCGTCGAGGACCGGCTGTTGGGGACGCGCATGGTGCGGTTGATGCCGTCCTACCACCCGGCGGCGGCGCTGTATCAGCGATCCAACCGCGAGCTGATCGCCGCCGACTTCGCGCAGATACCGGCGCTGCTGGCGCAGGGGCCACCGGCACAGTCGGCGCCGGATCGCGGCGTCGAGGGCGACGCCGGGGACCAGGAACCTGGCGACGCTCGAGCCGAGCCGACCGCGGAGGACCTGGCTGCCGCCCGCGGGGAGCCGGCTGCGGAGATCGTTCCCGTGCACGAGCCTGAGCCCGCCGCGCCGCCGCCGCCGCCGGTCGTTCCGGGCGACGAGCAGCTCGGGCTGTTCTAGGACCGCGCAGCGCGCAGCGCCGCCAGCTGTGCGCGGTTGCGCTGGCGATCGCGCCCGACGGCGGCGCGCAGCGCGAACGTCAGCGCCTGGGCACGGTCGTCGCGGCGCAGGGCCGGCTCACCGAGGTTGGCGGCGACGACCTCGCGACGGCGCCGGGCTTTGAGTTCGAACGGCTCGTCCGTGCTGGCGTGCCCGCCGCGGTGGACGAGCGTGACATCCGGATGCAGCACCGTCGGCACGCCCACGGCGCGGGCGCGCAGGCACAGGTCGAGGTCCTCGGCGTAGAGGAACTGAGCCGGATCGAATGGGCCGAGCCGGCGCAGCGTCGCCGTGCGCGCGGCGATGCAGGCGCCGATCGCCCAGCCGACCTCGCGCGCGTCGTGGGCACGGAACGGCTCCAGCCGCTCGCCCAGTGCTCGCGGCAGCACGCGCGGCGGGACGACCGCGGCGAGGTAGGCGAGCCGGTCTCCGGGCACGTCGTGCGCGCTGCGCTGCAGCGTCCGATCGGCGTTCAGCAGGCGCGGCGCATGCAGTCCGTCGTTTGCACGGGCGCGATCCGCGAGCCGGTCCAGCGCCGGGCTGAGCAGCACGCAGTCGGGATTGAGCAGCACGGTCACGTCGTGTTGGACACGCTCCAGGCCGGCGTTGTTGGCGGCCCCGAAGCCGGGGTTGCCATCGAGCCGCACGACCTCGGCGCCCCAGTGCCCGGCAAGCCCGGGGCCGTCGTCGCGCGAGCCGGTGTCGACGCAGATCAGCTGCGGGCGCTCGGGCAGCAGGTCGAGCGAGTCGAGCAGCCGCTCGAGGTCGGCGGCCGACTCGTGCAGCACCGTGACGAGGGCGAAGCTCATGCGTCGGCGGCCAGAGCGAGCAGCGCCCGCAGATCGTCGGCGGCGCGGTCCCAGGACAGCTTGCCGCTGGCCTGGAGCGCGGCCGCGCCGATTCGCGCGCGGATGTCGGGGTCGCCGACCAGCGACGTGATCGCCGCCGCCAGCGCGGCCGCGTCGCCGGGCGGAACGCGCAGCGCACCGTCGCCGAGCGTCTCGGCGTAGATCGGCAGATCGGCGACGATCGAGGGAACCCCGCGGACCGCGGCCTCCAGCGGCGGGAACGCAAAGCCCTCCAGCAGCGCCGGGTGGACCAGCGCCAGCGCGTGCCGCAGCAGCCCGTCAAGGCGGACCTCGTCGATGCGGCCGAGCGCGATGACGCCGGCCCTGCCCTCGAGCATCGGCGCCAGGCGACCCTCGCCGACGACCACCAGGCGCGCCGCGACGTCGGCCTGCTCGAAGGCGCGCAGCAGCACGTCGATTCCCTTGCGCGGCTCCAGCGCGCCGACCGACAGCAGATACGGAGCGGCGATCTCGCGATGGCCATTGGTCGTGGTCGCCGGCGCGATCGTCCCGGGTCCGGACCGGATCACGCGCGTCGTGTCGGGGCGCAGCGGCCAGGCGGCGGCCAGCAGTTCGTCGTGCACGGTCTGCGAGACGACCGCGATGCCGTCGGCGCGTGCTGCAAGCGCGCGCGGCCGGGTGGCCCGCTGCCACAGCCGCTCGTAGGGGGTGAAGTCGCGCGGGCGGGCTTCGAACGAGCGATCGTGCAGTGTCAGCACGACCGGCACGCCGTTGCTGACCGCGACCGGCGCCGGCGCCGGCAGCCAGACGACGTCGGCGCCGCCGGCGATCCGGTCCAGCCGCGGGCGCCCGGCCAGCGCGGCGGCGGCGAACATCGCCCGGCCGGGAACGGGGCTGCCGACCAGCCGGACGCCGTCCGGCAGCACGCCGCTTGCCGGCTCGGGGCCGGGGACGACGGCCACCCAGTCGTCGGCGGGGTGGCGCGCGGCCAACGCGCCGAGCAGCCGCGCGGTGTACCGGGGAATCCCGCGTGCGGCGCCGAGATGGCGCGCATCGACGACGACGCGCATCGCCATCAACGCTACTGACGCAGGCCGTCTGTAGGCTCGGCCGGCCACCCATGGCCGTTCCCCTGACCACCGACACCGCGCGCGTCGCACTCGTCCACGACTTCCTGCTGGACCTGCGCGGAGCCGAGCGCGTCTTCCTGCAGCTGTGCGATCTGTTCCCGCAGGCGGACCTGTTCACCGCCGTCTACGACCGCGCGGGAACCGAGGGACGCTTCGCCGACCGCACCGTCAACACGACGTACCTGCAACGGCTGCGGCCGACCGCGCACACGTTCCGCCCGCTGCTGCCGTTCTATCCCGCGGCGATCGAATCGCTCGACCTGCGCGGGTACGACCTCGTCGTCTCGAGCTCGTCGGCGTGGGCGCACGGCGTGCTGCCCGACGTCCACGCCGTCCACGTCTGTTACAGCCACAACCCGTTCCGCTACGCCTGGAACGCCCGCGAGGAGACGCTCGCCGGGCAGCCGCCGCTGCTGCGCCCGGTGCTCGCGGAGATCCTGCGGCGCTGGCGTCAGTGGGACCAGCTCGCCGCGCAGCGCGTCGACGCCTACGTCGCCAACTCGCACACCACGGCGCTGCGGATCGACCGCTACCTGGGCCGCGAGGCGGCGGTGCTGTATCCGCCGGTCGAGGTCGATCGCTTCAGCCCGGGCGTCGTCGGCGACCACTACCTCGTCCTCTCGGAACTGATGGCGCACAAGCGGATCGAGCTGGCGGTGCGCGCGTTCACGCGGCTCAGCCTGCCGCTGATCGTCGTCGGGAACGGCCCCGACGCGCGACGTCTGCAGCGGTTGGCCGGTCCGACCGTGCAGTTCACCGGGCGCGTCGGCGACCAGCGCGTCGCCGAGTTGCTGCGCACGGCGCGGGCGCTCGTCGTCACCGCGACCGAGGAGTTCGGGATCGCGGCGGTCGAGGCGCAGGCGTCCGGCCGGCCGGTCATCGCCGTCCGCGACGGCGGCGTGCTGGAAACGGTGATCGAGGAGGAGACCGGCGTGTTCTTCGACCGGCCGGAGGTCGACGACCTGGTGGCGGCGGTGGCCGCCTTCGACGCGCTGGCCGTCGATCCGTCGGCCTGCGTGGCCAGCGCGCGGCGGTTCGACGTGGCTCGCTTCCAGCGGGGCTTCCGCGCGATCGCCGAGCAGGCGCTCGCCGGTGAGCATCGCGCGCCGCGGCCGGCGCGGGGCCGGCGCCCGCGCGGCCTCGCGCTGCCGCGGTGACCGCGCGGCCGCCTGGCGACCGGCCGCTGGAGGCCGTCCTGCTGCTGGCGGGCATCGTGCTCGCGGCGTTGACGATCCGCTCCGGCGTCGGTCATCACGACGAGGGCCTGATGCTGGCCTGGGCCGGGCGCGTCGCCGACGGCCAGTGGCTGTACCGCGACATCTGGTCCAACTATCCGCCGGGGCAGGCGCTGGTTGACGCGCTGCTGGTGAAGCTGTTCGGCCCGTCGCTGATGGCCTGGCGCGTGCTGCGGGTGCTGGTCGGTGCGCTGGCCGCGGTGCTCGGATTCCGGCTCGTGCGCTCGCGCGGCGCGGGACGGGCTGCGGGCCTGCTGGCGTGGCTCGGCGTCGCGGGAGCGCTGGCCTGGCCGCTGACGGCGGGGCCCAGCGCGAGCGCGCTGCTGCTGGCGTTTGCGGCGCTGCTGGCGGCTCCGCGCAGCCTGACGCGCGCCGCGGTCTTCGCGGGGTTGGCGGGCGCGTTCCGGTTCGAGGTCGGTGCGGCGGCGGCGCTCGGCGTCGTGCTGCTGGCGCCGCAGCCGCGGGCCGCGTGGCGGGTCCTCGCGATCGCCGCCGCGACGACGCTCGTGGTGATGCTGCCGTTCCTGATCGTTGCGCCGGGTGAGGTGGTCGATCAGACGCTCGGATTCGCCGGGGTCGCGTCGCTGCAGCGCACGGCGCTGCCACTCGACCCGTCCGGCATCGGGCTGGACCCCAACAAGCTGCTCGAATTCTGGTTCCCGGGGCTGCTGCTGGCAGGGGCGGCGGTCGTGCTCGCCTGGATCGTCGTGCGGGGGCCGTTGCGGCGCGACGTGCTGACCGTCCCGCTCGTGGGGGTCGGCGTCGCCTATCTGCTGTCACGGCCGGACGAGTTTCACCTCGTGCCGCTGGCCCCGGCGCTGGCGGTCGCCAGCGTGACGGGCGCGGTGACGGTGGGCGTGCGCGGCTGGCGGATCGCCCTGCTCGTCGTCGCCGTCGTCGTCGCGCTGCACGGTGTTGACCGCCAGGCGGGGCTGCTGCTGCATCCGCCGGCGCTGGCCGCGGTCCCGGGCGGCGTCGGCGACGGGGCGCGGATGCCCGCGCCGGAGGCGCGTGCGCTGGCGCGGCTGATCCCGCGGGTGCGGGCACTGACGCCGCATGGCGAGCCGGTCCTGGTCGCGCCGCCGCGCTACGACCGCGTACGCGTCGGCGATCCGCTGCTGAACGTGCTCTTGCGCCGGCCGAACCCGTCGCGCTATGACGTGATCCAGCCGGGCGTCGTCACCACCGCCAAGGTCCAGCGCGAGATCGCCGCGGATCTGCGCCGCACGCGCACGCCGGTGGTCGTCCGCTGGCTCGGCGCCGACGCGCGGCGGGTCGAGGACAACGGCTCGGGGCATTCGTCCGGGGTGCGACTGCTCGACCGCGCGATCGCCCGCGAGTACCGGCCGCTGGCCCGCTACGGCGACTGGCAGGTCCTGGTCCGGGTCCGCCGCTGAGCCGCGGATACTGCGACGCGTGAGCGAGCGCAACGTCCTGGGGGATCCGCTCGAACCGTGCGGGACCGATCCACTGACCGGGTTCTATCGCGACGGCTGCTGCACGTCGGGCCCGCAGGACGCCGGCAGTCACACGATCTGCGCCGTCGTCACCGCCGAGTTCCTCGAGCATCAGCGCCTGATCGGCAACGACCTGACGACGCCGGCACCGGCCTACGCGTTCCCGGGGCTGACGCCGGGCGATCGCTGGTGCGTGACGGCGGCCAACTGGCTGCGCGCGCACGAGGACGGCGCGGCGGCGTTCGTCGTCCTCGCGGCGACGAACGAGCGCGCGCTCGAGATCGTGTCACTGACCGCGCTGCGCGAGCACGCCGTCGACGTGCCGCCGGACGCGCGCGGGTTCGAGCAGCCGGCGGCGGAGACCTAGCCGGTCAGGCGCGCGAGCGCGCGACCAGCACGAGGCTCAGCCCGACGCGCAGTCTCGGCCGCAGCCGATCCTCGATCGGGCGCCACAGCCGCAGCAGCCGCTCGTACCAGCGCAGGCTGGCCGGATCGAGCCGCGGCTGGGGCGAGAAGCGGGTCTTGGCCCACCAGCCGGCGATGCCGAGCGCGTTGAACGACACGAGGTCGACGATGTCCAGGCCGGCCTCGCCCGCCAGGCGCGTCAGCCGCTCCCGCGTGTACCGCCGCTCATGGTCGTAGGCGCGGTCGAGCGCGCCGAACAGGCGCGGGTGGGCCGGGACGAGCACGACGACGACGCCGCCGGGACGCAGCGCCGCGCCCATCGCGGTCAGCGCGGAGCCGTCATCGGCGATGTGCTCGAGCACGTTCTGGCACAGGACGAGGTCGCAGGCACCGGCCACTCCGCGCAGCGCCGGCGAGTCCGGAAGTGTCTCCGCGGCGATGCTCACGCGCGGGTCGGCGGCGAACCGCTCGTGCAGGCGCTCGACGCACGCCGCCTCGGGTTCGACGAGCAGCAGGCGGTCGACCGGCCCCGCGAGCAGCCGCTCGCTGAACGTCCCGATGCCGGCTCCGACCTCGGCCACGGTGCCCCGCGCGTACCGCGCGGCCTGCGCGAACTGCCAGTCGCCGAGCCCGCGCGCGTCGGCGAGCGCTTCGAGGTCCCAGAGGTCGTCGCTCATCGCGGCGGGCGTGCCGTCACGCGGAAACGGATCAGGCTCCAGACGGCCTTGACGCCGTCGCGCCACGTGATCTTCTTGCCTTCGGCGTACGTGCGCCCGTAGTAGGAGATCGGTACCTCGTACAGCCGGATGCCGGGCGTCAGCAGCACGCGCGCGGTGATCTCCGGCTCGAACGCGAAGTCGTCGCTGACGATCGTCATCGAGCGCACCAGATCGCCATCGAAGGCCTTGTAGCCGACCTCCATGTCGCTGATCGTGGTGTTGAACAGGACGTTCGTCATCAGCGACAGGAAGCGGTTGCCGGCGTAGTGCCAGAACAGGTGCGCGCGCTGCGGTTCGCCGCCGCGCAGCCGCGTTCCGTAGACGACGTCGGCGACGCCGGTCAGCAGCGGAGCCAGCAGCTTGGGGATGTCGGACGGGTCGTACTCGAGGTCGGCGTCCTGGATCAGCACGATCGAGCCGCTCGACGCGGCGATCGCGGTCCGTACTGCGGCGCCCTTGCCCTGGTTGCGCTCATGGCGGATCAGTCGCACGCCCGCCAGCTCGTCGGCAAGCCGGGTGACGATCTGCGCCGTCGCGTCGGTCGAGCCGTCATCGACGACGATGATCTCGGCGTCGAGGCCGAGCGCGGTCACGCGTCGCACGACCGTCTCGATCGTGGCCGCCTCGCCGTAGGCGGGCACGAGGATCGAGATCTGGGGGGAGGGCATGCGCGCGCAAGCTTACGAGCGCGGCCACGCTGGGAGCGCGGCGCCCGCCGCTCCGAGCTGCCCGGGCGCAGGGATTGGTGCTCACCGTGGCGAGCGGATGCTGTCGGCTCTCGGGGCGCCACGGGCGGCGGAGCCTCGTCCCGCGCGGGGCCTGAGCGGGTGCCGTCGTGTGCCGCCTGCAGGCGTACGATCACCGCGTGGTCGTACGCCTGTGCATCGTCGTCGTCTGCGTCGTCTGCGCGGCGACGCTCGTCGTCTGGGATCGCGATGCGCGGCGCTGCACCGGCACGGAGCTCGACCTCGTCGGGCTCGGGCTGGCCGGCCGTGCGCCGAGCGGCGGGCCGCAGGCCGCCGCAGGGCGCCTCGACGACGCGTGCGTTGACGCGACGCCGCTGGCCAACGCCGCCGCAGCGCTGGCCGCCCGACCCGGCCAGGGCGTGGTCGCGCTGCAGCTGGCACGTCGCGCCGCGCTGCGTGAGCCGCAGACGTTCGCGGCCTGGGTCGGCCTCGGTGACGCGCTCGTGGCGCACGGTGACCCGATCCGCGCGGGCGCCGCCTACGGGCGCGCGCAGCAGCTCAATCCGCGCTGGTCGGGCCGGCTGGTCGCCGTGAGCGGCGGTCCTTGAGCCGCAGGGCCGGCCGCTCGACGACGTAGTAGCTCGCCGCGCCGAACGCGATCGCGACGGGCATTGTGACCGCCAGCGTCCCGAAGAACGGGTGCGCCCAGCCGATCGTGTGCGGGCGGACCCACGTGACCAGCACCGGGTCGTGCCACAGGAACACGCCATAGGAGATCAGTCCGATCCAGGCGACCAGCCGATGGCCCAGCAGCCCGCGGACGACGCCGCGGCGCTCGCCCGAGAAGATCGCCGGCGCGGCGACGAGCACCCCGATCAGGCCGAACAGCACCTGCTGGGCGAGCCACTGCCTGCCGGTGTACACCGGGATGAAGCCGTTCTGGATCCCCAGACGGGTGGAGACGATGAAGAACAGCACGCCGGCCAGCGTCCACGGAAGCCAGGGCCGGTCGATGACGATCCGGGCCAGCGTCGAGGACCGCTCGCGGTCCTGCAGGACGACGGACGCCAGGGCCAGCGCCATGCCTCCCGCGAACCAGTCGGCCGTCCCGAGCAGGGTCGTGTGCAGCGCCGCCTGCCCGCCTGCGGCGTGGAATGCGAGCGTCCGCACGGCGAGCGCGCCGACGTAGACCAGCGCCAGCCCGGTGCCCTCGATGCGGATCATCGTCGCGCGCGGGCGCCCACGCTCGAGGCGGGCGAGCACCAGCGCGAACAACGGCAGCGCGGCATAGAACGCGACTTCGATCGACAAGGACCAGGCCGGTCCGATGCCCCCGAGCACCCACTCCAGCCGGTAGCCCTGAAGCAGCAACGCGTAGACCCAGACGTGGCCGTTGAAGGCCAGGTCGGCGGCGAGGCCCAGCACCAGGAGCGCGACCCAGTACGCGGGCAGGATCCGCAGGGCACGCCGGCGGGCGTACTCGCGCAGGCGGGGAGCGGGCGGGCCGCCGAACCGCGCGGCCAGGTAGGGGCGATAGAGCAGGAACCCGGAGATGACGAAGAACAGCGTCACGCCGACGTTCAGGCGGGCCGCGTAGCCGCCGAACGGGTGTGAGAGCGTGAAGAAGGTCGCGCCGGCGATGTGGAAGACGACGACCGACATCGCGGCGATCGCGCGCAGCCCGTCGACGAGCGGAAATCGCGGGTTGCCGGGCGGCGGCGCGAGGGCGTCCGGGACGGCCTGGGTCATCGCGGCGTGCGCCGGTCCTTCAGCCGCAGCACCGGGCGCTCGACCAGGTGGTAGCTGGCGACGGCGCAGGCGACGGTCAGGATCGTCGTGGCCAGCACCTGCGTCGGGAATGCCAGACCCGGCAGCGGATTCCACCACTGGTGGGTTCGCAGATACACCGTCAGCGGCACCTGGTAGAGGAAGATCGCGTACGAGATCAGCCCGAGCCACAGCGCCAGCGGATGCCCGACCAGGCGCCGCGGCCAGCCGCCGCCGACGACGCCGAAGACCGCCGGCAGCATCAGCAGCAGCGCCACCAGGGCGTAGCCGATGTGGCGCGCCTGGTAGCCGACGTCGGTGTAGATCGCGAAGAATCCGCGCGGCAGATCGAACTGCGTCGCGACGATGACGTAGGCGACGCCGGCGGCCGCCCACGAGATCCACGGCCGCCGCGTGAGCAGCCGCACCACGGCGGCGTCCTGCTCGCAGTCCTGCCAGGCGACGCTGATCGCCGCCAGCGCCATCCCGATCGCGAACCAGTCGAAGTACGTCAGCAGCGTCGTCGACACGACGTGGATGCCGCCCTCGGCTTTGACCACGCTGCGCAGGACGGCACTCGCCAGGGCGAGCACGGCGAGCACACCGAGGTCGGCCCGCAGGCGGTGGGCTGACCTGCCGACGAGCCGCGCGATCGCGGCGGCCAGCAGCGGGAGCACCAGATAGAAGCTCATCTCGATGCAGAGCGACCAGGCCGGGCCGATTCCCTGTGTCGACGAGTCGAGCCAGTAGATCTGCGTGAACGTGTAGTAGCGCCAGGTGTGCTCGCCGAAGCCCGGCAGTCCCGGCCAGATGCTCAGCAGCGTCAGCGCGACCCAGTAGGCGGGGACGATGCGCAGCAGGCGCCGGCGATAGAAATCGCGCCACCTGACCGGCGGTGTGCCGCGCTCGCGAGCCGAGACGAACGGGCGATAGAGCAGGAACCCCGACAGCAGGAAGAAGATCGTCACGCCGACGTCGAGCCGGGCGGTCAGGATGCCGAGCCTGTTCTCCGCGTTGAACGCGGTGACCCCGGCGGCGTGCCCGACGAGGACGCTCATCACGGCCACGGCGCGCAGTCCGTCGAACAGCGGGAAGCGCGGGTTGCCCGGCGGCGGCGTGACGGCCGGTTCAGGCGGCGACGAGGCGTCCGGGGGCGGGGCGACGGCCGTCACGTGGGCGAGAGCATACGCTTGGCCGATGGGGCGCAGGCGCGGGAGCAGCTTCGGTCGCGCGCTGGCGCTGATCGCGCTCGGGGGACTGATCCTGCGCTGGGCGTACGCCGTCTGGAACCGGCACTTCGTCGTCCAGGGCGATGCGCTGACGTTTCACGCGGTCGCCCAGCACCTGGCCGACGGCGCCGGCTTCATCCAGCCGTTCACCGTTCCGGTCCAGCCGACGGCCGAACATCCGCCGCTGTGGGAGATCGTCCTGGCGGGTGCCGATCTCGTCGGCGTCAACGGGTACCTCGGTCACCGGCTGATCGCCGGCGTGCTGGGAGCGGCGACGGTCCTGATCGTTGGCCTGATCGGGCGGCGCGTGGCGGGGGAGCGCGCGGGGCTGCTGGCTGCGGGGATCGCCGCGATCTCGCCGATCCTGATCACGGCCGACGGCTCGCTGATGAGCGAGTCGCTGTACGGCGCGCTGGCCGCCGCCACGCTGCTGACGGCGCTCGCCCTGCGCGAGTCCCCGTCCCTGCTCGTGGCGGCGCTGCTCGGCGGGCTTGCGGCGCTTGCCGGGCTGACGCGTGGCGAGGGCATCGGGCTCGTCGTCGTGCTCGGCCTGCCGCTGGCATGTCTCGGGGGCGCCGACTGGCGGCGGCGAGCGGCCCTCGCCGCCGCGACGTTCGGTGCCTTCGCCATCGTGCTGGCCCCCTGGACGATCCGCAACCTGACGACGTTCGAACAGCCGTTCCTCGTCTCGACGAACGCCAATTCCGTCTGGCAGGGCGCCAACTGCCCGGAGACCTACAACGGCGTCCTGATCGGCTCGTGGAGCTTTCGCTGCTATCTGCCCAAGCGGGCCGGCGAGGACGAGTCGCAGTACGTCGCGCGCAATCGCGACTCAGGCCTGCGCTACCTGCGCAAGCATCGCGGGCGGCTGGCGGTCGTGATGGTCCATCGCCTCGGTCGCGGGCTTGACGTGATGCATCTCGACCAGTCGCTCTACCTCAACGCCGCCGAGGGCCGGCCGGCCGGCCCGATGCGCTGGGCGATCCGCTGGTCGTGGCTGGTGATGGCGCTCGCGATCGCCGGAGCGATCCTGCTGCGCCGGCGCGGTGCGCTCGGCCTCTGGATCCTGCTGATGCCGATCGTTCTCGTCGTTGCGCTGACGCTCGTCACCTACGGCGACACGCGCTTTCGCCACGGCTCGGAGCCGTCGCTTGCGGTGCTCGCCGGGGTCAGCCTGGAGTGGCTGTGGCTGGCCGTGAAGCGGCGGCGAGCAGCAGACCGGCCAGCGCCAACGCCGGCAACGTGACGGCCGGCACCTGCCAGAGCCAGTCGAGCCCGGCGTGGACCGTCCAGACGGCCAGCGCCGCGGCCGGCCCGGCGGCGAGCACGGCGTCGCGTCGCAGCGCCGTACGCGCACCGGCGGCGATCGCGCCCGCGAGCGCGAGCAGCAGCGCCAGCCCGACGAGCCCGAGTTCGGCCAGCGTCTCGAGCCACAGCGAGTGGGCGTTGTGCACGCGCTCGTCGATCGGCCGCGCGCGCAGCCAGACGGTGCCGAACGACCCGGCGCCGGCACCCTTCAGCGGATGGTCGGCGAACGTGTCGACCGCGACCTTCCAGTAGCGGTAGCGGGTGCTGCCCGGATCGGTGAGCCGCGCGTTGGTGGCGCCGAACGCCGCCTGGCGATCGGGTGAGCCGCGCTCGCCCGCCAGAGCGGCGACGTAGGGCGCCAGAGCCAGCACCGCCGCCAGAGCAATCACCGCGCGCCGGCGCCCGGCGCCGAGTGGCAATGGTCCGGTCGGCGTTCGACCCTGGGCTTCGGCCCGGCAGCTCCACGCCTGCAGCGCCGCCGCGCCGCCGGCGGCGAGCGCGAGCAGCACCAGGACGACCGCGCCCTCGACACCGCGATGTGCCGCAGCGAGCGCTCGGACGGCATCGAACGGCGCCGAGCACAAGGCCGCCAGCACCGCGCCCTCCAGCGCGATCGCGGCGCCGCGCAGCTGCTCCCAGCTCGGCAGCAGCACGACCAGCAGGACGAGGCCGCAGCCGACCGCGGCCAGTGCCCCGCGCGAGAACGTCAGGTACAGCCCCATGCCGAGCGGCGCCGCGGCGCCGGCCGCCGCGAGGCGCAGCGACCGCGCCCGCGACGGGTCGCCGGCGATCCGCGCCGTCAGCACCAATCCGATCGCGGCGAGCGTCCCGATCGCATTCCAATACGTCAGCGGCTGATCGAGCCGGCCGCCGGCGCGGGGGGCATGCGCCAGGTGGACGATCGTCGGCAGCAGCCGCCCGGCGAGGCCGTAGCCGATCACGAGCAGCGCGCCGCCGGCCAGCGCCGGCTCGACCCAGCGCGCCGCACCGCGCTCGCGCCAGGCCAGTTCGCCCGCGGCGAGGGCCGGCAGGTACAGCAGCGTCAGTTCGAGCGCGTCGCGCGCCGGCCCGCCCGCGGGCGCCCAGCCGGCGGCGAGCGCGGTCCACCCGGCCAGCCCGGCCAGCGCCAGCAGCGCGACGCGGGCGGGGCGCCCGGCGGGCACCACCGGAGCCGGGACGAGCGCGGCGGCGGCGGCGAGCAGCAGCCAGGCGCCGATCGCGGCGATCACTCGGGCATGGGGGAAGAACCCGCCGGAGGCGAAGGCCAGGGCCACCGGACCGGCGAGCAGCCCGCAGCGGACGGCGGTCAGCATCGCGGCGCAGCGTATCCCCGCCCGGGGGCGGCCACCGCGGATACGCTGCGCCGCCGGTGCGCGCCCGCCGTGACAGCCTCCTTCCGCTCGCGCTGGCGATCGGCTGCTACATCCTCGCGCTCGCCCAGCGCCCGGGGCTGACGGTCGCCGACACGAAGGTCGATCTGCAGGTCGCGCCGGGCTCGTTCCTGCGCGACGTGCTCGGCGCCTGGACGCCGTCGACCTCGCTCGGACACATCTGGGCCGGGCAGTACGGCGGCTACCTGTGGCCGATGGGGCCGTTCTTCGCGCTCGGCGACAGGCTCGGCCTCGAGTCGTGGGTCGTCGGCCGGCTGTGGCTGGGAACGCTGCTCGCGCTGGCCGCCTGGGGGATGGTGCGGCTGCTGGACGCGTTCGTCGGCCGCCGGCGCGGCGTCGCCCACGGCGTCGCGGCACTCGCGTACGTCCTCAACCCGTACGTCGTCACCTACGCCGGGCGTACGAGCATCACGCTGCTCGCCTACGCCGCGCTGCCGTGGCTGCTGCTCGGCGTGCATCGCGGGCTGCGCGATCCGCGCGGGTGGTGGTGGCCGGCCGCGCTGGCGCTCGTCGTCACCTCGATCGGCGGTGGGGTCAATGTCGCGGTCACCGCCTGGGTGCTGCTCGGGCCGGTGCTGCTGATCGGCTACGAACTGCTGCTGGGCGACGTCACGCCGGGCGATGCCTGGCGGCTGATCTGGCGAGCGTGTGCCGTCGGCCTGGCGACATCGCTGTGGTGGCTGACGGCGGTGATCGTCCATGCGCGCTACGGGATCGACTTCCTGCCGTTCACCGAGCAGCCGGGCACGATCTGGTCGACGACCAGCATCAGCGAGTCGCTGCGCGGGCTGGGCTTCTGGACGAGCTACATCGGGATCGGCTACACCGGCCTGCAGCGCCCGTTCCAGGCCGACGCGGCGCCCTACCTGAAGCTCGTCCCGGTGATCATCGCGAGCTTTGCGGTGCCCGGGCTGAGCCTGCTGGGCTTCGCCTGGACGCGGCGCGTGCGGCACGCCGGATTCTTCCTGCTGCTGGTGCTGGTCGGCGTGCTGGTGATGGCCGTCGGCTTCCCCGAGGGAACGCCGCTGCGCCACGCGGCGACCTTCACCTACAACCGCGTTCAGCCGGTGCAGTTCCTGCGCACCACGTATAAGGCCGGCTCGCTCGTGCAGCTCGGGGTCGCCGGGCTGGCGGGCCTCGGCGCGGCGGCGGCGTGGGCGGCGCTGCGCAGCGCGCCGCGCCGCGGGCTCGGCGCGGCGCTGGCGCTCGGGTTGATCGCGCTCGCCGGCTGGCCGCTGGTGCGCGGCGTCGGCGTCGACCGTCAGCTCGGGTTCGATCACGTTCCCGGCGCCTGGACGCAGGCCGCACGCGACCTCGATCGCACGCTGCCGCGCAACGCGCGCGCGATGGTGCTGCCGGGGTCGCTGTTCGGCGCCTACAGCTGGGGCGGCACGTACGACCCGATCCTGCCCGCGCTGGCCGACAGCCCGGTCGCCGTCCGGGTGCTCGTGCCGTTCAGCGACCTGCGCGCGTACGACTTGCAGCGCACGACGGACGCGCTCGTCGGCCAGCGCCGCGCGCTGCCCGGGCAGCTGCGCCGCCTGATCGACCTGGAAGGCGTCGGCGCCGTGATCGCCGGTGCCGACGACGACCGCTCGCGCGGCGGCGGGCCCTCGCAGGCCGAGGCCGCCGACGTGCTGGCGGCGGCCGGGCTGCGGACGGCGGCGGCGACATACGGCCCGGCGATGACCGTGGCGCCGGCCGAGGGCACGATCGCGCCGCGCCGCAGCGAGCCGCAGGTGCGCGCCTATCGGCCGGCGACGGCGGGCATCGTCCGCGTGCTGCCCCGCGGCCCGGCGACGATCGTCGACGGGTCGGCGCAGGGGATCGCCGACCTGGCGGCGTTCGGCGCGCTGCCCGGCGATCGCGTGATCCGCCAGGCCGGCGATCTGCCCGCAGGCGAGCTGCGAGTGAGCGCCGTCGCGGGCGCCGACGTCGTGATCTCGGACTCCAACCGCCGCCGCGTCTTCGTCGCCGCTCGCGGGCGCGGGACGAGCGGCTGGACGTTTGCTCCGGGCGACGCGTTCTCGCAGGACGCCACGCAGCTGAACCCGTTCGCCGACCGGGGCAACGACGGCCAGACGGTCGCACTGCTCGGCGGCGGCATTCGTTCGGTGACGGCGCCGTTCTCGCCCGGTTTCGCGCAGTTCCCCGAACGCCGGCCGTTCGCGGCGCTCGACGGCGACCCGTCGACGGCGTGGCTCGCCGACCGGGCACTGGCCGCTTCGCGGCGGCAGCTGACGGTCGTGCTCGACCGCCGCCGCGCGGTGCCGTTCGTCGACCTGTTGCCGTTCGCCGACGGCCGCGGGACGCCCGACCGCATCTCGGTCAACGGCCGAGCATTCCGCGTCCGCCAGGGCTGGAACCGGGTGCCGGTGCGGCTCGCGGCGACCGATCGCCTCGTCGTCACGATCGTCCACGTGCGGCTGCCGGCCGAGGGCAAGGGCGGCGCCGGCGGCATCCGCGAGCTGCGGATCCCCGGCGTGCATCCGACCGAGGCGCTGCGCCCGCCGGTCTTGGCCGAGCGCGCGCTGGCCGGTGCCGACCTGTCGCGCACGAGCCTCACCTACCTGTTCGATCGCACCACCGGCGACGACCCGTCGCGGCCGCGCGTGGTGACCGGCGATCGCCAGCGCGGCCTGGTGCGCGACCAGCAGGACGGCGAGCTCGGCTGGCGACGGCAGATCAGCCCGCCGGCGGCACGGGCGTGGAAGATCGATGGTTTCGCCCGGATCGCGCCGACGACGCCGGACCACGTGATCGACCGACTCGTCGGCAGCGCCGCCATCCCGATCGACGGCTCATCGCGATTCGAGGGCCGCCCGCGCAACCGCGCGTCGTCCGCCTTCGACG
>JBBRFO010000028.1:0-28204 GCA_038224135.1 Solirubrobacterales bacterium
GGAGGAGCGCAAGAAGCTCGTCACGGACGTCAAGAAGGTCTTCAACGGCGACATCGACGACACCGAGGCGTACTACGAGGACGCCCGGATGCGTCTGCGCGACGTCTGGAAGCTGTTCGCCAACAAGGACGAGCCGAGCGATGACCCGCCGGCCGAGGGCGAGGAGTGGCCGCTGTCGGCGTACGCCGACCGCCCGGTCGAGAAGGACGAGTTCAAGCCCAAGAAGATCATCGCCGACGAGACGTTCTTCCGTGAGCTGAAGAGCCGCTTCGGCTCGCCGTACGGCTTCGGGGAGTACTTCGAGGGCGGCATGGGCGCGGAGTTCATCCGCGAACTGCTGCGCGAGAAGCCCGAGTACGACCGCGAGGCCTCGCCGCGCAAGGTCGACGCCGAGCGGCTTCCGGGCGACGACATCGCCCCCGCCGATCGTCCCGGCCTGGTGATGGAGCACGAGCGCGTCGACCTCGAGGACCTCGTCAAGAACGGCAAGGGCCAGAAGCAGGCCCGCGCGGTCAAGCGCCTGAAGGTGCTGTCGGCCTTCCTCGGCTCGGACAACCTGCCGGAGATGATGGTCCTCGAGGCCGTGCCGGTGATCCCGCCGGACCTGCGCCCGATGGTGCAGCTCGACGGCGGTCGCTTCGCGACGTCCGACCTCAACGACCTCTACCGCCGCGTCATCAACCGCAACAACCGCCTCAAGCGGCTGCTCGACCTCGGCGCGCCGGAGATCATCGTCAACACCGAGAAGCGGATGCTGCAGGAGGCCGTCGACGCGCTGTTCGACAACGGCCGCCGCGGCCGTCCCGTCACCGGGCCGGGCAACCGCCCGCTGAAGTCGCTGTCGGACATGCTCAAGGGCAAGCAGGGCCGGTTCCGTCAGAACCTGCTCGGCAAGCGCGTGGACTACTCCGGCCGCTCGGTCATCGTCTCGGGCCCCTACCTCAAGCTGCACCAGTGCGGCCTGCCGAAGCTCATGGCGCTCGAGCTGTTCAAGCCGTTCATCATGGCCCAGCTCGTCGAGCGCAAGAGCGCTCAGAACATCAAGGCGGCCAAGAAGATGGTCGACTCGATGATCCCCGAGGTCTGGGACGTGCTCGAGGACGTCATCCACGAGCATCCGGTCCTGCTCAACCGCGCGCCGACGCTCCATCGCCTGGGCATCCAGGCGTTCGAGCCGCTGCTCGTCGAGGGCAAGGCGATCCAGGTCCACCCGATGGTCTGCCACGCGTTCAACGCGGACTTCGACGGCGACCAGATGGCGGTTCACGTCCCGCTGAGCGCCGAGGCGCAGGCCGAGGCGCGGATCCTGATGCTGTCGGCGAACAACATCCTCTCGCCGGCCCACGGCGCGCCGCTGGCGACGCCGACGCAGGACATGGTCCTGGGCGCGTTCTACCTGACCTATGGTCCGGATGCGGACGAACTCGGCGCCAAGCAGGAGCTGCTCGGCGAGAACAAGTGGCCCAAGGCCGAGCCGCGCCCGCGCGTCTTCCGCACGGCGCAGGAGGCCGAGATCACCTACGAGGCCGGCGTCGTCAAGCTGCACGACCTTGCCGAGTTCCGGCCGATGGGTCGCGAGGGCGGCCACGTTCTGACGACGGTCGGGCGCATCATCTACAACGACCGCATCGAGCGGTCGCTGCAGGAGGCGCTCGGCGCGACGTTCGACGTCGCCGACTACCCGTTCGTCAACCAGCCGGTCCGCAAGCGCGACACGGTGAAGATCATCGACGCGCTGGTGCAGAAGTACGGCGCCGCCGCGGTCTCGATGGTGCTCGACGCGTTCAAGGACCTGGGCTTCCGCTACGCGACGCTCGCCGGCATCACGATCTCCAAGAACGACGTGATCATCCCGCCCAACAAGGAGGAGATCATCGATCGCTTCCAGGGCGAGGTCGACGAGATCCACGAGCAGTACGACATGGGCCTGATCACCCAGGGCGAGCGCCACGAGGCGGTCGTCGACAAGTGGAACGCCTGCACCGAAGAGGTCGCCAATGCGATGGAGGCCAACTTCGACAAGTTGAACTCGATCTACATGATGGCCAACTCGGGAGCACGTGGATCGATCAAGCAGATCCGCCAGCTGGCCGGCATGCGCGGCCTGATGGCCAACCCGAAGGGCGAGATCATCGAGCGCCCGATCAAGGCCAACTTCATGGAGGGCCTGTCGGTCCTGGAGTACTTCATCTCCACCCACGGTGCCCGGAAGGGCCTGGCCGACACGGCGCTGCGGACGGCCGACTCCGGGTACCTGACCCGGCGTCTGGTCGACGTCGCGCAGGACGTCATCATCCGCGAGCCGGACTGCGGGACCGAGGAGTTCATCACGCTGCCGGTCCTGGACCTCCAGGGCGACCCGAACGTCAACCTGCTCGGTCGCTTTTCGGCGGGTGAGCTGAAGACCAAGCGCGGCCGCGTGATCGTCGAGCAGGGTGCCGAGATCGACCGCGAGGAGCTCGCGGAACTCGTCGAGTCCGTCGACCAGCTGCCGGCATCGACCGATGGGGCCACGCGCGTCGCGGTCCGCTCGGTGCTCAAGTGCCGCGCCGCCAGCGGCGTGTGCCAGGCGTGCTACGGCCGCGCCATGGCGACCGGTCAGGTCGCGCAGATCGGCGACGCGGTCGGCATCATCGCCGCGCAGTCGATCGGTGAGCCGGGCACGCAGCTGACCATGCGGACGTTCCACACCGGCGGCGTCGCCGGCGCGGACATCACGCACGGCCTGCCGCGCGTCGTCGAGCTGTTCGAGGCTCGCAAGCCGAAGGGCCTGGCCGAGCTGGCCACCGTCGAAGGCACGGTCACGATCGAGGAGACCGACAAGAACCTCACCGTCGTGATCTCCGATGCGACCGGCGAGGAGCACCGCACGACGTTCCCGCGGCGCACGCGCCTGGAGGTCCAGAACGGCCAGAAGGTGACGGCCGGCGACCAGCTCAACGAGGGCTCTCTGTACCCGCACGACGTGCTCGCCTTCGGTGGCGACACGCAGGGCGCGCGGCGCACCCGGACCGAGCAGTACTTCGTCGCCGAGGTGCAGAAGGTCTACAAGTCGCAGGGCGTCGACATCAACGACAAGCACATCGAGCTCATCGTCCGCCAGATGATGAAGAAGGTGCGCGTCGACCAGAAGGGCGACACCGGCTACCTGCCGGGCCAGCTCGTCGACCGCTACGACTTCCTGCGCGCCAACGACGAGGTCAAGAAGGGCAAGGGCGAGACCGCGCAGTTCGAGGAGGTCATCCTCGGCATCACAAAGGCCTCGCTGAACACCGACTCGTTCCTGTCGGCGGCCTCCTTCCAGGAGACCACGAAGGTCCTGACGGACGCGGCGCTCGAGGGCAAGAAGGACTCGCTCGCCGGTCTGAAGGAGAACGTGATCATCGGCAAGCTGATCCCCGCCGCGACGGGTCTCAAGCGCTACCGCCGGATCGAGATCGAGCCGACCGACCCGCTCCCGCGGGCCGAGGACGTCGTGATGCTCGACTCCGACGAACTGGCAGCCGAGCTGGGCCTGGCCGATGACGACTTCGTCTCCGGCCTGGGTGCCGGCTTCGAGCAGGATCTGTCGACGCTCGAGGAGATCGGCGCCGGCGGTGGCGACACCGGGTTCGCCGAAGAGCTCGCTGGGCTTGACGTTCCGTCGGACGAGTCGTAGGTCCTACTGACTGACGCTTCGGGCGGCCCGTTGGCGGGTCGTCCGAAGCGGCCCGTCGACGGGCGATCCGGGGTGGGTCAGACCGACTCCCCGGGCTTTGACGCCGCCGCTCGGTAGCGCCGGGATCCCTGGGGGTGGGCTGGTTGGACGACCACTGTGGTCGTCAAACCGGCCCACGTCCCGAGCGCGGGTTGTCGCGCTCCCCTGACCAGCCGCCGTCTGGGGCCGCACGCGACCTCAAAGCCGGTCACAACCCCGCAGCCCACGCCCGCAGCTCGTCCGTGTGCCGCGCCACCAGGCCCTCCCAGGGCAGCGTCGGGACCAGCAGCGTCGGGCCTGGCCGTGACGCCGCCCAGCCCTCGCACGCCTCATCGTGGGCGTCGTCGATCCACGCCACCGCGCGGTCCGGCCCCGCGAACGCGTCGATCGCGGGGAGTTTCCAGTGGCCGTGGCCTTGGCCGGGGTTCTGCTCAAAGGTCAGATGTGGCAGCCCGGGGGGCAGGCCGAGGGCGTGGGGGAGGTACTAGTCCGCCTTCTCCTCCCAGCCCGTACACCACGCCAGATCGAAGTCTGCGGCGAGCGTAAGCAGGTGCTCGGCGGCGGCAGACGAAAGGAGATGTGGCAATCCGTCCACCAGCAGCCAGCCACCGGCTGGACGTTCGTCGGACGGGAATCCGAACAGCGAGATGACGCCGTCGACGTCGACCAGGAGCAGTGGTTTCGGGCACATGCAGGGATTTCTTCGATCACCGGCGGGGACTGGCGCGGCGCTGAACGGTCGCAAGCTACCCTTGAGCGGCGCGATCCGGTCAACGATCGGACGCCCCGTGCCGATGACTGGGAGGGTGGTCGGCACAGGACGCCGACCTGATCGCAACTCCTCTACAGCATGACGCTCCAACTCGGCATCCTCTTCGCGCTTCTCAGCGCCGTGTTCGCGAACCTCGCGTTCTTCTACAAGCATCGCGGTGCTTGCGAGGCGCCCGCGGTCGACATCCGCCACCCGCTGCGGTCGGCCTCGGACCTGTGGCGCTCGCGCTGGTTCGCGATCGGCATGGGCGTCGGGCTGCTCGCGTGGGTCATGCACGTCGCCGCGCTGTCGCTCGCGCCGCTGTCGGTCGTCCAGGCCGTCGTCGCCGGCGGGGTCGCGCTGATCGCGATCATGGCCGACCGCATCTTCGGCATGGCCGTCGGCCGTCGTCAGTGGTGGGGCCTGGGCTTGACGGCTGTCGGCCTGATGCTGCTGGCGGTCACGATGCCCGCCAGCCACGGTGCGCACGCCTCCTTCTCGATCGCCGCAATGGTCTCGTTCGAGGCCGTGCTGCTCGGCGTCGGCGGGCTGCTGATCATCGGCCCACAGGCTGCCGGCCTGCGCGCCGAGCACCACGGCATCGCGCTCGCCGCCGCCTCGGGCGTGCTCTTCGGCGTCTGCAACGTCGGCGTCAAGGCGCTGTCGGGCATCGTCGGGCACGACGGCATCATCGGCCTGCTGAGCCCCTGGACCGCCGTCTCGCTGATCGGATCGTTCGGTGCCTTCTACGCCTCGGCCCGCAGCCTGCAGGACGGTGAGGCCGTCGGCGTCATCGCCATCACGGGCACCGCGGCCAGCATCTCGTGCATTTCCGGCGGCATCCTCGTGTTCGGCGATCCGATGCCCGCTGACACCGTCGGCATCATCGTCCAGGCGATCGCGTTCGTCCTGGTCATCGTCGCCTCGGCACTGACGCCCGCCCCGCGCGCGGCGGTTCAGGCCGGCGCCGCGCCCGCCGCCGCGTAGCCCTCGCCCGCCGGGGCGTTGTCCGCTTCGGACAACCCGCGTCCGCGCGCGCTCCATCGCGACAGGCGACGCCGGTGCGCCCGTCCAGTTACGTTTGTCCACTCCGACCAGCGGACCGACACGATGGAGAAGGGCCGACCGAGATGACGACGACCAGCAGCGCCGAGCTTCAGGACCTGGCGCGCAGGCACCTGTGGCTGCACTTCAGCCGGATGGGGGCATACGACCGTGGAGCCGAGGTGCCGATCATCGTGCGCGGCGACGGCTGTTACGTCTGGGACGACCACGGCAAGCGCTACCTCGATGCGCTCAGCGCCCTGTACTGCGTGAACATCGGGCACGGCCGCGACGACATCGCCCAGGCCGGCGCGGACCAGGCGAAGGAGCTCGGTTTCTTCACCAACTGGTCCTACGCCCATCCGCGCTCGATCGAGCTCGCGGCGAAGATCGCGTCGCTGGCTCCCGGCGATCTGAACCGCGTCTTCTTCACCAGCGGTGGCGGCGAATCGGTCGAGAGTGCACTGAAGCTCGCTCGTCAGTACCACAAGCTCACCGGCAATCCGAACAAGACGAAGCTGATCGCCCGCAACGTCGCCTACCACGGCACGACGCTCGGGGCACTCAGCGCCACCGGCGTGACCGACCTGCGGACCCCGTTCGAACCCTTCACGCCGGGCGGCTGCCACGTCCCCAACACCAACCACTACCGGCTCGCCGCCGGCACCGGCACCGAGATGCTCGCCGAGGCGATCGCCGAGCGGATCGAGTTCGAGGGACCGAGCACCGTCGGTGCAGTCATCCTCGAGCCGGTCCAGAACGCGGGTGGCTGCTTCACGCCGCCCGAGGGCTACTTCCAGCGCGTGCGTGAGATCTGCGACGAGCACGACATCCTGCTGATCTCCGACGAGGTGATCTGCTCGTGGGGGCGCTTGGGCGAGTGGTTCGGCGCCCAGCGCTACGACTACCAGCCCGACATCATCACGACGGCCAAGGGCCTGACGTCGGCCTACGCGCCGATGGGCGCGATGATCGTCGCCGACCGCGTGATGGAGCCGTTCCTGGAGGGCAACAACTCGTTCGCCCACGGCTTCACGTTCGGCGGCCATCCGATGGCGGCCGCCGTCGCGCTCGCCAACATCGCCGCGATGGAGGACGAGGGCGTCCTCGAGAACGTGCGCGAGAACGAGCACCTGCTGCGATCGATGCTCGAGTCGCTGCGCGACATCCCGATCGTCGGGGACGTGCGCGGGGCGGGCTACTTCCACGCGATCGAGCTGGTCAAGGATCACGAGACGAAGGAGTCGTTCAGCCACGACGAGGCGGAGTCGCTGCTGCGCGGGTACCTCAGCACGGCCCTCTACGAGAACGGCCTGATCTGCCGGTCGGACGATCGCGGTGACCCGGTCGTCCAGTTCGCGCCGCCGCTGATCGCCGGCCCCGAGCAGTTCGCCGAGATCGAGGCGGTCATGCGGCCGATCCTCGAGGAGGCCTCGCGGCGGATGGGCGCGCACTAGGTTGCTGTCGCTGCGGGATGTCCTGGCGGACCTCGACGTCGCCGTCCACGCCGGTGAGTCGGAGCTCGACGCGCCGGTCCGCTGGGTTCACATCTCCGAGCTGGCCGACCCGACGCCGTGGCTGTCGGGCGGCGAGCTGCTGCTGACCACCGGCATGGGGCTCGACACCCGTGCGCGCCAGCGCGACTTCATCACGCGGCTGGCCGACCACGGCGTCGCGGGGGTCGGGCTCGGCACCGGGTTCACCCACGCCAAGGTCCCGCGGCCGATGATCGACGCCGCCGCCGACCGCGGCCTGCCGCTGATCGAGATCCCATACGAGCTGCCGTTCATCGCGCTGACCGAGCGCGCATTCGGACGGATCGTCAACGAGCAGTACACGCTGCTCCAGCGGTCGATCGCAGCGCAGGAGCGCCTCCAGCGGATCGTTCTGTCCGAGCGCGGCATGGACGCCGTGATCAGCGCGCTGGCGACCCTGATCGGCGGGGCCGTGCTGCTGTACGACGGCCGCGGCGAGCTGCTCGGGCATCGCGTCTTCCGGCGCGAGATCGCCGGCGATGTCGTTGCCGCGCTCGGTGTCGAGCTCGCCGAGCAGTCACGGCTCGATGATGCTCGCCCGTTTGTCCCGGCGCACCCGGACCTTGCGGCGCGCGCCTTTGCGCTGCCCGTCGCCGCCCCCGACGGCGCCGTGCCGCAGGCCTGGCTCGTGGCGGTGAAGGACGGTGGCGGCTTGGCCGAGATCGACCGCCTGATCCTGCACCAGGCGGTGACGGTGGTCGCGCTCGAGCTGCTGCGCGGGCGCGTCGCAGACACGACCGAGCGCCGCCTCGCGGGCGACCTGCTGTCGGCCGCGATCACCGGCGAGCTCGACGGCGGGGAGCTCGTTCGCCGCCTGGAGCCGTTCGGCCTGGGCGACCGCGTGACGACCGTCGTGCTCGCGATCGGTGACCGTGACGGCGCCGTCGGTGAGGCGGCGCTCCGCGAGTCGCTCGTGGCGGAGTCCGTCAGCGGCCTCGTCGCGCGGCACGAGCGCTTCGTCTGCGCGCTGCTGCCGGGGTACGCCGACGCCGAGTTGTTCGACCGCGGAACGCGCATCGCCGAGCGCGTCAGCGCCGCGCTCGGGCACGAGGTTCCGGCCGGCGCCGGCCGCGCCGTCGACGCCGCGCGCGTGCGGGAGAGCTGGCGCGAGGCGCGGTTCGCGCTGGAGGCCGGCGAGCTGTCAGCCGACAGCGACGTCGCGACGCCGCCAGCCCACGCCGCAGCGAACGGCAACGGCAACGGTCACGGCCGCTCGGCGTCGCACACGCGCGCCCCGCGCCCGATCGCAACGTTCCGCGACCTCGGCTCGTTCCAGCTGCTGCTCTCGCTTCAGGACACGGAGGCACTGCGCCTCTTCTGCGACTCCCTGCTCGGGCCGATCGCGACCGGCGAAGGTCACTACGGCGGCGAGCTGATGCGGTCGCTCGAGGCGTTCATCGAGGCCAACGGCCAGTGGGAGGCCGCGGCGCGGCGGCTGTACTGCCACCGCCACACGCTGCGCTACCGCATCCGCCGCATCGAGGAACTGACCGGGCGCGACCTCTCCAGTGCCCGTGACCGCATCGAATTCTGGCTGGCGCTGCGCGGCAGCGAACTGGTCGACGCGCCGGCGGCCGCGGGCCGTCCGGCGCGGCAAGGTTCACCATCGACGAAGGAGTCCCCGTGAAGGTCGGCGTCCCCACTGAGATCAAGACAGATGAGTACCGCGTCGCGATGACGCCGTCAGGCGTGCGCGAGCTGACCCAGCACGGCCACGAGGTGGTGATCCAGACCGGTGCCGGGAACGGCTCGGCGATCAGCGACGAGGACTACGTCGCCCAGGGAGCGCAGATCGTCCCCGACGCCGAAGCCGTGTTCCAGCAGGCGGAGATGGTGGTCAAGGTCAAGGAGCCCCAGGCGGTCGAGATCGCGCGCCTGCGGCCTGGCCAGACGCTGTTCACCTACCTGCATCTGGCGCCGGATCCCGACCAGACTCGGGGCCTGATCGAGTCAGGCGCGACCTGCATCGCCTACGAAACGGTCGAGGACGCGCAGGGTCGCCTGCCGCTGCTGGCGCCGATGAGCGAGATCGCCGGCAAGATCGCCACGCAGGCCGGCGCGTTCATGCTCGAGAAGCCGCTCGGCGGCCGCGGGCTGCTGCTCGGCGGGGTGCCCGGTGTCGCGGCGGGGCGCGTGATGGTGATCGGCGGCGGCGTCGTCGGCCAGAACGCCGCCCAGATCGCCCTCGGGATGGGCGCCGAGGTCTACATCTACGACCGGAACATCGACCGCCTGCGCGAACTCGAGCACCAGATGAACTGGCTCGCGTCGACCTGTTACGCCTCGACACTCGAGATCGAGCAGCACCTGCCCGATGTCGATCTCGTGATCGGCGCGGTGCTCGTCAAGGGCGGCAAGGCGCCGCACGTGATCACGCGTGCGCAGTTGGCGCTGATGAAGCCAGGTGCCGTCCTCGTCGACGTCTCGATCGATCAGGGCGGCTGCTTTGAGACCTCGCGGGCGACGACCCACACCGACCCGACCTACGTCGTCGATGGGATCACGCACTACTGCGTCGCCAACATGCCCGGCGCGGTGCCGATCACCAGCACCTGGGCGCTGACGAACGCGACGATGCCCTACGTCCTGAAGCTCGCCGACCACGGCGCGCAGCAGGCACTTGCCTCGGACCCCGGGTTCATGAAGGGCCTGAACGTCGCCGGCGGCAAGCTCACCTACGCGCCGGTCGCCGAGGACCAAGGCCTGGACTACACGACCCCGCAGGACGCGCTGGCGGCGATCTGAGTCCTCCGCGCCCCGGCCGTCCGGCGAGGACGGACGGGGCGCGGCGGGCACGACTCGCTCAGGCGCTCGCTGCTACCCTGCTGCGTCGCATGCCCACGACCAGCCAGCTCATCCGCAAGGGCCGCACGCCCAAGCCGAAGAAGCTTTCCACGCCGGGCCTGAAGTCCGGCAAGGGACGCAAGACGAAGACCGCCGCTCCGCAGCGGCGCGGCGTCTGCACACGCGTCTACACCACGACGCCGAAGAAGCCGAACTCGGCCCTTCGCAAGGTCGCCCGTGTGCGCCTCTCCGGTGGCGCCGAGGTGACGGCGTACATCCCGGGTGAGGGTCACAACCTGCAGGAGCACTCGGTCGTGCTCGTCCGCGGCGGTCGCGTCAAGGATCTGCCGGGTGTGCGCTACAAGGTCGTTCGCGGCACGCTCGACGCCGCCGGCGTCAGCGACCGCAAGCAGGCGCGCAGCCAGTACGGCGTCAAGAAGGCCAAGTAACTCATGCGCCGCAACGCCGCAACGATCCGGACCATCGAGCCGGACCCCGTCCATCGCTCGCGCCTGGTCCAGCAGGTCATCAACAAGGTGATGCTCGACGGCAAGAAGTCGACCGCTGAGGCGATCGTCTATGACGCCCTCGCGATCCTGAGCGAGAAGACCGGCAAGGACCCGGTCGAGGCGCTCGAGCTGTCGATCAAGACGCTGACGCCCGCCCTCGAGGTTCGCTCCCGCCGTGTCGGCGGCGCGACCTACCAGGTGCCGGTCGAGGTGCAGCCGCGCCGCTCGCGCACGCTCGCCGTCCGCTGGCTCGTCGAGTTCGCCCGCCAGCGCCGCGAGAAGACGATGGCCCAGCGCCTCGCGATGGAACTCCTCGACGCCCAGTCTCAGCAGGGCGGCGCGTACAAGCGCAAGGACGACATCTACCGCATGGCGCAGGCGAACAAGGCGTTCGCGCACTACCGCTGGTAGGACGGCCGACCGGCCGGTCTGCGGCCGCGTCACCGGCGATGCTCGCCGCCATGCTGTGCCCTCGGCTTGCCGATGGCGGCGCTCAGCGGACCGCTGGCTGCCGCTCCCAGCGACCGCCAGCTGTCCCGCAGCGTCTCGCACAACGGCCTCCACCATCCCTCGGTGCTGCCGTTCGGTGTCACCGCGAAGCCCCCGTGGAAGCTGGATTTCGCCCGCAGGGCCTTTGCTATAGTCCTCCGCCGGTCAGTCGCCGTGCGTAGTCGTCTTGCGTTTCTCCGGTCGACTCGCCGTTTTCTACTGATGGATCGCTCGAGCACATAGCGCCGCAGTCCGGGAACATCCCTCCTGTGCGCGCGGGCCCGAGTGGCCCGTTTTCTTTGCCCGAACCGTCCGACCCAGGCACCTCTCTCCCACCATGCCCCGCAAGTTCTCGCTCGACAAGACCCGAAACATCGGGATCATGGCGCACATCGACGCCGGTAAGACGACGACGACCGAGCGGATCCTGTACTACACGGGGCGCACCTACAAGATCGGCGAGGTGCACGAAGGCGCCGCGACGATGGACTGGATGGAGCAGGAGCAGGAGCGCGGAATCACGATCACGTCCGCCGCGACGACGTGCGAGTGGGCCGACCACCGGATCAACATCATCGACACGCCGGGCCACGTCGACTTCACCGTCGAGGTCGAGCGCTCGCTGCGCGTCCTGGACGGCGCGATCGCGTTGTTCGACTCCGTCGCCGGCGTCGAGCCGCAGTCCGAGACCGTCTGGCGCCAGGCCGACAAGTACTCGGTCCCGCGTATCGCCTACATCAACAAGATGGACCGCATCGGCGCGGACTTCGACAAGGGCATCAGGACGATGATCGATCGTCTCGGCGCCAAGCCGGTCCCGATCCAGCTGCCGATCGGTGCCGAGGGCGACTTCCTCGGAATCATCGACCTCGTCACGATGCAGGCGACGACGTACAACGACGACCTCGGCAAGGACGTCATCGTCGGTGAGATCCCGGCCGAGCTGCTCGAGTCCGCCAAGGCTGCCCGCGAGCATCTGCTCGACGAGGCCTCGCACTTCGACGACGCGCTGCTCGAGCTGATCCTCGAGGACGCCGAGATCCCGGTCGACCGGCTGAAGGCCGCGATCCGCAAGGCGACACTCAAGATCGAGTTCACTCCCGTCCTCTGCGGCTCGTCGTTCAAGAACAAGGGCGTGCAGCCGCTGCTTGACGCGGTCATCGACTACCTGCCGTCGCCGCTGGACGTGCCGCCGGTCGAGGGCCTGAACCCGAAGACCGACGAGCTCGTCGTGCGCACCGCAGACGACTCGGAGCCCTTCGCGGCGCTCGCGTTCAAGATCGCCGCCGATCCGTTCGTCGGCAAGCTGACCTACTTCCGTGTCTACTCGGGCCACCTCGAGGCCGGGTCGCGCGTGCTCAACGTCTCGTCCGGCAAGGTCGAGCGCATCGGTCGCATCCTGATGATGCACGCCAACGACCGTGAGGAACTGCAGGAGGTCTGGGCAGGCGACATCGCGGCGGGCGTCGGCATCAAGCAGATCATCACCGGTGACACGCTCGCGGCGCCTGATGCGCCAGTCAAGCTCGAGCAGATCGTCTTCCCCGAGCCGGTCATCAAGGTCGCCGTCGAGCCCAAGACGAAGTCCGACCAGCAGAAGATGTCGGTCGCACTCGGCCGCCTGGCCGAGGAGGACCCCACCTTCCAGGTGCAGACCAACGACGAGACCGGCCAGACCGAGATCTCCGGCATGGGCGAACTGCACCTCGAGGTGCTCGTCGACCGCATGCGCCGCGAGTACAACGTCGAGGCCAACGTCGGCAAGCCGCAGGTCTCCTACCGCGAGACCGTCCGCGGCGAAGTCAAGAAGATCGAGGGCAAGTTCATCCGCCAGACGGGTGGCTCCGGCCAGTACGGCGTCGTCTACATCGACCTCGAGCCGGCTCCCGGCGAGGGCTTCAACTTCGTCAGCGCGATCAAGGGCGGCTCGATCCCGACGGAGTACATTCCGGCCGTCGAGAAGGGCTGCTTCGAGGCGCTGGCCAACGGCGTCAAGGCCGGCTACCCGATGGTCGACGTCAAGGTGACGCTGGTCGACGGCAAGTACCACGACACGGACTCCTCGGAGATCGCGTTCAAGGTCGCCGGGTCGCTGGCCTTCAAGGAGGCCGCGCGCCGCGCCAAGCCGGTGTTGCTGGAGCCGATCTTCAAGATCGAAGTCGTCACGCCCGAGGAATACATGGGCGACGTCATCGGTGACCTCAACCGCCGCCGTGGTCGGGTCGAGGGCATGGAGCCGCGCGGCAACGCGCAGGTCATCAATGCCTACGCACCGCTCTCGGAGATGTTCGGGTACTCGACAGATCTGCGTTCGGCGACGCAGGGACGTGCGACCTACACCATGGAGTTCGAGAAGTACGACGAGGTTCCGCCGAACATCGCCGAGAAGATCGTCGAGCACCGGACCGGTGCCCCCGTTGCCGCCTGAGGGACGTCCGCAGCGGTTCTGAGATAGCCTTCCCTGGTTCGCCGAATTCCGGCTGGACCACCCCGACCAGACGCCAGATCACAGGAGCGAACAGCAGTGGCCAAGGAAAAGTTTGAGCGCGACAAGACGCACGTCAACTTCGGCACGATCGGTCATATCGACCACTGCAAGACGACGCTGACCGCTGCCATCACCACGGTCCTCGCCGAGAAGATGGGCGGTGAAGCACGCAGCTTCGCCGAGATCGACAACGCTCCGGAGGAGAAGGAGCGTGGCATCACGATCGCCACATCGCACGTCGAGTACCAGACGGAGAACCGCCACTACGCCCACGTCGACTGTCCGGGCCACGCCGACTACGTGAAGAACATGATCACGGGCGCGGCGCAGATGGATGGCGCGATCCTCGTGGTGTCGGCGGCCGACGGCCCGATGCCCCAGACGCGTGAGCACATCCTGCTCGCCCGCCAGGTCGGCGTGCCGTACATCGTCGTCTTCCTCAACAAGTGCGACATGGTCGACGACGAGGAGCTCCTCGAGCTCGTCGAGGTCGAGGTGCGCGAGCTGCTGAGCATGTACGACTTCCCGGGTGACGACATTCCGTTCATCCGCGGCTCGGCGCTCAAGGCGCTCGAGGGTGATGAGACCTACAAGCAGGCGATCTTCGACCTGGCCGACCAGCTCGACACCTACATCCCGGAGCCCGTCCGCGACCTGGACAAGCCGTTCCTGATGCCGGTCGAGGATGTCTTCTCGATCACCGGCCGCGGCACGGTCGCGACCGGCCGCATCGAGACCGGCATCGTCAACACGGGTGACGAGGTCGAGATCGTCGGCGTCAAGGACACGACGAAGACGATCGTCACCGGCGTCGAGATGTTCCGCAAGATCCTCGACCAGGGCCAGGCCGGCGACAACGTCGGCTGCCTCCTGCGCGGTACCAAGCGCGAGGAGATCGAGCGCGGCCAGGTGCTGTGCAAGCCGGGGTCGATCACGCCGCACACGAAGTACAAGGCCGAGGTGTACATCCTGAAGAAGGAGGAGGGCGGCCGTCATACGCCGTTCTTCACCGGCTACCGTCCCCAGTTCTACTTCCGCACCACCGACGTGACCGGTGTCGCCAACCTCCCCGAGGGTGTCGAGATGGTCATGCCGGGGGACAACGTCGCCATGGAGATCGAGCTGATCCAGCCGATCGCGATGGATCCGGGCCTCCGCTTCGCGATTCGCGAGGGCGGCCGCACCGTCGGCTCGGGCGTCGTCTCCGAAGTCATTCAGTAGGACCGCGCGGGGGCGGGCAGGGCGCAGAGCCCGCCCGCCCCGCACGCGCACCGCTTCATCCGATACGAACGCAGGACCAGAGGGGCGGACCCCGGTTCACCAGGGATCCGCCCCGCAGCGCGCACAAGACCAGCACAGACTCTCCCCCAGACAGCAGACGGAAAGCAGACGAGAGCAGCACTCATGGCGACCGCCACCCAGAACAAGATCCGCATCCGGCTCAAGGCCTACGACCACCAGGCCATCGAGACGGCTGCCAAGGAGATCGTCGAGACGGCCTCCCGCACCGGCGCTTCGGTGACCGGCCCCGTGCCGCTGCCGACGGAGAAGAACGTCTACTGCGTCATCCGGTCCCCGTTCAAGGACAAGGATTCGCGGGAGCACTTCGAGATCCGCACGCACAAGCGCCTGATCGACATCCACCAGCCGACGCCCAAGACGGTCGATTCGCTCCAGCGGCTCGACCATCTGCCCGCGGGCGTCGACATCGAGATTCGTCTCGCGGGGTAACCGATGCCTGCGATCCTCGCCAAGAAGCTCGGCATGACGCAGCTGTTCCTCGAGGACGGTCGCGTTGAGCGCGTCACCGTGCTCGAGGCCGGCCCCTGCCCGGTCACCGCCGTGCGCACCGCTGACCGCGACGGCTACGACGCCGTCCAGCTCGCCTTCGGTGCCACGAAGGAGAAGCACCTGACCAAGCCCGAGCTCGGCCACCTCAAGAAGGCCGATGCCGCGCCGCACAAGCACCTTGTGGAGTTCCGCGACGAGGGCGCCGGCCTGAAGCTCGGCGACACCGTCACGGTCACCGACTTCGAGGCCGGCGTGAAGGTCAAGGTCGCCGGCACCTCCAAGGGCAAGGGCTTCCAGGGCACGATCAAGCGCCACAACTTCGCCTCCGGTCCAAAGTCGCACGGTTCGCACAACGTCCGTGCACCGGGCTCGATCGGCGCGTCCGCCTGGCCCGCCCGCGTCTTCAAGGGCATCAAGGGCCCGGGCCAGATGGGCAACAAGCGCGTCACGCAGCGCGGCCTCACGGTCGTCCGCGTCGACGCCGCCCAGAACCTGCTCCTGATCCGCGGCGCCGTTCCCGGCGCGCGCGGCGGCCTCGTGGAGGTCCGCACCGATGGCTGACGCCCCCGTCCTGGGCGGTTCGAAGAAGGTCGCGCTCGACGCCACGGCGTTCGGCGCGCGCTTCAACGGCCAGCTCGTCCACGACTCGGTGCGCGCCGAGCTCAACGCCCGCCGGCAGGGCACCTCGTCGTCCAAGACGCGCGGTGAGGTCTCCGGCGGCGGCGCCAAGCCGTGGCGTCAGAAGGGCACCGGTCGCGCGCGTGCGGGCTCCAGCCGCTCGCCGATCTGGACCGGCGGCGGCGCCGTCTTCGGGCCCCAGCCGCGCCACTACACCTTCCAGATCAACCGCCAGGAGCGCCGCGCCGCGCTGCGCAGCGCGCTGTCGGTGCACGCCGAGCGCGAGTCGCTGGCGATCCTCGATCCCGCGGGCTTCGACACGCCGTCGACAAAGGCCGCCGCGTCACTGCTCGCCGGCTGGTCGGCGGGCGGCACGGTGCTCGTCGTCGTCACCGCCGAGCAGGCCTCGGTCGCGCTGTCGTTCCGCAACCTTGCGCGCGTCGGCGTGCTGACCGCCGAGTCCGTCGGCGTCGCCGATCTGATCGGTGCCTCGAAGCTGCTCGTCAGCGAGGCGACACTCGCCGACCTGACCGCGCGTGCCAACGGCGATGCCAGCGCGCCCGGAGAGGACGACTGATCATGGATCCCACGACCGTCATCATCCGGCCCGTCGTCAGCGAGAAGAGCTACGTCCTCGCGTCGGCCGACAAGTACACGTTCCGCGTTCACGCGAGCGCTCACAAGACGCAGATCCGCCAGGCGATCGAAGCACTCTTCGACGTCAAGGTCGTCGAGGTCCGCACGATGTCCGTGAAGTCCAAGCCCAAGCGCCGCGGCTACAGCTCCGGCCGCACGCGGCAGTGGAAGAAGGCCATCGTCCAGGTGCGTCCCGGCGACTCGATCCCGATCTTCCAGGGCCTCGAAGGCCTCGAGGGGTAATCAGTCATGCCCGTTCGCAAGCCCAAGCCCACCAGCCCCGGACTGCGGTTCGTCTCCTACCCGGACTTCGCGGAGATCACGAAGACCGAGCCCGAGCGCACGCTCGTCGAGGGACTGAAGAAGTCCGGCGGTCGCAACAGCAACGGTCGCAAGACCTCGCGCCATCGCGGCGGCGGGGCCAAGCGCCTGTACCGCAAGGTCGACTTCAAGCGCAACCGCAAGGACGGCATCCCCGCGAAGGTCGCGGCGATCGAGTACGACCCCAACCGCACGGCGTACATCGCGCTGCTCCACTACGTCGACGGCGAGAAGGCCTACATCCTGGCGCCCGCACGGCTCGGCGTCGGCGCCACCGTGATGTCCGGACCGGACGCCGAGATCGCGGTCGGCAACTGCCTGCCGCTGTCGAGCATGCCGACCGGCACCGTGGTCCACAACGTCGAGCTGCAACCCGGCCGCGGCGGCCAGATGGGTCGCTCGGCCGGTACGAGCATCCAGCTGATGGCCAAGGACGGCGACATGGCGACGCTGCGCCTGCCCTCGGGTGAGATGCGGATGGTCCGCGCCGAGTGCCGCGCGACCGTCGGCGTGATCGGCAACGCCGACCACCAGAACGTCAAGATCGGCAAAGCCGGCCGCAAGCGCCACATGGGCGTGCGGCCGCAGACGCGCGGCGTCGCGATGAACCCGGTCGACCACCCGCACGGCGGCGGCGAGGGCTCGACGACCGCCGGTCGCCACCCGGTGACGCCGTGGGGCGTGCCGACGCTCGGCTACCGCACGCGCAAGAAGAACAAGGCATCCGATCGCTACATCGTCCGCGGCCGTCGCCGCGGGAAGGGCAAGCGCAAGTAACTCATGTCCCGCTCAAGCAAGAAGGGCCCGTTCGTGGAGGAGCGCCTCATGGGGCGCATCATCAAGCAGAACGAGGCCAACACGAAGCAGATGGTCAAGACCTGGTCGCGGACCTCGACGATCTTCCCGGAGATGGTCGGTCACACGATCGCGGTCCACGACGGCCGCAAGCACGTCCCGGTCTTCGTCAACGAGTCGATGGTCGGCCACAAGCTCGGCGAGTTCGCCCCGACGCGGACCTATCGCGGCCATGCCGGTACGGGCAAGGTGCGTTGACCTGATGGCTGACGAGACCCAGAAGCCTGACGAGACGGAGCCCGTCGAGGAGACGGAGACCGCCGCACAGGCACCGGTCGAGGAGACCCCCGCGGCCGTCGAGGAGACCCCCGCAGCCGCGGAGTCCGAGCCGGCCCCCGTCGCCGACGCCGAGACGAAGCCCGCGCGCCGCACGCGCAAGAAGGCCGACGAGCCGAAGGCGCAGGCAGCTGCGCCGAAGGCGAAGGCCAAGGCCGCAGCCAAGCGGTCCGGCGGGTCGCAGACCGGCGAGCGCCCGGTCGTCCACGCGCACGCCAAATACGTCCGCACCTCCGCGCGCAAGGCGCGCCTGGTGTGCGACCACATCCGCGGCAAGTCCGTCACGGAGGCGCGCGCGATCCTCGCGCACACGCCCCGCGCGGTCGCCGAGGACTGGTCGAAGCTGCTCGAGTCCGCCGTCGCGAACGCCGAGCACAACCACGAGCTGATCGGCGACGACCTGCGCATCTGCAACGTCTCCGCCGACGAGGGTCCGACCCTCAAGCGTTTCCGACCGCGCGCGATGGGCCGCGCCTCGCAGATCCGCAAGCGCACCAGCCACCTTTCGATCGCCCTCACCCCGAAGGAGTAGGCATGGGACAGAAGGTTCATCCCGAGGGCATGCGGGTCGGGTACATCCACGACTGGAAGTCGCACTGGTTCAACGAGAAGCAGTTCGCCGACTACCTGCACGAGGACACCCTGATCCGCGCCCACATCGAGAACAAGCTCGCGCACGCGGGCATCTCGGAGATCACGATCCGCAAGGACTCGGCCGAGGTCGAGGTCAACATCTCGACCGCGCGCCCGGGCATCGTCATCGGCAAGTCCGGCAGCGAGGTGGACGCCCTGCGGCGTGACCTGCACCGCCTGACGAGCAAGTCGGTCAAGGTCAACATCCTCGAGATCAAGCGCCCCGAGCTGGATGCGACCCTGGTCGCCCAGTCGGTCGCCGAGCAGCTGCAGAACCGTGTGGCGTTCCGGCGTGCGATGAAGCGCGCGCTGACCAGCGCGATGCGGTCCGGTGCCAAGGGCTGCAAGATCCAGGTCGGGGGTCGCCTCGGCGGCGCCGAGATGGCGCGGACCGAGATGTACTCCGACGGCCGCGTGCCACTGCACACCCTGCGGGCCGACATCGACTACGGCTTCGCCGAGGCCAAGACCACGTTCGGCCGCATCGGCGTGAAGTGCTGGATCAACAAGGGCGAGATCATGCCCGAGGGCTTCACCGGCGTGGACCTCACCGACCTCGACGCACCGAGCCCCGGCCGCGATGCCGGCGGCGACGATCGTCGCCGCGGTCGCGGTGAGCGTGGCGGCGGCGACCGTGGTGGTCGCGGCGGCGCCGGCGGTCCCGGCGGCGGCGGCGGTCGTGGCCGTGGTGGCCAGGGCGGCGGTCCCGGTGGTCCGGGCGGCGGTCGCGGGCGCGGCGGTCAGGGTGGTGGCCGCTGATGCTGTCTCCCAAGCGCGTCAAGCACCGCAAGGTGATGCGCGGTCGCAGCCGCGGGTACTCCCGCGGGCAGACGACGGTCCAGTTCGGCGAGTACGGCCTGAAGGCGCTCGATCACGGGCACCTGACGAACCGTCAGATCGAGGCCGCTCGTATTGCGATGACCCGCAAGATCAAGCGTGGCGGCAAGGTCTGGATCAACCTGGTCCCGGACAAGCCGTTCACGAAGAAGCCGGCCGAGACCCGCATGGGCTCCGGCAAGGGCTCGCCCGAGGGCTGGGTCGCCGTCGTCAAGCCCGGCCGCGTCATGTTCGAGCTGTCCGGCGTGCCGGAGCCGCTCGCGCGTGAGGCGATGCGACTCGCCGGCCGCAAGCTGCCGGTCCGCACGAAGTTCATCACCCGAGAGGACGAGTTCTGATGCCCGCCGCCAAGAGCCTGCGCGACATGCAGGACGACGAGCTCTCCCAGCAGTTGCGCACCGCCCGCAAGGACATCTTCGGGCTCCGCTTCCAGCACGCCACGGGCGAGCTGGAGAACACCGCAGGTCTGAAGGCCGCCAAGCGCGACCTGGCCCGCGTCCTGACCGTCGCGCGTGAGCGCGGCATCGACCCCGACAAGATTCGCTGAGCATGTCCGACGAGACGACAGAGCAGAACGACACCCCCGAGGAGCACGCTCCGGAGGCCACCACCGAGGAGACGACCCCTGAGGTCGCCGCCGAGGAGACCCCTGCGGCCGCCGCCGAGGCTCCGGCCGAGGAGCCGGTTGCCGAGGAGGCCCCGGCTGAGGAGCCCGTGGCTGAAGCGCCGGTGGCTGAGGCACCCGCCGAGGACCCCGCGGCTGAGGAGCCGGTGGCTGAGGCGCCCGCCGAGGAGCCCGTGGCGCAGGCGGCTCCCGCGGCCGAGCCCGAGGCGCCCGCCGAGCCCGAGGAGCAGTTGAGCTCCAAGGAGCGTCGTCGTCGCGACCGCTCGACGCACTCCGAGGTGCGCCCGCCGCGCAGCCCGCAGGAGCGCCACGAGGAGCGTCACGCGACGCGCGCCGCCAAGGCCAAGGCCCGCAGCCGCCGTCGCGGCCAGGAGCGCGAGAAGGCTCGTGCCGCCGGAACCACCGGCGAAGGAACTCCGCCCGCCGAGCGCGTCCCCGGAACGCCGCAGACGCGCCAGGGCAAGGTCGTCTCCGACAAGACCGACAAGACGATCGTCGTGCAGATCGACATGGCCAAGCGCCATCGCCGCTACCAGAAGATCGTCCGCACCACCAAGCGCCTGCACGTCCATGACGAGCGCAACGACGCCAACGAAGGCGACGTCGTCCGCGTGGTCGAGTGCCGTCCGCTGTCGCGCACCAAGCGCTGGCGCCTGGTCGAGATCCTGGAGCGTGCCAAGTGATCCAGAACGAATCACGCCTGCGTGTCGCCGACAACTCCGGCGCCCGCGAGATCCTCTGCATTCGCGTGCAGGGCGGTTCAAGCCGCCGCTACGCGCACGTCGGGGACGTCATCACGGCGACCGTCAAGCAGGCGACGCCGAACGGCACCGTCAAGAAGGGCGAGGTCGTCAAGGCCGTCGTCGTGCGCACGAAGAAGGAGTTCGGGCGCGAGGACGGCACGTACATCGCCTTCGACGAGAACGCCGCAGTCATCATCGATGCCCAGAACAACCCGCGCGGAACCCGCATCTTCGGGCCGGTCGCGCGCGAGCTGCGCGACCGCAACTTCATGAAGATCATCAGTCTCGCGCCGGAGGTGCTGTAATGGCCATGCGAATCCGCCGTGACGACGAGGTCGTCGTCATCAGTGGCAAGGACCGCGGCAAGAGTGGCCGCGTCCTGCGCGTCGATCCCGTGAAGGAACGGGTCTTCGTGGAGGGCCTCAACATCGTCAAGCGCCACCAGCGCCCGTCGCAGGTGGGCGGCGTCAACGCCGCCGGCGGCGTGATCGAGAAGGAAGGCCCGATCCACGTCAGCAACGTCATGCTCATCGATCCCAAGGACAAGAAGCCCACGCGTGTGGGAGTGACCCGTGAGAACGGCGTCCGCAACCGCGTGACCAAGCGGTCCGGGACGAAGCTGGACTGATCATCATGAGCACGACTGAGACACCCGCCCGCCTCAAGCAGCGCTACGCCGACGAGATCCGTCCGCAGCTGATGGAGCGCTTCGGCTACAGCAGCGTCATGCAGGCGCCCAAGATCGAGAAGATCACGCTCAACATGGGCGTCGGCGACGCCAAGCAGGACTCCAAGCTGCTGGAGAACGCCCAGGCGCAGCTGGCCGCAATCGCCGGTCAGCGCCCCAGCGTTCGCCGCGCCCGCAAGTCGATCGCGAACTTCAAGCTGCGTGAGGAGATGCCCGTCGGGCTCGCCGTCACGCTGCGGGGCGAGCGCGCCTACGAGTTCCTCGATCGCCTGACGTCGATCGCGATCCCGCGAATCCGCGACTTCCGCGGCCTGAAGGCCAAGCTCGACGGACGCGGCAACTACACGCTCGGCGTGCGCGAGCAGACCATCTTCCCCGAGATCGACTACGACGCCGTCGACGACGTCCGTGGTCTCGACATCACCATCACCACCTCGGCCAAGACCGACGAGGAGGGCTTCGCCCTGCTCGAGCTGTTCGGTCTGCCCTTCTCCCGAGAAGGCCGGCCGGGCGAGCAGAACACCCAGGAGAGCTGATTTTCGATGGCCAAGACGTCTCTACGCGTCAAGCAAGCCCGCACACCGAAGTTCCCGACCCGCGGGTACTCGCGCTGCCGTCGTTGCGGCCGCTCGCGCGCGGTCTACCGCAAGTTCGGCGTCTGCCGGATCTGCCTGCGCGAGCTCGCGCACAACGGCTACATCCCCGGCATGACCAAGAGCAGCTGGTAGGAGGGTTGATCGCATGTCCATGACCGACCCCATCGCCGACTTCCTGACCCGCGTGCGCAACGGCATCACCGCCCAGCACGACACGGTCCTGATCCCGGCTTCCAAGCTCAAGCGCGAGATGGCTCGCATCCTCACCGAGCAGGGCTACATCTCCGGCTTCGACGTCGAGTCGCCGAACGCCGATCACCCCGGCGAAATCATCCGCGTCCAGCTGAAGTACGGCGATGATCGTCGCAGCGCGATCGCCGGGCTCAAGCGCGCATCACGCCCCGGTCAGCGCTACTACGTCGACCACAGCCACATCCCGAAGGTGCAGGGCGGCATGGGAACCGCGATCGTGTCCACCTCGAGCGGCGTGATGACCGGCCACGAGGCCCGCAAGGCGGGCGTCGGCGGCGAAGTCGTCGCGTTCATCTGGTAGCCGGCATGTCCCGCATCGGCCGCAAGCCCATCTCCGTTCCCGACGGCGTCACCGTCACGATCGAGCCCGAGCTCGTCTCCGTGAAGGGCCCCAAGGGTGAACTCTCCGAGCGCATCTCGCGCGACATCACGGTTGCGCAGGATGACGCGATCCTGACGGTCAGCCGCCCGACCGACCGCGGCGAGCACCGTGCGCTGCACGGGCTCACCCGCTCGCTGGTCGCCAACATGGTCATCGGCGTCACCGACGGCTACGAGAAGTCGCTCGACATCCAGGGCGTCGGCTACCGCGCCGCGCTCAAGGGTCGCGATCTCGAACTGGCGCTCGGCTACTCGCACCCGGTGTCCGTCGCGGCGCCGGACGGCATCGAGTTCGAGGTGCCCCAGCCGACGAAGGTCATCGTCCGCGGGATCTCCAAGCAGCTCGTCGGCGAGATCGCCGCCAACATCCGTAAGCAGCGGCCGCCGGAGCCCTACAAGGGCAAGGGCATCCGCTACGAGGGCGAGTACGTCGCCCGGAAGGTCGGGAAGCGCGCATGAGCACGACCACCAAGCCGCAGCAGCGCCTGCGCCGGCGCCGGCGAGTCCGCGCGAAGATCACCGGCACGGCCGAGCGGCCGCGCGTTTCCGTCTTCCGCTCCAACCGCGGCATCAGCGCACAGCTCGTCGATGACGTCGCCGGCCACACGCTCACCGCGGTCCAGTGGACCGAGGCCGAGCTGCGCGACCTGCGGCCGATGGACCTCGCCGCAAAGGCCGGCCAGCTGCTCGGCGAGCGTGCGAAGGCGCAGGGCATCGAGACCGTCGTGTTCGACCGCGGCGGGTACCAGTACCACGGACGGGTCAAGGCCTTCGCGGACGGTGTCCGCGAGGCAGGCCTCACCCTCTAGACAGGATCGCTGAGACTTCATGAACACCGCCATCGATCGCTCGGTCAGCCCCGCGGGGCTCGACCTCCAGGAGCGCGTCGTCGAGATCAACCGCGTCGCCAAGGTCGTCAAGGGCGGCCGTCGCTTCTCGTTCACGGCGCTCGTCGTCGTGGGTGACGAGAAGGACGTCGTCGGCGTCGGCTACGGCAAGGCGAACGAGGTCCCGGTCGCCATCCAGAAGGGTGTCGAGCAGGCCAAGAAGAACCTGATCCGCGTGCCGAAGCACAACGCGACGATCACGCACGAGGTCATCGGCGAGTACGTCTCCGCCCGCGTCTTCCTGAAGCCCGCATCGCCCGGTACCGGTGTCATCGCCGGCGGCGGCGTCCGCGCGGTGCTCGAGCTGGCTGGCATCCATGACGTGCTGTCCAAGAGCCTCGGGTCGCAGAACCCGATCAACCTCGTCAAGGCCGCGGTCCAGGGTCTGCAGTCGCTGCGAACGCCGCAGGAGGTCGCGCAGGTCCGCGGCCTGACCGTCACCGAGGTCCTCGGGCTGACGCACGAGAAGCCGGCCACCGAGACGATCAGCGCCGACGAGGTCGAGGCCGATGCCGCGGCGCCGCCTGCCGCCGAGGAGGTGCCTGCGTGAGTTCCGTGAAGATCACCCAGACGAAGTCCAAGAACGGTTCGACGAAGAGTCAGATCGCGACGCTGCAGTCCCTCGGGCTGCGCCGCATCGGCCAGACCGTCGACGTGCGCGACACGCCGCAGGCACGTGGCATGCTGCACACGGTTCGCCACCTGATCCGCGTTGAGGAGAACGGCTCATGAGCCCCGCCCCGAAGAAGAAGCCCGTTGAGGACGCCGAGGTTCCCGAGCGCGAGATCGGGCTGCACTCGCTGGCGCCGACGCCCGGCAGCCGCCGTCCGCGCAAGCGCGTCGGTCGCGGTCATGGCTCGGGCCACGGCAAGACGGCCGGACGCGGCCACAACGGCTACGGATCGCGCTCCGGCGCCAAGGACCGCGCGCGGTTCGAGGGCGGCCAGATGCCGATTCACATGCGGATGCGCAAACTGCGGGGGCCGCACATGAAGAAGTCGATGCCGTTCGAGCCGTTCCGCACGCACACGCAGCCGGTCAACCTCCACGACCTCGACCGGTTCGAGTCCGAGGTGACGCTGGAACTGCTGGCGCAGGCCGGTCTGGCGAAGAAGAAGGACGTGCCCGTCAAGATCCTCGCCAAGGGTGAGATCACCAAGGCGCTGACCGTCAACGCCCATGCCTTCAGCGGCAAGGCGCGCGAGGCGATCGAGGCCGCTGGTGGCACCTGCGTGATCATCGAGTCGTAGACTCGCCACCCCGCTCGACGAACGGCCTGAGCCCATGATCGCGACCATTCTCAACGCCTTCTCCGTTGCGGACATCCGCAAGAAGATCGCGATCACGGGCCTGCTCCTGGCCCTCTACCGCCTCGGCGCGCACATCCCGGTCCCCGGGGTGAACATCCAGGCGGTCAAGGACATCCAGCAGCAGTTCGGCGGCGGCGGCATCCTCAACCTGCTGAACACGTTCAGCGGCGGTGGACTCTCGCGCATCGCGATCTTCGCGCTCGGGATCATGCCCTACATCACGGCATCGATCATCCTGCAGCTGCTGACCGTCGTCGTGCCCTCACTGGAGAAGCTGTCGAAGGAGGGCGAGGTCGGGCAGGCGCGGATCACGCAGTACACCCGGTACCTGACGGTCGGCCTGGCGTTCGCGCAGTCGATCGGCTACGTCTTCCTGTTCCGGTCCTTTCAGGCCAGTGCCGGTGAGGCCGTGATCAGCAACTTCAACGTGCCGACGCTGTTCCTGATCGTCATGACGCTGACGGCCGGCTGCATGACCGTCATGTGGATGGGCGAGCTGATCACCCAGCGCGGCATCGGCAACGGCATCTCGCTGATGATCTTCGCGTCGATCGTCTCGCGCTTCCCCAACGGCGTGCAGGCGTGGTGGACGAACCCCGACCAGGTCTTCAAGGTCATGATGCCGTTCCTGGCGCTGGCGGTGATCGCGGCCGTCGTCTTCATCCAGGAGGGCCAGCGGCGGATCCCGGTCCAGTACGCCAAGCGCGTGATCGGCCAGCGGATGAGCGGCGGCGGCCAGACCTACCTGCCGCTGCGCGTCAACATGGCCGGCGTCATCCCGGTCATCTTCGCGGCGTCGATCATGGCCTTCCCGCCCACCATCGGTCAGCTGATCCAGCAGCCGTGGGCGACGAGTCTCTCGAACTTCTTCAACCCGTCGAAGGCGCCGTACATCATCGGCGAGACGGTCTTCATCGTCCTGTTCACGTACTTCTACACGGCGGTGACGTTCAATCCCGTGGACCAGGCCGAGAATCTGAAGAAATACGGCGGGTTCATCCCCGGCGTCAGACCTGGCCGGCAGACCGCCGAGTTCCTTGACCGCGTGCTCGCCCGGCTGACGTACCCAGGGGCGCTGAACCAGGCGGCGGTCGCCGCGCAGCAGACGATCCTGATCAACCAGACGTCGGCCAACTTCTTCTTCGGCGGAACGTCGCTGCTGATCGTCGTCGGCGTCGCCCTGGACACGATGAAACAGCTCGAGGCGCAGCTGATGATGCGCAACTACGAAGGCTTCCTGAAGTAACCGCCGATGAGCGACCTCAACCTCATCCTCCTCGGACCGCCCGGGGCGGGCAAGGGGACGCAGGCCGAGCGCATCAGGGAGGACTTCGACCTGGCGTACATCGCCACCGGCGACATGCTGCGTCAGGCGGTGACCGACGGCAGCGACCTCGGCGCCCGTGCGAAGGCGTTCATGGACGCCGGCGAGCTCGTTCCCGACGACGTGATCATCGGTGTGATCATCGAGCGGGTCCAGGGCGATGACGCCCGTGACGGCTTCCTGCTCGACGGCTTCCCGCGGACGATCGGCCAGGCCGACGCGCTCAGCCATGCGCTGGACGACCTCGGCCGTCAGCTGACCGGCGTGCTGCTGATCGATGCGCCGGCCGAGGAGATCGTGCGCCGCATCTCGGGCCGCCGCGTCTCGGCGACCTCGGGCCGCGTCTATCACCTCGAGTTCGACCCGCCCGCCGCCGAGGGGATCTGCGACGCCGACGGCTCGGAGCTGATCCAGCGCGAGGACGACCAGCCCGAGACGGTGCGCAAGCGCCTCGAGGTCTACGAGGCGCAGACCGCGCCGCTGGTCGCCTACTACGAGGAGCAGGGCCTGCTGCACCGGATCGACGGCACGGCGACCCCGGGCGAGGTCCACGACCACATCCGCGCGAGCATCGCCACGCTGAAGCTCGAGCAGGACGTCTAGTGATCATCAAGAAGTCACCCGCCGAGCTGGAGCAGATGGCCGCCGCTGGGGCCGTCCACGCGAAGACGATGGAAGTCGTCGCCGGGCTCGTGGCCGAGGGTGTCACGACGCGTGAGCTCGATGAGGCCGCCGAGGCGTACATCCGCTCCCAGGGGGCGACGCCGTCGTTCAAGGGGTATCGCGGGTTCCCCGGATCGATCTGCGCGTCGCCGAACGCGATGGTCGTCCACGGCATCCCCGGCCCCTACCGCCTGCAGCGCGGCGACATCATCTCGATCGACATCGGCGTGACGCTCGACGGCTGGGTCGCCGACGGCGCCTGCACCTTCCCGATCGGCGCGATCACCCCGGTCGCCGAGAAGCTGCTGGAGACGACGCGGGCATCGCTGTTCGATGCCGTCGAGCAGGCGCGGCCGGGCAACCGGCTCGGCGACATCTCGCACGCCGTGCAGGCGCGCGTCGAGGCCGACGGGATGTCGGTCGTGCGCTCGCTCGTCGGGCACGGCGTCGGTCGCGAGATGCACGAGGATCCGCAGGTCCCCAACTTCGGGATGCCGGGCCGCGGCCCGCTGCTGGAGGAGGGGATGGTCCTGGCGATCGAGCCGATGGTCAACGCCGGTCGCCACATGGTCCGCGTCGCCGACGACGGCTGGGCGATCTTCACGCAGGACGGGTCGCTCGCCGCGCACTTCGAGTTCACGGTCGCGATCACGGCCGACGGTCCGCGCATCCTGACGCCGTGGCACGACCTGGTCGCCGTGTGAGCACCGCGCTGCGGGTCTCGCCCAATCGGGGTTTGCTACCGTGTCTGGTCCGCGTGCCGTGGACCCTCCCGGCACGCCCGTCCGCTGTTGGTAGCGGCTGCCTCAAGCGGCAGCCAGAGCCGGCAGTCGGCCCATCGACGATGAGGACATGATGAAGGTACGACCGTCGGTCAAGCCGATGTGCGAGAAGTGCAAGATCATCCGCCGCCACGGTGCGGTTCTCGTGATCTGCTCGAACCCGCGTCACAAGCAGCGGCAGGGGTGATCGGCTGATGGCTCGCATCTCCGGGATCAACATCCCGCTCAACAAGCGCGTCGAGGTCGGTCTCACGTACGTCTACGGCATCGGCCGGACGACGTCGAACGAGATCCTCAATCGCGCCGGCATCGACCGCGACACCTACGTGCGCGACCTGACCGAGGCCCAGGTCGTGAAGATCCGCGACATCGTCGACGAGGATCTGACGGTCGAGGGCGATCTGCGGCGTGAGCGCTCGCAGAACATCAAGCGCCTGATGGAGATCGGCTGCTACCGCGGCGTGCGTCACCGTCGGGGACTGCCCGTCCGCGGCCAGAACACGAAGAACAACGCTCGCACGCGCAAGGGGCCGAAGCGCATGCAGATCGCCGGCAAGAAGAAGCCCGGCAAGAAGTAAGGACTGACCGATGCCCGCACCCAAGCGCCCACAGCGTGGCCGCCGTAAGCCGAAGAAGAACATCCCGATCGGCCAGGCCCACATCAAGACCAGCTTCAACAACACGATCGT
>JBBRFO010000029.1:0-27751 GCA_038224135.1 Solirubrobacterales bacterium
CCGATCGTGAACGAGTGCCCGTGCAGGCCGGACTCGAGCTCGCGGCGGATCGTGTCGGCGCCGCGGGTGCCGAGGTCCTCGGCGCTCCCCGGAAGCAGCACCAGCACCTCGTCGCCGGGCAGCTCCTGACGCTCGGTCAGCGCCGCCACGGCGCTCGGCGCGACACCGCGCGCGCCGCGCTCGACCAGGGCCAGCACCCGCGCCTGCCGCCCGTCACCAGCGGTCACGTGCGCATGGACGCGGACGACGAGCAGGGTCGCGCCCGCAGCGACGTCAACGCCCAGCGCGCCGGCGCCGTCGACGACCGCGGTCGGGTCGGTCAGTTCGCGGCGCAGCAGGCCCCCGAGGAAGGCTGAGGCGGCCTGCGCCGACGCGCGTTCCGGCGCGCGCAGCCGTTCCACTTCGGAGGCGATGATCGTGGTGATCAGCCGCAGGGCGACCTGGTCAGGCTCGCCCCGCAGGCGCATGCGCAGCGTGCCGACAGGCTCGTCGGCGACCTTCAGCTCCAGCGACTGGACGCCGTCGGCACCGGCGAGCAGCGCGTTCTCGTCGGCGGCCGAGCGAGCCGCGACGGCGACGACCTGCCCTCCGCGATCGGACAGGACCATGCTCGCCTCGAGCGCCTTGGCCGCCGCCCGCACGACCTCCGGCAGTCCGGCGCCCGAGGCGACAGCCTCCGTGACGGCGTCGAGCGCCGCCAAGTCCAGCCGCACGCCCGCGCGCTCGCCGCCCGTCATCGCGCTGGATGGTAGGTCGTCGGCGCCCGCCGCGTCGGCGGCGACTACGGCGAGAGCCGGTCCCAGAACCAGACGACCGCGGCGCCGAGGCCGACACCGAGCAGCATGAATCCGGCCAGCGAATAGAGCGACAGGGCGACCGCGGCAGCGCGCTCCCAGATCGTCGAGTACGACTGCCACGCGGGCATCGCAAGCAGGCCGACCCAGGCCGCCAGGGCGAACACGCCGCTGCAGGCGGCGATCAGGACGATGATCGACTCGTTGCTCATCTGCTGCCCGCATTCTGCCGCAGTCCGCCGACGATCCGCGGCCCGGCGACCGCGGCGCCGCGCGTCATGGCGCCAGGTCCTGCGCCGTCGGCGGCGCTGACAGCGAGTACCAGGGCTCGGCCACGATCGGCGGAAGATCGCGCCCGCTGAGCTGCGCCGCCGCCGTCCGGGCGCGCTCAGCGTCCGGGAAGATCGCCGCGACGGTCGGCCCCGAGCCGCAGACGAAGACGCTCGAAGCCCCCGTTGCGCGTGCGTCGTCGAGCGTCCACTGGAGCTCGGGCATCAGCGAGCATGCGGCGGCCTCGAGGTCGTTCCCGAGCAGTTCCGGCGGCGGGAGCGCGGTGCCGTGCGTCAACGCGGCGTCGATCGCCGCGCGATGGCGCTCGAGGTCCGCGATCTCGCGCGGGATTCCGAGCCGGTCGGCCTCGCGGAACACGTCGGGTGTTCGCAGGCCCTGCATCGCGCGCAGCACGAGCACCGCGAACGGTGCAGGATCGGGCAACGGATGCAGGCGCTCACCGGCGCCCGTCGCCAGATAGCGACGCGGGCGGATCTGGGCCGGCACGTCGGCGCCGAGGCCGGCGGCGACCTCGCGCAGCAGCCGGTCGTCGCGGAGTCCCGCGGCCCGTGCCGCGAGCCGCAGCGTCGCCGCGGCGTCGGCCGATCCGCCGGCCATCCCGGCGGCGACGGGGATCCGCTTGTCGATCACGATGCGCACCGGAGCACCGCGCCATGCGGCGCGCTCGCGAAACGCGGCGAGCGCCGCCGAGGCGAGGTTGGGACCCTCGACGCCGGGACAGACGACCTCATCACGAGCCAGGCCGAGCCCGGCGGGCTCGAGCCGCACGCGATCGCAGAGCGACAGCGGCTGCATCACCGTCACCAGCTCGTGACGGCCGTCGGCGCGGGTCGGTCCGAGCAGCAGCCCGAGGTTGATCTTCGCCGGTGCATCCTCGTGCAGGGAGGTCATCGCCGGATCACCCCTCGAGCAGTTCCAGCAGCCGCGGGTACTCCTGCGGCGCGAGCCGTTCGGCACGCTCATCGGCCGGATGCCCGAGCTCGACCAGCGCCGCCCGCGCCCGCTCGCGAACCCCGCGGTCGCTGCCGCCGAACGCCGGAGCCAGGTCGAGCGATCGGGGCAGCGCCTTGCGCCGGTGGGCGAACGCCGCGCCGACGAGCTGCCGCACGCGGGGCGACGCGGCAGGTCCGGTGCGATCGAGCCGCACCAGCACGGAATCGACGTTCGGCACCGGGAAGAACACCGACCGCGCGACCGCGCGCTCAACCCGGACCGTGCATGCCAGTCCGGCGAGCACCGACGGGACGCCGTAGAGCTCGTCGCCCGGCCCGGCGGCCAGGCGACGGCCGACCTCCTTCTGCGTCATCACCACCCAGCGCGTCACGTGCTCCAGCTCCTCGATCGTGCGCAGCGTCGCAGACGCGGCGATGCCGTACGGGAGATTCGCGATGACCTTCGTCGGGGCCGGATCGAGCGCGGCCAGGTCGAGTGCCATCGCGTCGCCGACGTGGAGCGTCGCCGACCCGGCGAACGGCGCGAGTGCCTCCTCGAGCGCCGGCACGAGCGCCGGGTCGATTTCGACGACATGGGTGTGCCTGGCGCGCGCGGCGAGGTGTTCGCTGAGCACCCCGAGCCCGCCGCCGATCTCCAGCACCACGTCGTGCGGTCCCAGCTCGGCGAGCCGCTCGATCACCCCGAGGAGGTTCGAGTCGACGAGGAAGTTCTGCCCCAGGTCGCGCTTGGGGCGCAGTCCGTACTCGCGCAGGCGGCGCAGGCTCGGCTGGGTCGGTCCGGCGCCGTCGCTCACCAGCCGAAGAGCTCCGCCGCGTTGCGGTCGACGAGCGCTTCCAGCTCGGTGTACTCCAGACCGCGGCGCTCGGCGACGAAGCGCGCGGTGTGGACGACGAACGCCGGCTGGTTGCGCTGCTTGCGAACGATCTGCGGCGTCAGGTACGGCGCGTCGGTCTCGACCAGCAGCCGGTCCCGCGGGACGCGCGCGACGCAGTCGGCGAGCGCGTACGCCTTGGGGTAGGTCACGTTGCCGGCGAACGAGATCCACCAGCCGGCTTCGACGCAGTCGGCCAGCCGCTCGGGCATCGAGAAGCAGTGCAGGATCACCCGGACGCCGCCGGCGTGTTCGCGCAGCACGGCAATCGTGTCGTCCTGGGCCTCACGCGAATGGATCACCAGCGGCTTGCCGGTCACGCGCGCCAGGTCGATCTGGGCGTGGAAGGCACGCAGCTGGTCCTCGCGCGGCGCGGTCTCGCGGAAGTAGTCCAGCCCGGTCTCACCGATCGCGCGGCAGTGCTCGTGCCCCGCCAGCTCGGTCAGGTCGGCGAGGTCGGCGTCGGAGAATCCCGCCGCCGCGTTGGGGTGCCGCCCGACGGCGGCGAAGACGCCGGCAAACTCCGCGGCCGCGGCCAGTGCGGTGCGATTGCTCGCGGCTTCCATCCCGACGGTCAGCAGCCGCGCGACGCCGGCCGCCTGCGCCGCGGCGACGAGCTCCGCGTTGGCGGGCTCGCACGAGTCCAGGTGGGTGTGGCTGTCGTTCACGCGTCGTGCTTGGGAAACAGCGGCTCCAGCACCGCGATCGTGCCCAGGCGACCAGATCCGAGCCCCGCGGCGCCGTAGCCGATCTCCTGCGCGCCGAGCGTTCCGAGCAGCTTCTCGCTCGTCGCCGGCAACCACGGATGCAGCAGGACGGTCAGGCAGCGCACGCCCTCGGCCAGCGTCGCGAGCACCGTGTCGAGCGTTGCCGTGGCCGCCTCGTCCTTGGCCAGCTTCCACGGCGCCTGCTCCTCGACATACCGGTTCAGTCGCCGCACGCGGACCCAGATCTCCTCCAGCGCCTGCGTCACCTCGGCCCGGTCGAGCAGCTCCGCGACGCGCGCCGGCAGGCCGTCGAAGTCGGCATCCAGCGCTGGATCGTGCGGAACCTGCGGAACCTCGCCGTCGCGGTAGCGCTGAACCATCGCGACGGTCCGGCTGGCGAGGTTGCCGTAGTCGTTGGCGAGCTCTCGCTCATAGCGCTCCTCAAACGCCTGCGTCGACACCGATCCGTCCTGTCCGAACGACACGTCGCGCAGCAGGTAGAAGCGCAGCGCGTCGGCGCCGTAGCGATCGACCACCGCGAATGGGTCGAGCACGTTGCCGAGCGACTTGCTCATCTTCTCGCCGTCCATCAGCAGGAAGCCGTGCACGAACACGTGCCGCGGCACTTCAAGGCCGGCGGCCATCAGGAACGCCGGCCAGTAGATCGTGTGGAACTTGAGGATGTCCTTGCCGATCAGGTGGTAGTCGGCGGGCCAGAAGCGCTCGCCGTCCTGTGTCCCGTACGACAGCGCCGTGACGTAGTTGAGCAGCGCGTCCCACCAGACGTACACGACCTGGCTGGGGTCCCACGGCACCGGCACGCCCCAGGTCAGCTTCGCCCGGCTCAGCGACACGTCCTGCAGCCCGCCCTTGATGAACGCGAGCGCCTCGTTGTACCGCGCGCGCGGCTGGACGATGTCGGGGCGCTCGGCGAACAGCCGCTCGAGCGGTTCCTGGAAGGCCGACAGGCGGAAGAACCAGTTGTGCTCGTGCTCGCGCGTCAGCGGGATCTTGTGGATCGGGCAGGTATTGCCCTCGGCGATCTCGGACTCGGTCTTGAAGTCGGCGCAGCGCGGGCAGTACCAGCCCTCATAGGTCCCCTCGTAGACGTGCCCGTTGGCGCGAACCTGCTCGAGCACCTCCTGGACCTTGGCGACGTGCTCCGCGTCGCTCGTGCGGATGAAGAAGTCGTTGCTGACGTTGAGCTGCGGCGCCAGCGCCTTGAACCGCTCGGCGTTGCGATCGGCGAGTTCCTGCGGGCTGACCCCCTCACGCTCGGCCGCCAGCGCAACCGGCTCCCCGTGCTCGTCCGTGCCCGTGAGGAAGAACACGTCGTCGCCGCGCTGGCGGTGGTGGCGCGCCAGCACGTCGGCCGCGATCGTCGTGTAGGCGTGACCCAGGTGGGGCGCGGCGTTCACGTAGTAGATCGGCGTCGTGACGTAGAACGTCTGCTGCTTGGGCGGCTGGTTCATCTGCCGCGGAACGCTAGCCGTTTGGTCGCGGATCTCGTGACGCCCGGTGCCACCCGTCTCGTCGGGGCTGTGCCTCCAGCACAGCACCCGGTGGACGTGCAGCACCAGGCATCCACGATCTCTCGCTCCGGTGCTGGGCGCGACGCTGGTGTGGCCGGCCATGTGGCCGCCCGATTTCGGCTGGCGGTGGCGCTGCCAGCGCTTTTTCGAGTCGAGCAGGCGCTGATGCATGACATACATGCATCAGCGCCGGTTCGATTTGCCCCCCTCGCCGCCCGCCGTTCGAGCGCCACCTGCGCCCCGCGCCTGCCATCCCCCTCGCCGCCCGCCGTTCGAGCGCCCTCTACGCACTGTCGTGCGTGTGCGCCCGTGTGTACAGCGTGTTCGCCTGCAGGCCCGTCAGCCCGGCGATCACCGTGGCCGCCGTCCGCGGCCGCGCTCCGGCGTCGATGAGCCTGCGCACGGCGTCGGTCGCCGCTGCGGTGTCGGCGGCCCGGGGCGCGCCGGCACCGATCACGAGGACGACCTCGCCGCGCACCTCCGCGTCGGCGTACCGCTCGGCAAGCTCGCCGGCGCGTCCGCGGACGACCTCCTCGTGCAGCTTGGTCAGCTCGCGGCAGACGGCGACCGGGCGCTCAGGATCGAGCTCGGCCAGCACGCCGAGCGTCGCCGCGACGCGGCGCGGCGACTCGAAGCCGACCAGCGTCTCCTCGCTCGCCAGCACCAGCTCGAGCTCGCCGCGCTTGCGCGGCAGGAAGCCGACAAAGCGCCAGACGTCGGCGGGCAGCCCGCTGGCGACGAGCGCGGTCAGCGCGGCGCTCGGCCCCGGCAGCACCTCGACGGCCAGGCCGGCGGTGATCGCCGCCTGCACCAGCACGGCTCCGGGATCGCTGACGAGCGGCATCCCGGCGTCACTCACGAGCGCCACGACCTCCCCCGCGAGCATGCGGGCGACCAGCTGCGGCGCGGCGCGGCGCTCGGCGTGCGCGTCGTAGCGGACGCGGTCGGCGCTGACGCCATGACGGTCGAGCAGCACCTTCGTCGTCCGCGTGTCCTCACAGGCGATGACGCTCGCCTCGCGCAGCGCTCCGAGCGTGCGCAGCGTGATGTCCTCGAGGTTGCCGATCGGGGTCGGGCAGACGACCAGCCGGCCCGGCGCGCTCACGCGTCCCCGAGCTCCTCGAAGGCGAGCACGGCGGCGCCGAGCATTCCGGCCTCGGCGCCGAAGTGCGCCGGCACGATCGAGACGACGTCGCGCAGCGAGGGCATCGCGTGGCGCGCGACCTCGCGGCGGGCCGGAGCGAGCAGGAGCTCCCCGGCCGCGATCGCGCCGCCGCCGACGACGAGCACCTCCGGATTGAAGATGTTGACGAGCGACACCATGCCCGCGCCGAGCCGGTGACCGACGAGCTCGACCGCGAACCGCGCCGCATCATCGCCGTCGTGCGCCAGTTCACCGACAAGCGCGCCAGTGATCTCACGCCCGGCGGCGAGCTCGCGGCCGAGCGCAGAATCCGGATCACGCTCGGCGAACTCCTGCCCGGCGCGGCCGATCGCGTTGCCCGATGCAAACCACTCGTAGTGGCCGCTGCCGGGGCACGCTCCACCGCACGGCGGTCCGTCGATCTCGACGACCATGTGGCCCAGCTCCGGCGCGCCGCCGGTGCTGCCGCGCAGCAGGCGGCCGTCGACGACGACGCCGCCGCCGATACCGGTGCCGACGGTCAGCAGCACCGCATGATCGGCACCCTTCGCCGCGCCGTGGCGCCACTCGGCGAGCATCGCGCAGTTGGCGTCGTTGTCGATCGCGACGCGCTTGCCGAGGCGCTCCTCCATCACCGGGCCGAACCGCACGCCGACCAACGGCAGGTGCGGGCAGGCGGCGATCTCGTCGGTGCGGTTGTCGAGCACCGCCGGCAGGCCGAAGCCGACGCCGAGGATCTCGTCGTCAACCGCTTCCGACGCCTCGCGCACGACATCGGCGAGCGCCTCGAGCAGGCCCTGGGTGTCATGGCCCTGCGAGGGCCGCTGCAGGCGATGCCGCACGCCGAGGTTCGCGTCGACGACCCCGGCCAGGATCTTCGTCCCGCCGACGTCGACCCCGATGACGCATCGCTCCGCCACGACCGCCACCATACCCACGATGTCGCCCGACGCTCCGCGCCCGGCGGGCGAGGGCCGCGAGCCGCCGCCCGAGTACCGGGTCTACCGCACGCGCCCGAAGTTCCTGGGCGACCGGGACGGCACACCGGCGACCCGGCCGGCCCCCGCCGGACCCCCGGCACGTCGCGGCCGTCGCGGCGTCCGGCCGCGCCCGGGCGCTCGCCGCATCCTCGTCTGGCTGCTGCGTGCGCTCGCATTCTGGATCGTCCTCTCGGGCGTCCTGTTCCTGTTCAGCGCCCAGTTCCTGCAGGACCGCGTCGACCAGGCCACCCGCGACCAGCTTGGAAGCGGGGGCGTTCCCGTGTTCGGCGCCTCGACGATCCTCGTGCTCGGCTCCGACCGACGCGCGCCCGGTTCGGCCGAGCCCGGCGCCCGGTCGAGCGGCCCGAGCCGGTCGGACTCGATCCAGCTGCTGCGCGTCGGCGGCGGGCACAGCGCCAAGCTCTCGATCCCACGCGACATGGCCGTGCCGATCCCGGGACACGGCGTCGACAAGATCAACGCCGCCTTCGCCTACGGCGGGTCGGCGCTGGCCGTGCAGACGATCAAGGACTTCCTCGGGATTCGGATCGACCACGTCGTCCTCGTCAACTTCGAGCGCTTCCCGAAGCTCGTCGACGCGATGGGCGGCGTCACGTACACCGGCGGCTGCGTCGTGTCACGGATCAACGGCGGTTTCCGTAACGGCGGCTACACACTGCGCCTGCGCGCCGGGTCGACGCACGTCGACGGACGCCAGGCGCTCGCCCTGGCACGCACGCGGCACAACGACTGCAATCGCAGCGAGAGCGACCTGACCCGAGCGCGGCGCCAGCAGAAGCTGACATCGGCGATGAAGTCGCGGGCGTTCTCCCCCGGCGGCTTCATCCGCTGGCCGCTGATCGCGCTCCAGGCCCCGCAGACCCTGTCGACCGACATGGGCGCCGCCGGCCTCAGCGGACTGGTCGCGACGCTGGCGACCACGGGCAACGGGTCACCGCGGATCCTGCGCCCGACCGGCGCGACGACGCTGTCCAACGGGGGTGCGGCACTGACGATCACCGACGCGTCCAAGCAGCGGCAGGTCGCGCGGTTCCTCGCCCGCTGACCGGCGCCGATCGCGGTCAGTCGGGCTTCTTGGCCCCGTCGCTCTTCGGCTTGGGCTTGGCGTCCGGCTTGGCCTCGGCCTTCGGCGTCTCCGCCGCCTTGTCGGCCATCTTCGCGTCGTGCTTGTCGGCGCCGTCGGACGCCGACTTCTCGAGCTCTCGATTGCGCCGCTTGGTGCCGTAGTCGGTGTTGTGGAAGCCCTTGCCCTTGAAGTGAATGGCAATCGGGTGGAACACGCGCGAGATCGGGACGCCGGTCTCCGGATCCGTGGTCAGCGTGTCGTCCATGATCGACTGCATGACCTCGAACGTCGTCCCGTCAGGGCGGCGGTATTCGTAGATCGGCATACCACTTGAGGATAGAGCGCGCCCCCGGCGGGACGCTGGCACTCTGGACAGCCGAGCGCCAAATCGCTGCGTGCACACGTGCACCGTCTATGTTCCCGGCCATGCCCGCCGACGTCGTCACCATGGACAAGATCGTGGCGCTGTGCAAGCGCCGCGGGTTCATCTTCCCCTCCTCGGAGATCTACGGTGGCCTTGGTTCGACCTACGACTACGGCCACTACGGCGTGCTGCTGAAGTCGAACGTCAAGAACGAGTGGTGGCGGGCGATGCTGACCCGCGACGACATCGTCGCGCTGGACTCCGCGATCCTCCAGCATCCGCGCGTCTGGGAGGCCAGCGGCCACCTCGCCGGCTTCACCGACCCGATGGTCGACTGCCGCACCTGCAAGGGCCGCTTTCGTGCCGACCACGTCTCCGAGCTGCAGTGCCCGCAGAAGCCGTCCAAGGCGCCGGGCGAGGGCCCCGACTGCGACCTGACCGAGGCCCGCGACTTCAACCTGATGTTCGAGACGACGGTCGGGCCCGTGAAGGAGTCCGGCTCGACCGCCTACCTGCGCCCCGAGACCGCGCAGGGCATCTTCATCAACTTCAAGAACGTGATGCAGTTCTCCCGCAAGAAGCCGCCGTTCGGGATCGCCCAGGTCGGCAAGTCGTTCCGCAACGAGATCACGCCGGGCAACTTCATCTTCCGCACGCGTGAGTTCGAGCAGATGGAGATGGAGTTCTTCGTCCCGCCGGCCGATGCGCAGCAGTGGTTCACGCATTGGTGCCGGGAGCGCTTTGACTGGTACATCGAGCTCGGCATCCGGCCCGATCATCTGATGCTGCGCGCGCACGACGCCGACGAGCTGTCGCACTACTCCAGCGGCACGAGCGACGTCGAGTACCTGTTCCCGATCGGCTGGAGCGAGCTCGAGGGCATCGCCAACCGCGGCAACTTCGATCTGACGCAGCACGCCGAGCACTCGGGCACGACGCTCGAGTACTTCGACCAGGGCACCGGCGAACGCTATGTCCCGCATGTGATCGAGCCCGCCGCCGGCGCCGACCGCGCCACGCTGGCCTTCCTCGTCGACGCCTACGACGAGGAGCAGGTCGAAGGCGACGTGCGCACCGTCCTGCGGCTGCACCCGCGCCTGGCGCCGGTCAAGGTCGCGGTCCTGCCGCTGGTCAAGAAGGACGGCCAGCCCGAACTGGCGCGCGAGGCCTACGACGCGCTGCGGACCGTCATGCAGGCCGAGTACGACGAGGGCGGCTCGGTCGGCAAGCGCTACCGCCGCCAGGATGAGATCGGCACGCCGTACTGCGTCACGATCGACCACCAGTCGATCGAGGATCGCACCGTCACGCTGCGCGACCGCGACTCGCTGTCCCAGGAGCGCGTCGCGATCGACGACCTGCCCGGACTGATCGCGGGCCGCCTCGCGCAGCCGTGGACGAGCCCGAAGATGCAGGCCGAGCCGGCGTCCTGACCGGGTGTAGACTCTCCTGACCGCGGAGTCAGCTTCGGTCGGCTCCGTCCCCCACCAGGAGGCTCCCCGGCGCATGGCGACCGCGGTTCCCAGTTCCCGCCCCGCTGCGATCGACGACATCGACTACGTCGATCTGTACACGCGCTGGGAGCGCGGCAACTGGTCGGCGACCGAGATCGACTTCACGCAGGATAAGCTCGACTGGGACCAGAAGCTCACCGCCGATCAGCGGCGCGGCGCGATCTGGTTCTACTCGCTGTTCTTCCATGGCGAGGATGCGGTCACCGACGGCCTGTCGCCATACATCGCCGCTGCCCCGCTCGAGGAGCAGAAGTACTTCATCGCCACGCAGCAGGTCGACGAAGCGCGCCATGCGGTCTTCTTCAAGCGCTTCTTCGACGAGGTCGTCGGGCTCGGCGACGGGACGCTCGCGGGCGGGATGGCGGCGACCGACGGCCAGCTGACGTGGGGTCATCGGCAGGTGTTCGGCTACCTCGAGCAGATGGCCCACGAGCTGCACCACGACCACAGCCCGGCGCAGTTCGCGCGGGCGCTGACGCTGTACCACATCCTCATCGAGGGGACCCTCGCGCAGCCGGGCCAGCACATGATCGAGGCATTTCTCGAGCGCGAGGACGTGATGCCCGGCTTCCGCGCCGGGATCCGCAACGTGGCGCTCGACGAGCAGCGCCACATCGCCTTCGGCGTCCGTGCGCTGGCGGACCTGTACGCCGCCGACCCGCAAGAGACCGAGACCGCGATCGCCGAGGTGATCCGCCGCGTCGGCCCGTGGTCGACCGCCGTCGCCAAGCCGCCGGGCTGGGACGAGAGCTACATCACGTGTTTCGGCTCGACGTCCGAGGAGCTGAGCCAGGACGGGCTGCGCGCGCTGGAGATGCGGCTGCGCGCGATCGGCCTGGATCCCGCTGCGATCCCGCGCTTCCCGCTGGCGATGGACCTGCCGTTCGAGGAGCGTGCGCTGCTCGGCCGCCGGATGCTGCAGGCCAACCTCATCGGCCCCGACCGGCCCGCCTCACGCGAGCCTGACGACGTGGAGCTGCTGTTCGACCAGCTGCGCCGCACTGCCGACCCGTCCGCCGTCAGGCCCGGCACCGTGATCGAGTGGGCGTTCACCGACGCCGAGCCCTGGCACCTGCGACTCGACGGTGACCGCACGAGCGTCGCCCGCGGAGCCGCCGGCGACGCGGACCTGCGGCTGCGCGTCTCCTACGACGATTGGGTCGACCTCTTTGCACAGCGCGCGGACCCGCGCCGCCTGCTGCTGCGCCGCCGCCTTCGCCCCTCGGGCGACCCGCGCGTCCTGCTCAAGCTCGGACGCATCTTCAGTTCCTGACGTACCTGCTGGGCCTCACGCGAGGCGCGCTCCACGGATGACAGCGCGCCTCGCGGTCCCGCGCGCGCTCGGCGCCGCGATCGGCGAGGATGGGCCGATGCGCGTCCTCGTCACCGGTGCCAGCGGCTTCATCGGCGGGCCGGCCTGCGCCGCGCTCGCCGCCCGCCGCCACGAGGTGGTCGCGCTCGTTCGCCGGCCGGGCTCCGAGCCGGGCGGAACGCGCGCCGCGGCCGCTGACCTGACCGACGGACCTGGATTGGCGGCGGCGTTCGCCGACACGGCGCCGCAGGTCGTGCTGCACCTCGCCGCCGAGACCGGCGCCCAGCGCAACGAGGCGAAGCTGCGCGCCGCCAACATCACGGGGCTCGAGCATCTGATCAGCGCCTGCCGCGGCGTCGACCCGCCGCCGCGCGTCGTCTTCGTCTCGACGGTCGTCACCGGCGACGGTCACGGCCGGCTGCTGACCGAAGATGAGCCGTTGCCGATCGAGACCGCCTACGGGCGCTCCAAGCAGGAGGGCGAGCAGCTGCTCCTGGCCTCAGGCCTGGAGGTCTGCGTCGTGCGCCCGTGTCACGTCTACGGCGCAGGCGGCTGGTATGCGCACGAGATCGTCGCCCGGCTGCGCCGGCCCGGGCGCCTGGCGATCGTCGGGCGCGGCGAGAACGCCTGGGACATGGTCCACGTCGACGACCTCGCCGCCGCCTGTGCTCTGGCCGTCGAGCAGGGCCGGCGGGGCGCGGTCTACCACTGCGCCGACGACACGCCGACCACCTATCGGGAGTTCGTCACGCGGACGGCACAGGCGCTGGGCGTCGGGCGTCCGCGCAGCATCCCGGTGGCGCTCGCGCGGCTGATCGCGGGCGATGGACCGGTCCGCACGGTGATGCGCTCCGGCCGCACGTCGAACGCCAAACTCAAGGCCGAACTCGGCTGGGCGCCGCGCTTCCCGGATTCGCGCGAGGGCATCGCAGCGGTCGTCGCCGAGCTGTAGGGACGCGCCTCAGCGACGGTCGTCGAGCAGCGACCGTGCGACGCTGCCGAGGACCGCGAGCAGCGGAGCAGCGTCGCGGTCCGGCTCGGCGAGTGCCCGCAGCGCCGCGCCGTCGCCGATCGCGAAGATCGCGTCGGCCACGACCTCAGCCGGCGCCGGCAGGCTGATCGCCCCCGACGCGTGCAGTTCGGCCAGCACGCCGGCGACCTCCCCACGCGTGCTGCTGAGCAGCGCCTCGACCTCGGTCGCGATCTCCGGGTGGCGCCGCGCGAGTGCGAACAGCTCGAACATCACCGTCAGGAACTCGGGGTCGTCGCGGATCGTCGTCCGCAGCGAATCCAACAGGACCTCGATCAGCTCATCCGCGTTGGCCGCATCCGCCAGGCGCTCACGCAGCACCGCAACGCGTGCCGCCGCCTCGTGGCGGGCGACCTCGGCAAGCAGCCGTTCCTTGGTGCCGAAGTGGTAATGGAGCAGCCCGCGCGAGACCTGCGCCTCACGCGCAACATGGTCGAACGTCGAGCCGGCGACGCCGCGGCGGGCGACCGACAGCCGCATCGCCGCGACGATCCGCGCCGCGCGCTCGCTCTCGATCGCTCTGGGTGTCACCGGCGCGGCCATGCTCGCGGCCGCAGCCTAGCTGGCCGGCCAGCCAGCAGTCGTCTTCGCCGCCGCGCTCAGACGTGCGCGACGGTCGTCGGCACGTAGTCGAACTCCTCCTCGGCACCGAACAGCGCGTCGAGCAGGCGGTTGCGCACGTCCTCGCTGAGCGCGACGGCCAGCACCGCAGCCAGCACGGTGAGCGCCAGGGCACCGCCGATGGGGAATGAGCGGCTGGATGCGTCGTCCACGGTGATCGTCTCCTCGTCAGGAATGGCCACGCGAGCTTATCCCGGTGTGGTCCGCATTGCTCAGACCTCGTAGACGGCGCCCGCAACGGCGAGCTCGGTCGCACCGCCGAACGCGCGCTCCGCGTCCTCGCGGGCGAGCTGCTCGTCGATCTCGTCCGGGATGTGCGTGACGAGCAGCCGTCCCGCGCCGGCGCGGCGCGCGTGGTCGCCCGCCTCCAGGCCGGTGAGGTGGCCGCGGATCCCGTTGCGCTCGGGCCGCGCGAGGGTCGCCTCCAGGATCAGCAGGTCCGAGCCCCGCGCGAAGTCGACGATCGCGTCGTTGGGACTGCAGTCGGCGCCGTAGGTGATGCTCGCGCCGGTCCCGCCGCCGGCGGTGATCCGGATCGCGTACGTCGGGATGTAGTGCGGCACCAGCCCGAACGTGAACACGAGGTCGCCGACCGCGACGGCTCCCTCGGGCGCGTACTCATGCAGCGCGAACGCATCCTCGACCAGCTGCGGCGCGTCCCACGACGAGCAGATCGCGCGCAGCGCCGCACCGGCTCCGGGCGGCACGTGCAGTGCTGGGCGGACGGGCACCGGCCGGCCGGCATGCGGGCCGACGGGCAGCGGTTGCTGGCGCGGTGAGTAGGTCAGGGCGTACGCATACGGGATCAGGTCCAGCGTGTGATCCGCATGCATGTGGCTGATCACGACGGCGTCGACGTCGAGATAGTCCAGCTGCTCGCGGAGCTTGCCGAAGACGCCGTTCCCGCAGTCGACGAGCACGCTCGTCGTGCCCTCCTGAACGAGGTAGCCACTGCACGCCCCGCCGGCATCCTGCCAGGCCGGGGACTTGCCCAAGACCGTGAGTTTCACGCTACCTCGTGACGTCCGAGCCCATGGTCTGGGACTCTACCCGCGATGCACGGGTTCCAGCTCAACATGCTCGTCCTCGGCAGCCTGCTCGTTTGCGGTGCCCTCATCTCCGGCGTCACCAAGCGCAGTTTCCTGTCGCTCACGGCGCTCTACGTGGTCGCCGGGATCCTGCTCGGTGACAGCTGGCTGCAGGTCCTGGACTTCTCCCCGCAGGACCCGTTCGTCGAGGACCTCGCCATCGTCGCACTGGTGCTGATCCTGTTCCGCGACGGGCTCGAGGTCGATGCCGGGATGTTGCAGCGCGAGTGGCGGGCGCCGCTGCGCAAGCTGCTGCTGGCGATGCCGATCACGGCGGCGGTCATCGCGCTCGCGGCGCACTGGATCATCGGCCTCGACTGGCTCCAGTCGTTCCTGCTCGGCGCGCTGCTGTCCCCGACCGACCCGGTCCTCTCACAGAGCGTCGTCACCAACCCGCGCGTCCCGCGCCGCGTGCGTCACTCGCTGAACCTCGAGTCCGGGCTCAACGACGGCCTGGCCCTGGCTCCGGTGATTGCGCTCACCGCTGCACTGTCGACGACCAGCGGCGACTTCGTCTGGTGGCGCTTCATCCTCGAGGACGTCACGATCGGGCTGGCGGCCGGCGTCGTCACCGGGCTCGTCGCCGCGGCACTGCTCCCGCGTGAGGATCAGCTGCGCGAGGTCATCCCCGGGCACCAGCGCGTCCTGTTCGCGATCGGCATCGTGTTCGCCAGCTACGGCGCGCTCTCATACGGCGGCCACGGCAACGCGTTCATCGACGTCTTCGTCTGCGCGATCACCTTGGGCATCCGCCGGCCCGACCTGCGGCGACACGTCGAGGAGGGGACCAAGGAGATCACGGAGATCGTGAAGCTCGGGATCTTCGTGGTCTTCGGCTCGATCGTCTCGTTCGACGGCATGTTCCACCACGGGCTCGGCGCCGTCGCGATCGTGCTCGTCACGCTGCTCGTCGCCCGCCCGGTCGCGATCTGGCTCGCGCTGCTCGGCGTGCGACCGCCGTTCGATCGCCAGACCACGGCGTTCATGGCCTGGTTCGGCCCCAAGGGCGTGGCGACGATGACCTACTCGCTCTTCGTGCTCGGCGAGCACGTTCGCGGCGCACGCGAGATCACCGACCTCGCGGCCCTGGTCGTGCTCGCGTCGATCCTCGCCCACGGCCTGACCGATCACCCCGGGTCGGAGTGGATGGGACGTCACGCGCGACGCACGGGCGCCGCGTAGCGCGAAGTCAGCTGTGCAGCGCCGCCTGCTCGGCGGGTGTCGGGAACGACCAGGTCGCCCGTGAGCGATGTTCCTGACGGAACACGAAGCGCATCTGCCGCGGCGGGCGCAGCCCCTCCGGATGATCGGGCCGGAACGTCGTGCACGGCTCGCCGAGATTCAGTGCACACAACATGTTGCGCTGGAAGAAGCAGTCCTCGCAGGACGGCTTCGACGCCGCGACTCGTCCATTCCCCATGCCTTCTCCGACCTCCCAGACGGTGTCCTCCACAACCTGGGCGCACCGTCGCACGCCACGCCGTCGCGTGCGTCGCCGCAACCCGCTCTGGGCGTGTTTTTCGTTGCGGACCTGTTACCGCGATGTCGCAAACGCCGCGCTTTTCGCCGCCGCGTCGCCGCCGTCTAGCCTTCATCGCCATGCGGATCCTGCTCACTGGAGCCAGCGGCGCGATCGGTGCGGCGCTTGCCCCGCAGCTCGACGCCGCCGGCCACGACGTCGTCGCCTTCGCCCGGGAGCCCGCGCGGGTCACGGCGACAGGCGTCGGCGAGATCGTGCGCGGGGATGTCATCACCGGTGCCGGGCTCGAGGCCGCGCTCGACGGTGCCGACGTCGCCTATTACCTGATCCATTCGATGGAGCCGGCGGGAACGGAGTCGAGCGCGCTGCTCGACCGCGAGCGCCATGCGGCAACGCGCTTCCGCGACGCAGCCCGCGCCGCCGGCGTGCGCCGTGTCGTGTATCTCGGCGGGCTGGTGCCGTCCGGGCGCGAGCCGTCAGCCCATCTGGCCAGCCGGCTCGCCGCCGAGGAGCTGCTGCTCGACGCCGCGCCTGAAGCGGTCGCACTGCGCGCCTCGATCGTGCTCAGCGCCGCCTCACGCTCGTTCCGCTTCCTCGTCCGACTGACCGAGCGCCTGCCCGTGCTGCTGCTTCCGCCGTGGCGCGTGCACGTCACGCAGCCGATCGACGGCCGCGACGTGACCGCGTACCTCCTTGCGGCCGGCACCTCAGCCGACGTCGACGGCCCCCTGTCGCTCGACATCGCCGGGCCGCAGGTCGTCAGCTACGGCGAGCTGATGGAGCGCATCGCCGACGCGCTCCTCGTCGGCCGCCCGCGCGTCTGCCTGCCGATCAGCGTGACGCCGGTCGCCAGCGTCGTCGCGGCGGCGCTGGCCGGCGAGCAGGCGGAGCTGATCGGTCCGTTGATGGAGGGCCTCGACGGCGACCTGCTGCCACGAGACGACGCCGCGCGCGAGCGCTTTCCCGTCCGCCTGCACCGGATCGACGCCGCGATCGAGCGGGCGCTGCGCGACTGGGAAACCCGCGAGCCGCTGCGCGCCCGCTAGCCTGCGGCGCCGCTGATGAGCGAGGTCCGCACCCACATCGACATCGCCGCGCCGATCGACCGCGTCTGGGCCGTCGCGATCGATCCGAAACGATTCCCGGACTGGGTCACGATCCATCGAGCCTTCGGCCACGTCGACGCGGGATCCGCCCGCCCGGGCTTTCGGATGGACCAGACGCTGACGCTCCGTGGTGCGCCGTTCAAGGTCGCCTGGACGCTGACGGACTGCGACCCGCCGCGGCGCGCGTTGTGGCACGGGCGCGGTCCCGCCGGGTCGCACGCACAGACGGAGTACCTGTTGGCCGAGCGCGACGGCGGCACGCGATTGACGTATCGCAACGAGTTCGAGCCGCCGCTCGGCGTCCTCGGGCGGTTGGCGCAACGCGCCATCGCCGGAACCATTCCGGAAACCGAGGCCAAGAAATCGCTGCTGCAGCTGAAATCTATCTGTGAATCCCTCAAAGATTGAGTGCTACGCTCGCGAGCGGCTCAGTACCCCACTCCCACCCATGAAGGATTCCTGACACATGGCTGATTTCGTTGATGAGAAGGTCCGCGAGATGGAGGCTCGGCTGAAGGAGTTGCGGCCGCTCGTGGACGAGTTCCATCGCCTCGAGGCCGCGGTCGGCGCCCTCGCAGGGGTCGCCGCCGGCGCAGTCACCAAGGCCGCCACGTCCGCTCGCCGGGCAACAGCGCCCGCCCGTCGTCGCCGGCCGAGCACCGGCACCGGCACCGGCACCGGCACCGGCAAGCGCGGACGTCCGAAGGGCAGCGGCACGCGCGGCAAGGAGGCGCTCGCACTCGTCAAGAAGACCCCGGGCATCACCATCCCGGAGATCGCCGCGGCGATGAAGATCAACCAGAACTACCTCTACCGCGTCCTCCCCGCACTCGCCAAGGACGGCCTCGTGCGCAAGGACGGGCGCGGCTGGCATCCCACAGAGGCCGCTTAGCTGCCTCTGTCGTTCGCGGATCTCGTGGCGCAGAGCACCACCCGTGCGCCGGGGGCAGTACCTAGCGGTACGGCACCCCGGCCACGTGCGGCGCTCCGCAGGAGGCGGCTGGTGGCCTCGGGATAGTGCACTCGCACAGACCGAGGCCTCACGGCGACATCTGTCGCCACCTGTGCCCCGAATGGGGTACGAGATCCGCGCAGCAAGCAGCGGCCAGACCGTCCCTAGATCAATCCAAGCCCGGCGACGGCCTCGCGCTCTTCGACGAGCTCCCCAGCCGTTGCATCAATCCGCTCACGCGAAAACGACGGCACCTCAAGTCCCTGCACGATCGAGTACGACCCACCCGAGCAGGTCACCGGGAACGACGAGATGATGCCCTCGGGAACGCCGTAGCTCCCGTCCGACGGAATCGCCATCGACACCCAGTCCCCCTCCGGCGTCCCGAGCACCCAGTCGCGGACGTGATCGATCGCGGCGTTGGCGGCCGACGCCGCTGAGGACGCACCGCGGGCGTCGATGATCGCCGCGCCGCGCTTGGCGACGGTCGGGATGAACTCGCCGGCGATCCACGCCTCATCGCCGACCGCGTCCCACGCCGACCCGCCGCGCACCTTCGCGTTCACCAGATCCGGGTACTGCGTCGTCGAATGGTTGCCCCAGATCGTCATGTTCGTGATCTCGGAGACCGCCGCGCCGGTGCGCTTGGCAAGCTGCGCGATCGCACGATTGTGATCCAGGCGCGTCATCGCCGTGAACCGCTCGCGCGGAACGTCCGGCGCGTGGCTCTGGGCGATCAGCGAGTTCGTGTTGGCGGGGTTGCCGACGACGAGCACCTTGACGTCGTCCGCAGCGCCGGCGTTGATCGCCTGGCCCTGCGGCTTGAAGATGCCGCCGTTGGCCTCGAGCAGGTCGGCGCGCTCCATCCCCGGCCCGCGCGGCCGCGCGCCGACGAGCATCGCGATGTTGACGCCGTCGAACGCCTTGACCGGATCGTCGTGGATGTCGATCCCGGCGAGCGCACCGAAGGCACAGTCGTCGAGCTCCATCGCGGTTCCCTCGGCGGCCTTGACGGCCTGCGGGATCTCGAGCAGGTTCAGGTGGACCGGCGTGTCGGGGCCCAGCAGCTGGCCCGAGGCGATGCGGAACAGCAGCGCATAGCCGATCTGGCCGGCGGCGCCGGTGACGGTGACCTTGACGGGGGTGCTCACAACATCATCTCCTTGGGGTTCAGAAAAGGCGGGTTCACGCCATCGCGCGCTGCAGGTTCTCGTCGATCGAGGCGAGGAACTCCTGCGTTGTCTGGTGGGGCTGGTCGGGGCCGATGAGCAGTGCCAGGTCCTTGGTCATCTTCCCGCTCTCGACCGTTTCGATGCAGACCCGCTCGAGCGTCTGCGCAAAGCCGACGACGTCGGGGGTGCCGTCCATCCGCCCACGTGCGGCCAGACCGCGGGTCCAGGCGAAGATCGACGCGATCGGGTTGGTCGATGTCGGCTTGCCCTGCTGGTGCTGACGGTAGTGGCGCGTGACCGTGCCGTGCGCGGCTTCGGCCTCGACGGTCTTCCCGTCGGGCGTCATCAGCACGCTCGTCATCAGCCCGAGCGAGCCGAAGCCCTGGGCGACGGTGTCCGACTGCACGTCACCGTCGTAGTTCTTGCAGGCCCAGACGTAGCCGCCCTCCCACTTCATCGCCGCCGCGACCATGTCGTCGATCAGGCGGTGCTCGTAGGTGATGCCGGCGGCCGTGAAGTCGGACAGGAATTCGGCCTCGTAGACCTCTTGGAAGAGGTCCTTGAAGCGCCCGTCGTAGCGCTTGAGGATCGTGTTCTTCGTCGACAGGTAGACCGGGAACCCGCGGTTCAGGCCGTAGCGCAGCGAGGCGCGCGCGAAGTCGCGGATCGAGTCGTCGAGGTTGTACATCGCCATCGCGACGCCACCGCCCGGGAAGTCGTAGACGTCGAGCTCGATCGGCTCGCTGCCGTCCTTGGGCGTGTAGGTCATGGTGAGCGTGCCCGGGCCCGGAACGACGAGATCCGTCGCGCGGTACTGGTCGCCGAACGCGTGGCGGCCGATGACGATCGGCTTCGTCCAGCCGGGCACCAGACGCGGAACGTTGCTGATCACGATCGGCTCGCGGAAGATCACGCCGCCGAGGATGTTGCGGATCGTGCCGTTGGGCGAGCGCCACATCTGCGTCAGCCCGAACTCCTCCACCCGTGCCTCGTCCGGCGTGATCGTCGCGCACTTGACGCCGACGCCGTGCTCCTTGATCGCGTTGGCGGCGTCGATCGTGATCTGATCGCCGGAGGCGTCGCGGGCCTCGATGCCGAGGTCGAAGTAGCGCAGATCGATGTCCAGGTACGGCAGGATCAGCTGGTCCTTGATGAAGGCCCAGATGATCCGGGTCATCTCGTCGCCGTCGAGCTCGACGACGGGGTTCTGCACCTTGATCTTCGCCATGCGGGTCCCTTCGGGTCGGAGCGGCAAGGGTATGGGGAACGGCGGCCCGGGTGCCGTCCGGGGTCGCGGCGCGGCCCCGCCCGGAGTACCGTTCCAGCGATGATCGCCCGCAGGCCGTCGGCGCCGTTCCAGACGCACGAGGTGGCCAACCAGCCGCCGCCGCTGGCCGGTCGCAACCTCTACACCGACAATGTCCCGCTCGTCGAGGCCGTGGCCCGCGATGGCGCCGGCTGGATCGACGACCGTGCTCGCGTCGCGGGCGCGTTCTGGGGCGGCGAGCCGCTGGCCTGGGGTGACCGCGCAAACACGCATCTGCCCGTGCTGCGCACACACGACCGCTACGGCAACCGGATCGACGAGGTCGAGTTCGACCCGTCCTGGCACCAGCTGATGGCCGCCGGCGTGCGTGACGAGTTGCACGCGCTGCCCTGGCGCACCGACGAGCCCGGAGCGCACGCGGCCCGTGCGGCGCTGTACATCACCGCGATGCAGGCCGAGTCGGGCTTTGCGTGTCCGACGACGATGACATTCGCCGCCGTCCCCGCGCTGCGGATGCAGCCCGAGATCGCCGCCGAGTGGGAGCCGCTGCTGACCTCCACCTCATACGACCCCGCCTCGCGCCCGGCGTCGGAGAAGGGCTCGGCCCTGTGCGGCATGGCGATGACGGAGAAGCAGGGCGGCTCCGACGTCCGCGCCAACACCACCACCGCGACGTCGCTGAACGGCGGCGGCGCCGGAGCCGAGTACGAACTCGTCGGGCACAAGTGGTTCTGCTCGGCGCCGCAGTGCGACCTGTTCCTCGTCCTCGCCCAGACCGACGAAGGGCTCTCGTGCTTCGCGATGCCGCGGATCCTGGCCGACGGCTCGCGCAACGCCTTCCACATCCAGCGCCTGAAGGACAAGCTCGGCAACAAGTCCAACGCCTCGAGCGAGGTCGAGTTCCACGGCGCCTGGTCGCGGATGGTCGGTGAGCCCGGGCGTGGCGTGCCGACGATCATCGAGATGGTCGGCCACACGCGGCTGGACTGCGTGCTGGGGAGCGCCGCCGGGATGCGCGCGGCCGTCGCGCAGTCGACCTGGCACGCTGCCCACCGCAGCGCCTTCGGCGCGCGGCTGATCGATCAGCCGCTGATGCGCAACGTCCTCGCCGACCTGGCGCTCGAGGCGGAGGCCGCCACCGCGCTGGCGATGCGACTGGCCCGCGCCTACGACGGCGCCGACGACGACCCGGCCGAGGCGCACATCAAGCGGCTGGCGACCGCCGTCGCCAAGTACTACGTCTGCAAACGCGCCCCGCAGCACGCGTTCGAAGCACTCGAGGCCTTCGGGGGCGCCGGCTTCGTCGAGGACTCGGGAATGCCGCGGATCTACCGCGATTCGCCGCTCTCGTCGATCTGGGAGGGCTCGGGCAACGTCATGGCGCTCGACGTCCTGCGGGCGCTCTCGCGCACGCCCGAGGCGCTCGACGCGTTCCTGGCCGAGGTCGAATCCGCGGCCGGTGCCGACGCCCGGCTCGACGGGTTCACGAAGGACCTACGCGACGAGTTCGCCGACGCCGAAGCGCTCGAGACCCGCGCCCGGCGGATCGTCGAGCGGATGGCGCTGGCGCTGCAGGGGTCACTGCTCGTGCGGCACGCGCCGCCGGCGGTCGCCGACGCGTTCTGCGCGGCGCGCCTGGCGGGCGACGCGGGGCTCAACTACGGCACGCTGCCGGCCGGCGCCGACCTCGGCGCGATCCTCGAGCGCCACACGCCGGCCTGAGCTCAGCGCCGGACGTCCAGGCTGAGGGTGATCGTCCGCGACATCCCTGCCGCGCGCGCGGTCAGCGCCACCGGCCGGATGCCGGCCACGACCCGTGCGCCGGCGCGGACCGTCAGGCGGATCAGCCGCGTGCCGCGGAGCGTCACGCGGACGGCAGCGACGCGTACGCCCCTCGGTAGGCCGCTGATCGTCATGGTGACGGGTCCGCTGAACCCGTTGATCGCGACCACACTCACCCGCAGCGAGGTCGCGTGGCCTGGACGCACTGCGGGCGTCCAGGTCGAGGGCTTCAGCCTCAGGTCGCGCGCGGTGAGCAACCAACGCTCGGCTGCTGCCACGTTCACTCGCCCGTAGCCGAACACGTCGTCGGCCCCCGCGAGCCCCAGGTCGGCCGCCGTCGCCTGCAGCGCGCTCTGCTGGCGCAGCGCCGAGATGTGCGGGAAACGACCCACGAGCAGGGCGAGAGCGCCGCTGACGTGGGGAGCGGCCATCGATGTCCCGGTCTGCGTCGTGTACAGCCCGGCGACGTCGCTGGTCGGGATCTCGACGCCGGGCGCGACGAGCGCCGGATATGGGCGCCCGCCACATGTCGACGGCCCGCGTCCGCTGCCGGACGCGATCGCGCCATCCGCATCGACTGACCCGACGGCCAGCGCGCTTGGGTTGTTCGCAGGGCTGGCGTCGCGCCCGTCGTTGCCGGAGGCGAACACCGGGACGATGTGGGCCGCTCGCAGGCGCACCAGATCGGGCTCGAACTCGAGGTCGCACACCCCGCCCGAGCGGTCCCACGAGGCGTTGAGGACCTGTGGCGCGTCGGCCGTTGCGGGACGGCCGTCCGGGTCCAGCGCCCATTGCAGCGCGGCGTGGATCCCGGCCACCGTCGCGCGCCCACGATCGTCGAAGATCCGCGCGGCGATCCAGTGCGCGTCGGGCGCCACGCCGATCGCCGTGCCGCCGGACCCGTCGCCGACGATGACGCCCAGGGTCGCGGTGCCGTGGCCGCTGGTGTCGATCGGCGAGTCCGGGTGCTCACCAGTCGCGTCGAACCAGCTGCCGGCGCCGCCGCGGAAGTTCGCCGCGAGCGCCGGATGTGAGGCGTCGACGCCGCCGTCGATGCTCGCCACCGTCACCCCTGCCCCCGTGATGCCCTGTTGCCACAGCAGCGGCGCACCGATCTGGGCGACGTTGTCGGCCGGCGGCGCGGTCGGTGCCGCCGACGCCGCGGCGCGCGGCGCGCGGCGCAGCACCGCGTTGGCCCGGATGCTCGCGACGCGCCGGTCGCGAGCGAGGCGGTCGACGTCCGCGCGTGTCGCACGAAGCTCGATCGCGTTGACGATCCACAGCGAGCGGACGACGCGGAGGCGCGCCCCGCGCGCGGCGGCCGCGCGGAGCAGGTCGCGCTGCGTGCGGACCGCCGTGCGCCGCAGGGATCGCTCCACGGCCGCCCCGCCGGACCCACCGGGCGCCTGCGCGCGGAGCGTTACGATCACGTCAAGCAGCGGTTCGCGCGCAGGCGCCGCCCTCGGCGCGGCAATCGCGAGCGCCAGCACCACGAGCGCCGTCGTGGCGCCCAGCATTCCCCCCGTTGATCGCAGCGTGAGTCCTTTCAGACCGCGTCGAATGACCCGGACAGGGTCTCACTCACCGGCCGGCGCCGCAACCGGAACCACAGCAGCAGCGCCGCCAGGCCGAGGACGGCCGCGCCGATCAGCGCCCACTGCAGCGCCGTCGCGATCGGCCCCACGCGGCGCGCCGAGTACTTCACCGGCAGCACGCGATCGGCGGGTTCGACCGTCAGCGCGAGCGGCGCGACGAGGCGCTCCCCGTCGGCGCGGCGCACCACGACCGACAGCCGCCACGCGCCGGCGCTGCGCAGCACTGTGCCGCTCGTCCAGCGGTCGTCGCCGCCGGCGACCAGGCGGATCCGCTGCGTCGCATCCGGCGACGCCAGCGCCGGGCGGGCGAGCAGCGTGACGGACCGCACGGGCGAGCCGAGCCCCCGACGGCTGCTCGGCGTCGTGATCGTGACGACGTTCGTGCCGACGCGGTTGGGGCGTACGGTCGTCCCGATCAGGATGTCGCGCGTTTGCCGGGCGAGCAGCGGGGCACGGACCGGCCGCGGAGCGCCGAACTCCGGGCCGCGCGGCGGCGCCGAAGCCGTCACCTGCCCGGCGGCGAGCAGCGCGCCCACCCCGAGGGCGGCCTCGATCGCCATCAGGCGCGGGACGCGGATGCCCACTGGGGCGGCGCCGTCGCGGCCGAGGCGCAGCAACACGATCGCGTTGACCAGGCCGACGCCGGCGGCGATCAACATCAGGCCGACCTTGACCAGCAGGCTCTCGCCGTAGCTCGTCGTCAGGAGCGCGTCGACCGAGGCGACCTGCGCGCCGAACGCGACGAGGCCGGTGAAGGCGGCCACCACGAGCGCGCCACCGGCGAGCCACGAGAAGGGCCGGCGGATCGCCCGCACCAGCACGCCGCTGTCCTGGCGCATCGCCCGCCCGGTGGGCCACAGCAGCAGCGTGAAGGCCGCCACGCCGCCGAGCCAGATGCCGGCACCGACCAGGTGTGCCGTCGCCGCGATGACGTGCAGCGTCGGCTGCGCCACAACGGCCGCGTGACCGTTGGCTGCCCGCAGCGCGCAGATCGCGACGAGCAGACCAGCCGCCGCGCCGAGTCCCCGCGCGTCAGGGACGCGCCGAGCGCGCAACCCGAGGCCGACGAGCGCGATGAGCAGCACCTGTGTCGCGATCCAGACCGCGCCCCAGCGCTCGCCGAGCAGCTGGCCTGCCGCGGAGAGAAGGCCCGAGGCTCCCGGAACGGTGTCAGCCTCCCGCGCGATGACGGCGAGGCCGACGAGCGCCGCCCCCCCGGCAAGCGGCGCGAGCGGCCGGACCACGCGGGCGACCGCCTGCTCGCGCACCGGCTCGTCGCCGGCGGCAAACCGCGAGCGGCGCAGGACGAGGCCCATCGCGACGAGCCCGGTCAGCCCCAGCAGCAGGCTCAGCACGACCCAGCGCAGCGCCGCGTCGAAGGTCGTCGCCTCGCTCACCGGTGCCGCCAGCGGCGCGGGCCCCACGGCTGCCCCGGCGCCGAACACGACCGCGCCGCCGCTGACGTGGCCGTCGTCCTGCGACAGCGCTTCCCAGGTGACCTCATAGGCGCCGCGCCGCAGGTTCGCCGGCAGCATCAGGACCAGCTCGCGCCCGTCGCCCGACGCGCGCAGCCGCGTCCCCGCGACGGCGTGCCCGGTCGCATCGAGCAGCCGGACCTGGCGGAAGCGGCTCGAGACCGGCTCGTTGAACCGCAGATGCACCTCCTTGGGCACCTGCCGCAACGAGGTCGCGTCGGCCGGTTCGGAGCCGACCAGCGAGACGTGCGCCGCCGCCGGGCTCGCCCCGACGGCGAGAGCACACAGCGCGACGAGCAGTCCTGGAAGCGCCCGCCGGCGCATCAGGCTGGGCTCACTGCACCTTGACGTGCATGAGCCGCACGGGGCCCATGACGACCGACACCGGGTCGCCGGGCTGGACCAGGCCTGCCGGGTCCTCAAATTCGAAGAAGTACGTCTCGCCATTGTGGAAGGTTCCGCCGTGAGCATGACCCATGAGCAGGCGGGACACGACGGTCCCGCTGTGCTCATCGACCAGAGCGGGCGGACGCTTGACACTGTGGAGCGCTCCGGCCTTGTCGGCATCGACGATCTGGTAGCGCACGTCGATCAGCCCGCCGTCACCCGCCTTGGTCACGCGGACCACCCGGGCGCCGGTCGCGTCGAGCAGGCCCGCCGCGTTGACGCCCTTCGGCAGCGGGATCGGACCCGGCGCCGTCGCGTGGTGGCTGGTGACCAGCACCAGCACGCCGATCGCCACCGCTGCGCCGACGATGACGCCGAGCAGCCGTGTGCGGATGAGCGGGCGCGCGCCCGACGGAACGGCGATGCCCATGGTCTACGGGACCTGGATGAAGCGCAGGCGGCCACCGATGCCGGCCGACGCGCCGTTGACGAGGTTCAGGTTGCGGTCGTAGATCGGGAACTTCGTCCCGCTCGCCGTTCCGGCCGGAACCGTCACGATCTCCTCAGCCGTGCCACCGGCCGGAATCGTCTCCGCGGAGACGCCGAGCGGCGTGGTCAGCAGCGACGCGTCGCGCCCGATCTCCGTCGTGTCGGCGCCGAGCAGTGTCATCGAGATGTGCTCGGATCCGGCGTTGACGTAGCGGAGCAGCACCTTCGAGCCGGCGGCTGAGCTGATCGTCCCGGTGCTCGGGTAGCCGAGTCCGTTGATCAGCCGGTACTGCGGCTTCCACGTCGCCATGTCGAAGTTGGCGAGCCCGCCCGGAGTCGGCAGCGTCGCGTTGAGGTTGGGGTCGATCTCCGACAGGACCATCAGCGCCTCGGTGTTGTACGCCGCGCTCGCGTCGTTGTAGACGCGGCCGTTCGGCAGCACCGCGGGCCGCACGATGAGGGCGCCCGCAAGGCCGACCTCGGCCTGGCGGCCGGCTGTGCCGTCGCTCTCGTAGAGATATGTCCCTGGGTTTGTCGCGGTGAACGACACGGTGCCCGTATCACCCGGCGCGATCGTCCGCGTGTTCGGCGTCGCGCCCGGATTGATCGTGATGCCCGGGATCGAGATGTGCAGGTTCTGGTCGAGCCCGTTGTTGATGCTCAGCGTGACGTTGTCACCGGCGCCGACGTCGAGCGTCGGGGCCGGGATGCCGGCCGTCGCAGCGGCGCACCCGCCGCCAGGCCGCACTGCGAAACCCCAGATCGGGATCGCGCCGGGGGCGCCGGTCGGCGTGACCGAGTCGGCCTTCGCGCACAGGTTGAACGTCGGGCTGGCAGCAGCGCGGGCGCGGACGCGCCGATGCGTGCGGTGCTTCGACTTGCCCGCGGCGTGGTGACGCAGGTGCGCCTGGCGCGCCGTCGCTCCGTCGTAGACGCGCATCGCCGACGCGGTCGCCACGCTCAGCACGAGGCTGAAGAGGACGCCGAGCACGACAGCGGGCAGGATGCTCCGCGTGACGCTGTGGTTGGTGGTGGCTGACATCGTGTCTCTCCTTGAACCGATCACGGCGGTCACGGCGCGTCGTAGGTGAGCTGCATGAGGTCACCGATCGATTGGAACGTCTGACCCGACGGGCTTGCCGTATCGCAGGTCACACGGATGCGCACCTGCCCCGTTCCACTGACGTACTGCTGCTCGGCACCTGGGGTCGCCAGGTTCGTCAGCGGGTTGTAGTTGATGGTGGCGGTCGAGTTGTTGAGCACCACGTACCCGTTCGGCGTCGCGTTGCCGGCCCCCGTCCACTTCTGGATCTCGAGCGTCTGCGAGCAGGTCGTCGCGGGCAGCGCCGACGGGAATCCGAAGAACCGCACCTTCTGCACGCGGGCGGTGAACGCCAGCTGCATGTTCATCACTCCGGCGCCCGCGGTCGGCAGGCCGGTGAAGTCGGCCGTGTACTGCACCTTGCGCACGCCGCCGGTCAGGTTGCTCGTGGCGGTGTAGGTCAGTCCGTCGGTCGCAACCTTCAGGCCGTTGACGTTCTGGAACAGCGCGGAGCTGGGCGAGACCGCCGCGGCCGAACTCGGCGCCGCGGTCGTCGTCGTCAGCCCAGGCGTACCGCAGCCGGTCGGCGGGTCGACGCGCAGCATCGTCGCCATGCCGCCGAAGCCGGCTTCGTAGTTGGCGAACTCGTTCAGCGCGTGGCTGTGCCACGGGAAGTAGAAGGCGCCGCAGACGTTCTGCGAGCTGGTTCCATCCG